>CAZLWL010000041.1:0-20345 GCA_964563335.1 uncultured Pirellulales bacterium
CCGGCCAGACGGGATACAATCTCACGTACTATCTTGTCCTCACCGAGGTCCACTGACTATATGTATGGTAAATCGACAATCGCACATAGTCAATCAAAATGCCTCGCAAGCCGGAGGTTATAGCATTCATCAAGATTGACCTAATTGACGAACAGCATCGAGATTTTCCCAATATTGAGCCAAAGCCTTGGAACCTTTTTGTGTAAGTTGATAGCTCGTATTCGGGACTTTGCCCTTGAAGGACTTTTTGACTTTGATGTAGGCTGCGGATTCAAGTTTCTCCACGTGCCGGGACAGGTTCCCTCTTGTCAAGCTAAGGGTCGTCAGCAGGAAGTTAAAATCCGCTTGTTCAAGCCCGGCCAGAATCATCATGATTCTCAATCTTGCCGGCTCATGAATAATCTTGTCAAACTTCACGAGCTGCGTCTCCTTGAGAATGCGTGATGCCTTTTAGCTTCTTCAATGCGTAACGGCTGTAAAGATGACCGATCATATAAGCTAAAAAAGTATATACGAGTATCGGAAGACCCATATTCAATGGGACACCAAAAGTCCCCGTGAAAAAAATCGGTACGCCTGCAAGGATCAATATCGCGTGAATAGCATAAAGTATCGGGGCTATCAAAAGTACGGGCCCAAGCCGCGGTCGCTGCATGAAGTATTGAAAGACAAAAAACGGAACGATAAACAGTGCCATGAGAGGCACTAGGTATTTGGCTGGAATGTAACCTCCCATGCACAAATTCATACTGCCTAAGAAGCAAACCATGTATACAATTGCAACAACAATATCCAGGCATTTCATTTTCTTCGATAATTTCGGTTGGGGCATCGATACGGTTCCTTCTTTGCCGTATATCCGTTGGTCTATCAATTGGTCAATCAACCCTTTGTTTTTGCCGCCAAACTTTGCAAGTATGATAATATAAAAAATCAATACGACAACTAACAGAGCAACGCTAATCCCTGTCAGGGGCATATTCCCTCCCATAAACGCTGCTATCCCAAAACTTATCGGGATCCCAATAAAGCCACCCATAAGGCATATCATTACTATGAACACAAAAGTAGTCAGCGTTCGATTTTGGGCATACTTGCGTGTCCATTTTGGGATTTCTTTGAGTTTTTCCGTATTATTATGATCCTGTGATTTATTGTTTTGCTTACTGTTCATTAGTATCCTCCTGCAAATGTGCCGCTGTTTTTAGTTTCTTCAATGCATATCGGCTGTAGACATATGCGACCAGGCCGGTTATTAAACCTGTCACAGGAACTGCTATCATCTCATATCCTGCGGAACGCTCTGGAAAGGTCAGTATCGGCACCTTGAATACGATTGCGATCGCCCATGCTCCATATAAGCCTGCCCAAAGATACCCTATAAAGCTGTCTTTTACCCATCGCCAGTTCGCAAATATTAATAATGGACATAAATAAACAGCTGAAATCGGCATCCGCAAATGTTCAGGGAATAGTCCCTGCTGTTCTAATATTACAGAGATAACAACACAGGTTATAAGCGGAAGGGGCATAACTTTTTTGATCTGTTGTACTCCGCTGCTTTCTGGAACTCCACTCCTCTCAAAATACCAATCTAAAAAACGGTCATCAAAGATGAGAAGACATATGAAACCAACCACGTATATCCCCATCAGGATTGACGCTAATATAAACCATCTTTGCAAAAAGCAATATACCGAAAGAAATACAACGCCGACAAAGGAAAGAAAGATTAAATGGAAAATTATCTGAGGCACTGTCCTGTTTTCAGCGTAGCGTTTGGCCCATTTGGGTATCTCTTTGAGTTTTTCCGCATTCTGGGGGACTTGATTTTGTTCTGTTTCCATAAAATTGCTCCTTTCTGGTTCAAATTTTTTATTACACGATATCTGTAATATACTGCAAACAAGTTTGCAATGCAAACACAAAATAAAAAAAATTTGCCTAATTGCCAAAAAATTTTCAAAAACGGCCATTATATGGTCAAAATTGCTGTTTAAGAGATACTAAAAAATGATTTTTCAATGAGCTAAACTACTCGAATTCAGTCTATAAGGACATACCGAGTATGCCTTTTTTAGGTAGTGACGGATTATAGTTAGCAGGCCAGGACCAGCTCAGGATTTTTCTGAATCGAGTTTTATGCGGTAAGTTTGTTGAGGTGCTGAGCGGTTTTAAAGTTTTCTGTCGAGTTTGCGGTAGCTGATGGCCTCTGCGATGTGTTCCGGCTGGATGTCTGAGGAATTGTCAAGGTCGGCAATTGTCCGGGCGACCTTGCAAATCTTATCGTGGGCACGGGCGCTCAGGCCGAACTCGATCATTGCCTGCTTGAGAAGCTGTTCACACGGCTCATCCAACGGGCAGAATTTCTCCACCTGTTTATGGGTCATGGTTGCGTTTGTGATAAGTTTGCCGGCGCCGAAACGCTCGGCCTGGATTTGTCGGGCGCCAACGACCTGCTGTCTTATCACATCCGAGTCCCTACGGCTGGATTTGCCCCGCAACGTGCCAAAGCTCACCGGCGGAACGTCGATGTGGATATCAATCCTATCCAGCAATGGCCCCGATACCCTGGAGATATACCGCTCAATCTGTCTCGGCGTACATTTACATTTTCGCCGGCTCGTCCCGAAGTAGCCGCACGGGCACGGGTTCATCGCAGCAATCAGAATGAACCTCGCCGGGAAGATTATCGTTCCCTTGGCCCGGGAGACCGTTACCGTCCCATCTTCCAACGGCTGGCGAATCATCTCGAGGATATGTCGCGGGAACTCGGCAAATTCATCCAGAAACAGTATCCCGCGATGTGCCAGGCTCAGTTCACCCGGCCGTGGTACCGTGCCCCCGCCTACCAGAGCCGGGCCGCTTGCCGTGTGGTGGGGTGCACGAACGGGACGGGTGGCGATAAGCGCGGTATTCTTTTCGAGCAGACCTACAACTGAATAAATCCTCGTAGTTTCAAGTGACTCTTCAAGCGTCAGGGGCGGCAGAATAGTAGCCATCCGCTGGGCCAACATTGTCTTGCCCGCTCCCGGCGGGCCGATCATCATTATGTTGTGCGCGCCCGCTGCGGCGATGACCAGCGCTCGCTTTACGCTCTCCTGGCCCTTCACATCGGAGAAATCCACATCGTAAACAGCGGCGAAGTTGAAGACCTCATCTACGTCTACGCTGGTTGTATCAAGAGGCAGTTGCCCGGTCAGAAATCCAACCGCCTGGGCCATGGATGCGACGCCGAAGACCTCTATGTCCTGCACGACAGCGGCTTCATGGGCATTTTCCAGCGGCACAACCATGCCGGAAAAACCGTTCTGCGCTGCGGTCATGGCCATGCTCAGCATGCCGTTTACATGTCGCACCCGGCCGTCCAGGGCCAACTCGCCTACAACGATATATCGCTTCAGGCTGTCGCTTTGCAGGCCGCCCGAGGCGGCTAACATACCCAGAGCGATGGGCAGGTCAAAGGCAGGCCCCGCCTTTTTCACATCGGCAGGGGCAAGGTTTATCAGAGATCGCGTGTCGGGATAATTGTAGCCCGTGTTGACGATGGCGCTTCGGACCCTCTCAATGCTTTCCTTTACGGCGGTATCCGGCAGGCCGACTATTAGTGGTTTTTCGAATCCCCCGCGGGAGACATCGACTTCAACCTCGCAGATAATCCCTTCGATTCCTTCTAATGTAACACTGTGCAATCTGGCTAACATTACAACTTTCCGATTAACTGGCTCAATCAGAATCCGTTGTTGTAGTACTCCCGCCGGCCGTCATCGCTGTCATAGCTGAGGTGCTCCGGGCTGACCTCGGCAATTTGAATCCGCTCGATACTCTCGGCGCATTTCGTTGTGCTGTCAATCGTTACCAGAACCGCGCTCATTCGGACATCGCCGGTAGCTATCTCAAACGGATAAGGCATCTGCGTTCGGAACGCCTTGATTACATTCTCCACTTTTCTGCCCAGAACCGAATCATGCGCCCCCGTCATCCCCACATCCGTAATATACGCCGTGCCCTTCGGCAGGATTTTCTCATCGGCCGTCGTTATGTGCGTGTGCGAACCGAAAACACAACTGACCTTCCCATCGAGATAATAGCCCATCGCAACCTTTTCACTGGTCGCCTCGGCATGCATATCAACCACAATTATGTCCGCCTCCCGCTGCAAGCGGCCTAACATATTGTCGATCTTCGCGTATGGACAATCCGCAGGCTTCATAAACATCCGACCGATCAGCGCCACTACACCCACAACCGCGCCTTTGTGCGTCTGATATACCGCAAAATCATTCCCCGCCGCACCGGGTGACAGGTTCGCCGGGCGAACAATATTATCCGCCGACTCTAAAATCGGGATGATTTCCTTCCTGCGGTACGTATGGTCTCCGAGCGTAACAACGTGGACACCGTACTTAAGGAGCTTGTCATAGATTTGCGTTGTCAGCCCGGAGCCCCCCGCCGCGTTCTCCGCATTGACTATCACACAGTCAATGTTATGCTCCTTCACTACCTCGGACAGTCTCTGCGAAAGAATATGCCTGCCAGGCCGTCCCACAACATCGCCAACACAAAGAATATTTATCTTCATATCAAAGCCCTAACACCCACCAGAGAATATGGGTATCAAAGTAAATAGAAAATAGTAAATAGTAAATAGAAAATTTTTAGCGGGCGTATTCCACGCAACGAACCTCACGCAGCAATGTTACTTTAATCTCACCGGGATATGTCATTTCTTCCTCGATCTTTTTGGCAATATCGCGGGCAATCTTCATGGCAGATTCATCGTCAACATTCTCGGCGTCGACAATCACTCGAACCTCACGACCGGCCTGAATCGCATAACAGTTTTCCACGCCCTTGAACCCACTCGAAAGCTCCTCCAGTTTCTCGAGCCGCTTAATATACCTTTCCAGCGTCTCACGCCGTGCCCCGGGACGGGAAGCACTGATTGCATCGGCCGCCGCCACCAGCGGCGTATAGGGATTGTCAGCCACAATATCGCCGTGGTGTCCTTCCACCGCGTTTAATATGATCGAAGACTCATTAAACCGCTTCAGATAATTCGCACCAATTGTGGGATGTCCGCCCTCCATCTCACGATCCATAGCCTTGCCGATATCATGCAGAAATCCCGCTCGCCTCGCTACAGAGCCGTCAAGGTTCAGTTCGTCTGCCATCACCTGCGTCAAAAACGCCACTTCTATACTGTGCCGAAGCACATTTTGTCCATAGCTCGTCCTGTAGTGCAGTGACCCTATATGCGACAGAATCTTGTTGTTAAGGCCTCGAACATCAACCTCAACCGCCGCTTCCTTGCCGAGTTGCAGAACCTTCTGGTTTACGTCCTTCTTCGTCTGTGCCACTAATTCTTCAATTCGGCTCGGATGGATGCGACCATCCTGAATGAGCCTTTCCATGCTCTGCCTTGCTACTTCCCGCCGTATCGGGTTAAATCCGCTCACAACAATGACACCGGGAGTGTCGTCCACAATCACATCAACGCCGGTGGCCTTCTCGAATGCCCGGATATTTCTGCCTTCTCTGCCGATAATCCTGCCTTTCATCTCATCGTTGGGAATATCCACCGTCGAGACGCTCGCCTCGCACGTCTGCTCCGCCGCGTAACGCTGAATAGCTGTGTTGATAATCTCCCTGCTCTTTGACTCTGCTGCTTCCTCGGCTTCGGCAACCTTACGCTGAATTAACGCGCTCATCTCATGTTCGCACTCATCCTCAAGACGCGCCAGCAGCAACTGCTTGGCCGTTTCTATATCCATTGAGGTAATCTTCAGCAACTGGTTCTTCTGCTGGGCAATCAGGTTCGAAAGCTGTCTGCTCTTTGTCTCACAACTTTGTCGTTTTCGGTTCAACTCACGCTCGGATTCCCTCAACTGTTTTTCACGCTGACCAAGTTGTTCACCCTGACGGTCCAATACATCTTCACGTTTACTGAATCGTTTCTCCTGGCTGCGAAGTTGCGACCGCATACGATTCATCTCGGCGCCAAACTCCTCTCTTTTCCTGATTATTTCCTCTGCCACCTCCAGTTGGGCCGACTTGACAATGTTTTCCGCTTCACGCTTGGCACTTTCTATCCGGCTTTGCAGTTCTTCTTCCACTTTCCTGGTTCGCTTCCTGAAAACAAGCTGCAGCAGCAAAAGCGCAATCGCCCCCCCCGAGATAACACCTAAAATCCCTATGAATATCGTATCAATTTGTTCCGGTATGTTCATCGTTCTTACCTTTCCGTTAAGCCCGCCTAATCAATATACTTATTCCATGTTGCGCAAATGCAAAACTACATAGTAGTTTGTCAAATTTAAATCTGTTAGTGAGCTAAAGTGAACTAAAGTGAGCTAAAGTGAACTAAAGTTATTAGGCTTCGCCAGTCCCGATGAAATCGGGATTGATTATTTTAACTTTAGGCACTTTAGGCACTTCAAACTTTACATACTCACAGATACAATATTGACAGACTACCTAAGCCTCTGGCAGGAAAAGCTGACAAAGAAGTGTAAATGATTGATGTAATCTATTTCAAAAAAGCGTTAACAAAATGGCGCACCGGTAGTCTATAGAAAAACTCACCGTCTTCATGTCGATGAACTTTGTTTTCCTGACAAACCGGTCAAACTTACTCTCCGCACCAGGCTCAATCGTTCCTTAGCCGGGTAAACGCCTTTATCTACAGATTTCCAAATCACCATACTCACCGACGCTTCGGAAAATCCGGACTCGGCAAAGTCATTTTATATCTATATTGCCAAAATGCCTTTCGCCCTTTCCTTATGTCGCCGGTGTTCTTATAGCTTTGCTACCAGTTCAAGCCTTTCAAAAGATGCTACTATAAACCATATCATACAGGATTTTCCGCGCCAGTCAAGAGAAAATTGCAGCTAAAGCCTTATTTTCAAAAATTGAGTTCTTTTCCTCTGGTTTTTCGAATTATGAAGGTTTTCAAGGTCCAAAACTCCAAAATGCCGGCCAAACTAATAATCTTTGTCAGTTACTGAGTGCCTAAACACACCAGCTTAGCCAAAGAACCGCCAATCGCGGATTTATTATTGGACCCGCTCTGCCTAAAACCACGCCCGTAACGAAAAAAAATGCATTTTTGCCAATTCTAACTGAAATTGCCTCCCAATTGCGCCGAATAAAACTACGCTGGAAAACCCGGACAGAGGTATTCTTGCGGATACTCTTGCCGGCCTAATCCCGTGAGATTAGTATCTCGCCCGATTTGCGGCATCGGGATATGGGTGTTTCGATATGCAAAAAAGAAAAGATGTTTTAACGACCGGACAGGTCGCAGAGATATGTAATGTGGCCCCGCGCACAGTCACTAAATGGTTCGACTCCGGCCAGTTAAAGGGCTACCGCATACCAGGCTCGAGAGACCGGAGAATCCCCACTAACGAACTCATCCGCTTTATGAAGGCTCACAACATCCCCACTGATGCCGTCGAACTCGGCAAAATGAGAATCCTCGTTATCGACAGTGACTGGGAGGCCGCCGAAAACCTCGCCAACGCACTGCAGACCAGGAGTAATTACGAGGTCCAGACCGCACAGAACAGTTTTGACGCCGGTCTGATCGCACAAAAACTCGTCCCGCACGTCCTCATGGTCAACCTCATGGCGCACGACATCGACGCCACCCAGGTCTGCAAATATGTCAGGACAAATGAAGACTTAAGCGGCGCAAAGGTAGTCGCCATCGCAAATAGTATCAGCGAAGCTGAAGTCGCGGCCCTCCATCAGAAAGGCTTCGATGCCGTCATCACAAATCCGGCCGACACCCGACAAATCCTCATGACCATCGAAGAAGTTACCGCCATCATCTATTGACGGCCCATCCTTCAGTACCGACCGTTGGCTATCAAGCATTTGAAATATCTATATCGGCTTTGCCGGAGAAACGATTGGAAACCCGGCGCCCCATAGCGTACAATTAGCGTTTATCGTATAAGACAAGTGGTCCAAGGCATCGGCGTGTTGAGTTACAGGACTGCCAAATGAAAACAAAACGCTGGATTATCTATCTAACTGTCCTGATTGGTATCATGCTCATTTTGGTCGGCTGCAAAGCCACCCCCGCTCCGCCGGCAGGCTTCATTCAGAACCACGAGATAATGACAGAAGATGACAAATCACCATTTCATCGTGTCTGGTATAACCCCAACACCGACTGGGAGGGGTACACCCGGATATTGGTGGCCCCGGTAAATACATATTATCTCACCAAGGCCGACTGGTGGCAAAGTGCCGCCTTCGCGGTTGACCGCCAAAAGGACTCGCAGCGAATCGCAGATTATATGTGGACTAAGGTTTGTGACTCCTTTGATTCGGACCCGGACAAGCGGTTTAGACCGGCCTATTTGCCCGGCCCACGCACTCTTGTTCTGGAGATAGCCCTCGTCCAGCTCGTTCCCACCAAGGTTTGGCTAAATGCCGCCGGTATGATCTTTGCGGTAACCATAGATCACGGCACTGTAGCCATGGAGGCCAGGCTGCGCGATGGAGCAACCGGCAAAGTCATCGCAACCTTTGCCGACCGTGAGCACGGCAAGTCGTCGTTGGTAAGCGTAGCCAATCTGACGTGGTACTCACACGCCGAACACATAATCGACGACTGGGCCGCCCAGATGGTTCAGGTAATAAAAACCGGCGGCTCAGAACATGTCGCCGACTCACCTGCTTTTACCCTCCAGCCGTGGTGAGCTCTCCTGCATTTCGAAGCAGCATCGCTTTACTGTCATACAGACCTGTTCAAATACGGCAATATCTGTAAGATTTCAGCGATTGTCTCGTCGCGATTCTGGCGAGTCAGACGAAATAATCTGGCCTCTGGATGAGCCTTTACTTCAGCGACCAGGCCTCCCCCTTTCTGTGCCACAGTGGCTAATACCGTTCTGTCGGAATCAAACAGCCGATGTATTGCGCTTGCAAATTTTTCCGAAAAACATTCCATCTTGCCGATCTCATCAACAACGAAAAGCTCCGCACTGGTCCGGTCAATATCCAGAATCGGCACAACGGATTTTTCAAATCCCGCCACGTCCACGCCGTATTTACCCACTCTCTGGCGCCCTCTAATATCAACATGAGCAAGTATCCCCTCGGCTCCATCCAGGCTCCTCCAGCGAAAACCCTTGCGCACACCCCTTTCGCGAATCTCCTGCGTATAGAAACCTGCCACTTTTTTGCTGTCGAGATTCGCAATAATCCGCATCAAAGCCGTTGTCTTACCACAGCCCGGCAGACCCGTTAATAAAATTTTAACCGATTCCGACTGCATAATTCACATACCTACCTATCTTGAAACATCTGGTGATTCCACAAAATATAAAATATACAATCTAAAATTACCATGTTCGGAGCCGAAGCCGGTAGGATGGGTCCCGACATGTCGGGATTGCCCATGCGGAATCTATTTACAACAGTTCCTTTTTCAATGTCTTTGCGTTATTAACTGCATAAGCGTTGGTGTCATTATTGAAATAAATGTAAGCACCGCGGGCTTTACCGATATTGTCTCTAATCCAGCCGGCCCAGTCTCGTAGTGAAGTCTTTGAATAGCTGCCGGCGTATTTGCCCGTCGGGCCGTGAAATCGAATGTAAATGATACCGCCGGTTAACACTCGGGGCGTCTCGATGCCGGCCATGTCGTGAATACAGAAGCTGCAGCCGAACTTGTCGAGCATCCGGAAAGTGTCTTTAGAGAACCAGCTTTTGTGCCTGAATTCGAAAACGGCAGTTGACTTCTTCGGAAGTAGTTTGACAAAATCTCGGAGCAAATCCAGGGACTGATGCAGGCTCGGGGGCAATTGATAAAGAATAGGGCCGAGTTTTTCCTCTAACAAACCGACCCTTTCAAAAAATGTTTGAAGTGGCTCGGCAGCATTTTTTAACCTCTTGATATGAGTGATATACCGGTTGGCCTTTACCGTATAAACAAAGTCGGCCGGCCCCTGGGCGTGCCACCTTTCCACAGACACTTCCTTCGGCAGTTGGTAGAAGGTGTTGTTAATCTCAACCGTATCAAAATGCTTTGCATAATGCTCAAACCACTGGCTTTTCGGCAGCTTGGCAGGATAAAACAGCTCCCTCCAATGATTATAATGCCAACCTGACGTGCCTATTCGAATATCACATTTAACCTTGCCCATGATGCACGACCTGGAATTATTGGTTATGGCTGCAAATGCGCCCTGAAATAAGGCCAGCGAGGAAATATCCACACAAAGCTATCAACGCCGGCAATGTAAAGCCCAACGAAATAGCCAGGCACGTGCCCAAGACCGCCGCGGTCACAGAAGCAAAGCCGTTAATCCCCCACGCCCACGGCACTAAAGCTTGATTGCGCTTGCTCAACTCGGCCAAAGCGGTGGGAAACGGCATACCCATAAAAAAAGCCAAAGGTGCGCAAATTGCCAGGCCCAAACCTATTCGCCAGACGCGCGAAAAGCCAACCAGCCAGTCAAAGCCGAACTTGAGCAGGTTTATTTCTATTACACCCACGATAATTATAGCTATCACTGCAATCCGGATTCGCCGCGCGCCGGAGCGAATCAGACGAGCCGAGACCAAAGAGCCGCACCCGGAAAATACGAGAAAGCCGGCTAATGTAACCGCAACCCCGAAGACAGGGTCGCCGATTAAGAGCGTCATCTTCTGGATAAAGCCCATTTCCAGGAACATGTATGCAAAGCCTAAGAGGAGAAAATAAGCAAGCACCGCCGGCTTACCGCTCGGGGCGGATTTGAGCGGTCTTGCAAAAGCGAGTGGTACAAGAACAAACAATATGCTCACAACCACAGCCTGGGCCAGCGTCACCAGCAGGATAAGGTAGCCCCATTCGGAATACGGCAGCCAATTATGCGGCATCTGGCGAATCATCTGAGGCAGGGCCCTCAATTTGAAGAAATCGAAAAAGTACGGCCGGTCGTCCGTAGCGGGCTGAATTTGATAAGCGTAATCTTTATAAAACCTCTCAGCGCTGGCGCCCAGAATCTCTCCGGCACCGGCGTAGTATGCGGGTGCCGCCAGAACATGAAACCGGTTTGCATCTTCCGTCTGGATACCGGGCAGATAAACCAGGTCAAAACGACGCTGGTCGCAGAATCGGCGGGCAACCGACACGGCTGATGCCGGCAAGACTGTTGGCGAGACGACAATCGTGGCCGTTGCCCAACTGCGAATCATGATGATATGGCCGCCGGGCTGGGAAACTCCGCGCCTGCGCAGGGCCTGGGCTACAGTCGCAAGCATCTTCAAACTGTCACGGGGCGGAGTCTTTAATGTGCGCGTGATGCTCAGCAAACCATCTGCGGTAAGTCTGTCAAGGGCCTTTGAGATAGCTTCAACCGTGTAAAGATGGCTTTCGTTCAAGGCATAAAGCCCCGCAACCGCAGCCGTGAATGAGTCAAGTAATGAAATTTGAATAATGTCAAATCGGTCCTTAGTGGTTTGTAGGAAGTTTCGACCCTCCGCTATCACGGTCTTAACTTTCGGCCTTTTGAAAATATCGGACGCCAATTCACTAAAGCGTCCCTCAAGCAGTTCGATTATTTGCGGATTCATCTCAACGGCCGTAACCTGCCCGGCGCCGAGGTAAATTGCCTGTGCAACATCACTGCCGCCGCCTGCACCTATAATGCAGACGTTGGCTCCGACAAACAGGTGATACCCCAAAGCGGAAGTAATGTTGTCATAACATTGCAGGTCCTCAAGTTGTTCGAAACGATTGATAGTCGAGATACCGTCGGCATCGCTGATGAGTAGCGCCTGCTCGCAAATCTTGCCGTCGTAGCCGATACTCAAGCCCGGCACATAACGGATAGCCGGGGCCTGGATGATATCCAGACGCGCCAACGGGCTGTAGCGAGTTGCCAGAATCTTCGAGTTGGGCAAGGCACTGTAGTAAACCAGCGATTTATTTTCGGAAAGGCGCACCTTTAGTCCAATGAACCCTCGCGGCATAAAGAGGACAAATATCGCACATGCGCAAATAAGCGTGGCCACGACTACACGGACCGATATTTTCGACGCCAGTACAAGGGCAGCAAGAAAGGCGGCACCGCTTACTACCAGCAGCAACCGCTCGGGGCTGTGCCCATACATCAGTACCACAGCACCGAGCGCTCCCGCCCCGGAACCGACCATATTGAAGAAGTAAAGTCGATGTGCTTTTTCTGGGCACACTGTAAAAGCAAGGCAAATGCAGCCACCTGCAAAAAAGAAGGGCACGAAGAATAACAGGTAGTATCCGAGCAGATAAACTATCTGCCGCCCGTCCCACACAAGCTGCATCTGCTCGAACCGTATATGCTGGGCCGGCCAAAAAACAACAGGCACAGACACCCCAAGACCAACGGCAAAGAACCAAAGACAATGAAGATGGTGTTTTCGAAAGAATCTCTGAAAAATCGTAATCAGCGTGCCACTGCTGCCGAAGCCGAGCAACGCAGTACTGATGACCAGATAGGCAAAATGGTGCCAGTGGGCGATAGACAGTGCTCGCATCAGGATAAGTTCCAGCCCGAGCGCCGCTGCCGAAACACACAGGATGACTACCGGCAATGCAACCATTTCACAGCCGCTTCTTAACGCCCACGCTCTACCCGTCCTAACATCGGGACAAACCGAACAGGCAAAAGCTCTTTGCTCGAGACTTTTCCTTTAGCGTCCTTTGTAACCACCACGAGCACCTGATATCCAAACGGGCTGCCCAACGGCAGGATCATTACTCCCCCCGGCTTTAACTGCTCAATCAAAGGCGGCGGCACAAATCCCGCTGCACACGTTATTATAATCGCGTCAAAGGGCCCTTTATCCAGCCACCCGAAATAGCCGTCCCCGTTCTTTACGAATACGTTGGCGTAGCCTAATTCTTTCAAGCACTTCTTCGCTGATTTGGCAAGGGCCTCGATAATCTCAATCGTACAGACCTGGCTCGCAATTTCCGCACAAACCGCGGCCTGATACCCGGAGCCTGTGCCTATCTCCAACACATTAAAGTTTTCGGTAAGCTTCAGGGCCTCGGTCATATAGCCCACGATGTACGGCTGGCTTATGGTTTGGCCGTGGCCGATGGGCAGAGGGTGGTCGTTGTAGGCCCGGCGCATGTCGCGCGAGTTGACAAATGAATGTCGGGGCACAGTCTTAAGGGCGGCCAATACATTGGGGTCGCTAATACCCCTTCTGCGGATTTGCCGGTCCACCATGCTCAGCCGCTCGGCTCGCCTTTCGGTAAAGGCCCGGTGCTTATGGCCAGACCGACGCACCCGTGCATCTTCAGGGCTTTTGCCAAGAGCCTGTTCTGTGCCGTTGCCGCGTTGGGCCCGAGTGTGTACCGCAGAAGCCGGCGACTTTTTACAGCCCCAACTCGGCCCGACGATAATCAGAACTGCCGCCCAAAGAGAAATCTTTGCGGAAAATCTCAAAAGGCGACTTCGAAAACAGCCTGGAAACTTCGGACACATCGGCTTGCCCTCTCTGCGTAATGTCTCCTTAATGAACCACATGGGCACTACCTATCTATCACTATTACTTACAATACTCACACCAGCCATGACGACATTATAGCACAACTATCCATACTGTACCATAATCCTGCTGCCGCGACCAAACTGAAATCGCGTATCTTCTTCGCCACCTCCGTAAGCGACGGGTAAATAGCAGCTACGTAGCAAATTGCCATTACGCCAAGCGCACATATTAAATACAATTGGTATAAGAGCCCAACCACTCCGCTGCGATAGAACCGTCATTTAGTTCGCTTACGCAGCAGACGGTCAATATTCTGAATACGGAGGCCAAAGGCCGGGTGAGAGGAAAAGTAATTCCCAACACCGAATTGATTGGCAGGACGACTCAGTTCACTCAGACGGGCCAGTAATTGCGTAGGGGCGCCGGTATCGTAGCCGGCAGCAGCAGCCAGACGTGCCCCGAGTCTGTCAGCTTCCAACTCTATATCTTGCGAGTACGCGCTTTGGAGGAACTTCACACCCACCTGGCCGAGCCAGCTCGCGACGAGGCCGCGAATGGGCATGGCCTTTGACCCGACAGCAATTGCCGAATCGGCGATGATTCGACCCATCGCATGTCCCCGGATGACATGGCCCATCTCATGAGCAAGGATGAAAGCAACCTCGTCCTGGTTCCACTCGCAAAGCTGGAGCAGTGACCGGCTCACGAAGATGAATCCGCCCGGCAGGGCGAAAGCGTTGGGTTCAGTGCCCTTGATACCTTCAAAGCTGAATGTGCGAAGCTTGTTGGAGGAGCAAGCGGCCAGATGATGACCCACCTTGTTCAACATTTGCCCGGCCCGTGGTTCTGTGTCAACCTCCAACCGGTTCCTGATTTCGTGTGCCAGGTCCTGCCCGACCTCGTGTTCTGCACGGATAGCGTCAGCTTCGCCGGCGGTCATTGATTGCCATATCCAGTTGACCTTGCGAACACTCGGTCCGACCATCTTGCCTAATTTGTAGAATAAGCCGCTCATCTCGCGCGCTCTCTTTCATGAGTTATATGGCCCCCGCTATAGGCCGTGTTGCCGGCCGTCTTGTCCGCATCTGCCTGGCGGAACTGGCGACGGCTTCATGGCCTCATTGTATCGCCTCGCCAGGACTGCGGCAACTAACAATGCAACCTTTTCTTCTCAACATAACCGTCCCAAAGCCGAGAAGGATGAGCGCTGAGGGTTCTAATCACACTCTGGCTACCAGTCAAGCACTTTTTGTCCAGAATGGTCAAAATTGTTGCAAACGGTCCCTTTTGCCGGTAGAATGTAGGCATGGAAAGAGCACAAATCAACTGGTTTGGGAATCGTCTCAGATTGAAGGGACAGAAGAGCAATGGAAAAAATAAGGGTAATAATAGAGCGCCACAAAAAGGAGCATCTGTCAAGTGCAAAATCCGGCGAAAGCCGCCTTCAATTACAAGTTATAAGTTCTGCGGCGTTTGCTAAACCCGAGGTTATACGCTTTAACCCTGACTGTGTTCGGAGACCGTCCGATTCTCTCAGCTATGTCCTGTATATCCTCGTGGGTCTGATACAGTTCCCTAAGCAATTGCAGCTCCTCAGCAGTCCATAGCTTGTCGCACCAGCTTTTTCGGTTGATTCCCAAGAAACGTGCTTTGCCCGTTATGGCGACAACAGTTCTGCCGAGCCTTTTAGCAATTTCGGGGATGGGGCACTCAGGATATAACTCCTTCAATAGCGCAACCTCTTTAGCGGTCCATTTACGGCCATGACCTCTTTTGCTTTTTGCCATTACACAATTCCTTTTTGAAAAGGCTCAGATTAGAAACCACATAAAGTATACCACAAGGATAACTGCGAATCAAGTGCAGGCCGCCTGCCCTTCTGAGAAGGAGAATTTTGGAGGCGGCAAGCGGCAGCCTTCCCATTGCGGGAAGAGAGAGAAAACTCAACTATAGTAGTATATCACAATTGGTCTGGTAGATGCGAGAAAAAAAGCCGCTTGCCCTGAGCCTGCCGAAGGGATATTCGATCTTTTAATCACCCATAAGTGCGTAATCACCCAAAAGCGCGGCGGTGCAAATATATCCGTTTTTCCTACAAAAGCGCGGCGGCGCAAGCCGCCCGACCCTGCATGCACAAAGCATCTCGCCTTGTCGGGCTTCCACATTCGATGTTGAGCAACGCGAAATCTTGAGCTTTGCGAAATCCCGATACCTCGGGGCCGTGTCGGGGTTGACCGCCCGCTATGGCCGTAAAACTCGTATTCGGCGACGGCACGTTACGTTGGTTGCTTTCATTCCTTCCCCGGTCAACACTTGGGCGGTATTGTTCAGCGGTTTCTTCTCAATCCCGACAAGATCGGGACACCCCTTTGTCACCACGGACTTACTTGTCATTCCCGCGAAGGCGGGAATCCAGCCCGTTTGGCCGTGCATACCACATCCCTATTTAGCCCCGGCCGCTGGCAGGGGTTTCTCTCGTCAATGTCTGCAACGCCCCAATCCCAGCGATATTTAGCCCCGCGTTTCACGCGGGGTCTTGACTTTTAATTTTACACTATGGCTTTTCGCTTCGCGCTTTGCATTTTACACTTTTCGCTTCTTTTGTCACCCCGGCCCAGCCAGGGGCCGAGAACCAAGAGTATGGCTGGTTAATCTTCTACAATGCTGGATTCCAGCCAATTGCCGGCTACCATAACAATATCTAACATATTAACTACACCATCTTTGTTGATGTCCGCTTTGTTGATGGGCTTATGTTTACCACGAATAACAACACAATCTGCCCCCTCAACCGGTGTCTCATCATACAACACGCCGTCAAGCTGCAACTCTAATACATCATCATGGTTGACTTCACCGAAAGTTGCGACAATGTCCTGAGTCATAAACTTGAGCGTCAGATCAAGATAACCGTCAGGGCCGAGCGCAGTACACTCACAGTCATTGGCATCGGCAATAAATCCAGCCACATCTTCATAGCCGCTGCGGACGTTCCGCGCACCGTTGAGGAAAATCGAACCTGCATCTATGGTCGTTACATCAAGGTACGCTGAGCCTAAGATAGCTACAGGAACCACGCCCTTACTTTTGACATTAAGCGGATTGGGACACGACCCGGGTTTTATATCAACAGTAACTTCGATGGCTGGTTCAGGGATAAGGCTGATTCTACTTATGGTTACTATGTCATCACTGTGCTCATGTACATACATCGCTCCGTCTGGACCAAAAGTAAAGCTATCTGCTGAACCTGCAAACTTTATTGCTTCACCCGCAGGATTAACACACCAGATATTTCTTGGCCCACCAAGAATCTCTATGCCAAGTACGAAAAGTTCGGTTCCAAACATCCCGGTAGAGTCAAATTTTATCCCGTTGGCCCCAACGATATCTGGTGCAAACCTTGTAGGATTACCATTTGTGTCTATGCTGTATACACCTATCCAATCTATATCAAGGTAAGAACCTGTTCCAACATACATCAGACCTCCGTAGTCTATCCCAGGGTCAAATGCAATGCTCAATGGTCCTCCTTCAGTTAGTGCATACGGAAAATCACTAAAAAGTTCTGATTGACCATCAGGGAAAATTTTTTCAATACGGTCGTTGCTCCGAGTGCCAGTATAAAGATACCCGCCATAGTTACCAATACGGTCTAATTCAATCGGATGGGCACTACCTATATCGCAAAACGCTGATACACTACCGTCTAAAGACACACGCTTTATTTGCCGGCTCCCCGGATTAGCAACATACAGGTATTCTCCATAGGATGTGCCACCAGTCCAAATAATTCCACGGGGGTCATTTAAGGCGGTTGTTAATTGGGTCACACCCTTACTGGGTGTGATAACGTCAATTCCGCCATTGTTATAAGTTGTGTTTCCATAGGCAACATACAGATTTCCTTCGGGGTCAAAAGTCATTCCTCCCATTTCAGGTGACTGAACGTATGATATGTACGTTTCAACTTGATAAGCGGGGTCGAAGACCTGAACGCTCATAGCCTTTTCGTTTGCTACTACTAACACCAATATAATACAAATAATCAACCTGGTCTTTTCCATGTTCCTTCTCCTTCTCTAAAATTGTTAATATTTACATTGCGCCAGACGCAGACCCATTCTCTCATATGACGTTTCTCGAAACTATGGCTAATACAGTTCCACCGGATGCTTTCCTTAAAAAGTCCTTATGATTTCTCTGGTTTGCATGTTTTACAGTACTTTAATTTAAGACGCTTTCCCTTGTATAGTTTCCTTGCGTCATTTTCTGCATCTTTAAGGTTTTTAAACCTTTTCGACCATTCGCCGTTTTCCTTACCCCGCGGATTTAGATGGCATCCCTTCCCCATTTTACACTGTCCACATTCAGCTTTATGGATTCGGGCTGTCTTTTGTGCCCTCCAATTCCTGTAAATATAATACCCCATATTACGCCATCCATTCTCAAAAAATTGTTACTAAAACCAGACCACTAAGCCGAAGGTTCAGCTTGTCCATCTTCATCATCTACTTGATAGTCGTTCACCATATCCTTCAACTTTTTCTTTAGACTATCTGAAAGAAACCAGTAGCTATCTATCTTCTTATTAATTTCTTCTTTAGACATTCCTTTTTTCATGAGACCGCGTATGACAAGATTACCTACCCGTTTCACACCGTATTCAGCAATTGCATTGGAGATTAACACAAGTAAAGCCAATACTAAAAGACCTCCCATCATGCCAAAGGGACCACCCAAGGCTGCTAATGCGGCTACAATAGCCGCACCACCAGCAAGACCAGTTGTTGCTATTACTATAACCAAAACAAGTCCTGGTACTCCAAGAGCTACAACCTTCTCAATAACCTTATCTAAAGGTATCTTCATCTCTTTTTCCTTCCCAAAAATTGTTATTGTTTTTCAGCCCACAAAAAAGGGCACCGCTATGTTGTGCTTACTCCAAGCCTGGGAAGGCTTACCGAAAGACACTCAAGCAGCGCCCGTTTTGCCGGTAGGCAAACGAGCACCGACTTTCGTGCGTTCTTTCGGTTCCCAATCTTTCCCAGTTTTGGAGTAAAACGCTAAAAGTACAGTACAGTTTCGTATTTAATTGTCAAAAACCCAAACAACATCTCAACTTCTGTCTCAGAATAACACAAAACAGACAGCGACACAACCAAAATCTCCCTGTTTCTCAACTTTTTTGGGTTAAATGCTGCTCTTTTCTGATTAAAACTCAACAATCAGGTCTAAACCCACATTCACTGTTAATAGTTCTCTAATTTTGCTTCTGACGTATGGGATAACACTGTAATACCATTCTCATTTCTGATTTCGTCCAATCTTTCCTGAATTGCATTTGCAGCATTTTCATCTGTGTACCAGTAATAATCATCAAAAAGCACAAAAACAACCCTTTTGGCTATCTCCAAATCTCTAAGAGCTTTCAATTTTTCTATATCAGCGTTTATCTTATCAATCGGTGTTTCATTATCGTGATAGTTAGGTGGACCACGGAAGCATTTTACTTCAGCACATAACAAAAAACGATAAGGTATATTGTCATAAGCAACTATCATGTCAACTTTAGTCCATCTCCCAAGTCGTTCCCTTAATTCATCTAAGCGATCTGCAAACACATAATCATCTGGAAAATTAATATGGTCAACCTTTTTCTCAAAATGCATTTCGATATTCGAAAACAGACTTTCTTTTTTCTCCTTCAGGATATCATAAAAAAACCTTCCAATATGAAACGCCAAATCATATTCATCCCAACAAATCCAATGCGATATCAAAGCGCCTGCTCTATCAAGTTCAGGCCGCCACGACTCTTGATATCGGGGAGCCTTTGTGTCATAGTAATCACAAAACTTTTCCCAGGCTTCTACTAACATCCGTTCAATTTGAGTAACCATTTTGTGTAACCTCCTGAAAAATTGTTAACATTTTGCGGCACACCAAAAAGGGCACCGCTGTTCCAATTGATTACTTCAGCAGGAAATTTTACGCCTTTGGTGGAGTCAAAATCATCTACCTCAGAGCGCTATCCTGACCTTTAGCCCACCGCTGGCGGTTTTGACTGAAACGCCAAAAATTAAAGACTGTAATTTACACAAAAACCGCCAAAATCGCACCAAATACCATAACTTCTTTAATAAAAAACACTTAACTCTCTGTGGCCTCTGTGGCTTTGAAAAATCCAGGCCAAAAATTCAGTGCAAAACGCTATTTACCCCGTTAGAAAGAAAGCCACATCCGAGCTTTCTAACGGGGTTTAATTGTTAAAAAACAACGGTTGCTCAATCTCTAAGCACCCTATCTTATCACAAACATCCGATAACGCAAGAAAAAAATCCCTCTTTTTTTAAAAAACCTGGTTTAACCGTGTAAATCCTGCGTTAATCCGTGTCTAATAAAATTTCCATTTCTTTAAAAATTCACTTGACATCCAACATCTCTTCTTGTATAATATACATCTAACTATTATAAGGGAATAGTAAACACTAAATCAGGAGGCAGTATCATGGCTACCGAAACCTCACATCAAGTATCCAGAATCCAGCCCCGACTTATCGGGATTTCGCAAAGCTCAACATCGAGCATCGAGAATCCAGAATCGAGCATCGAGTCTTTTATACAAAACAAACCCAATTTGCTAAATACTCAAATCAACGTAAGTTCTGTTTTAACAAAGGATTATGAAAATTCTCCTCTTTGCAGATGCGCCGAAAACAAACCCAAACAAACCCAATTTCACCAGAGAATCTCCGTTTGTCAAGCCTTTTGGGGAAAAACGACTAAAATTATTGCAAAGTGCCCCTTTTGCCGGTAAAATGTTTGATGGGGACAGCCTTGACCGCTTTTTTATG
>CAZLWL010000042.1:0-19929 GCA_964563335.1 uncultured Pirellulales bacterium
GGATACTCGATGCCGGATACTCGATGCCGGATACTCGATGCCGGATACTCGATGCCGGATGCTGGAGTAGGTTGAGATTCTTCCCCTTCGACTACGCTCAGGGCTGAAGGCTATGTGCGCTCAGAATGACTTTTCGTCGGCTAACAATCTGGAACAACGAGACAATCGCCGCCCACGGCGGTTGGCCCCCGAACTAACTTAAAAAGCAAAGTAGTACGGGGCAGGCAATAAAATAGATGCGGAGATGTTTTAGGGGAGTGGTGCGAAACATCGCACCCTACGTTAATATAAATCCGAAGCACTAATATCGAAATCCGAAACAAATACAAACCCCGATAAATCGGGATGTAAGCATATCTAAATTCAAATGGTTAAAACTGGATTCCCGCTCCCTGCTTTCGCAGGGACAAGCTTCGCGGGAATAACAAATAAGTGGTGTGCAATATCGCACCCTGTCTGGGTGAGCACAACGCGCACTGTTTTAACAGTTCAACTATTTTCGTCAAGAGACATTTTAAGATATTTCTAAAAAAAGGGATGGTACTACTCAATTATCGGCCCGTTTCAGGAGAATTGGGCGAACGGGTCCCGGTTCCCGAAGTGCTATGTGGTACACCTGTGCACGTAACAGGCGAGCCAGGGACTAATTGCTGAAAAAAATACCGACTCAAATCACCAAAAAAGCGTGGCGGTAAAACCGCAAGCCAACCTAATGCACAGAATATTCTGGCAATTGCTCTACAGACAGGATAAAACTTGCACTAACAAATTGTAAGTGTGTAGTCGGTCGGGCTGCATCAATGCTGCCTGCTAAATGCTGTTAACTGAACACTATTCACTGGATACTGTTCACTATTTATGAACGTACGTTATAAAAACAGGCCCCTCGAAACAGTCTTAATCGTGGTGACTTTGTTAACCGCCATCGTAGTGGCCGCAACGTTTGTATTGCTATACGGTTTCCACGAGCCGCTAATGTCCTTAAGGACCTTGCACCTCATCCAGATTGTGGCCTTCATGTTTTTCCTCGCCGAGAAGATTATCCGCTTTGTGAACGCATTTTCCAAACGCGAGTTTCTCAGAGTCTTTTGGTTTGAGATCCCCCTGTTGGTACTGCTTACTATCGTTGTTCTCGGCGCCGGCTCATGGTTTGCAGTCAAAGACCCGGCCCACCTAAAAATGCTCACCCTCGGAACATATCTTATGGCGCAGGTCGTGGCAAAAACATGCAGGGCTTGTGTAAACCTGGCCGCCTCCGGCAGAAACCCCGCCAAGGCCCTCATCGGAAGCTTCTGTGTCCTCATTATCACAGGAGCCGGCATGCTCATGCTGCCAAAATCGTATAACACCGACCAAATGAGCTTCGTTGACGCGCTCTTCACCGCCACCAGCGCCACCTGCGTCACCGGCCTCATTGTCAAGGACACCGGTGAAGATTTCACCATCATGGGTCAAATCGTAATCCTTACCCTCATCCAGCTCGGCGGACTCGGAATCGTCATCTTCGGCGTCGTCCTTGCGCTGCTCCTGCGACAGGCGCTCAGCGTTCGTGAATCCGTCGCCATGCAGGACCTGCTAAGCGCCCAGACCCTCGGAAGAATCAGTAACATTATAGGATTCATCTTCATGGGCACCATCATTATCGAGGCAATCGGCGCCCTGAGCCTGCTCAATCTGTGGCACGACTCAACCGGCACCACCCTGAACACTGGCCAACAATGGTTTTACAGCGTCTTCCATTCGATAAGCGCTTTTTGCAACGCCGGGTTTTGTCTCTTTAACCGAAGCCTCATCGATTACAACAAATCCTGGCGCGTTTACATCGTAATCGCCCCCCTTATAGTCCTCGGCGGACTCGGTTTTGGCGTGCTCTACAACATCGCCGGCATCACCTGCGACAAAGTCAAAAGGTTAATCAAAAGGAAGTCCGCCGCAACGGACGTCTCCGGCCTCGGCGCACCGTTGGTCGCACCGGTAAAGATGCGACTGCAAACCAAGATCGTCCTGACCACAAGTTGCGCCTTGATAGTTGTCGGGACGCTCGCGATTATTGTCTTCGGGCAGAATCAGTCCACCAAACCCGTCGAAAGTTTCACAGCCGCCCTCTTCCAGTCCGTCACCGCCAGAACCGCCGGTTTCAACACTATTGATGTCGCCTCCATGTCCGCAGCCAACAAACTCGTACTCATCGTGCTGATGTTCATCGGAGGTTCTCCCGGCTCCACCGCCGGGGGAATAAAAACGGTAACTTTCGTCGTCATCATAATGGTCGTCTATGCCACGCTTCTCAAAAGACGTAATGTCGAGATATTCAAACGCTCCGTCCGCCCCGTCGTCGTGGGAAGAGCTATTACCGTAACGGTCCTTTTCGCAGCGGTTTTGCTCCTTGGCACTCTTTTGTTGAGCCTTACAGAGAGCCAAAATGCCTTTGCCGTGGAGGATATAATGTTCGAAACAGCCTCGGCCCTGGGGACCGTGGGTCTTAGCACCGGAATAACATCGGCTTTGACAACCGCGGGCAAATTGATTATCATTATAACAATGCTGGTCGGCCGATTAGGGCCGCTGACCCTGCTCGCTTCGCTGATGTTCAACCTGAAACCGGCCGGGTACGACTACCCGTCAGAAGCAATTATTGTAGGATAAGGATTTGGCTTATGAAACGCTTTGCGGTAATAGGATTGGGTCGATTCGGCAAGAAACTCGCCATCGCCCTGTCGATGAGCGGCGCCGAGGTCGTCGCCATCGACCGTGACAGGACCGTTATCGAGCAGATTCGCGACCAGGTCAGCCAAGCCGTCAGGCTCGACAGCACCGATGAAGAAGCGCTGAGATCACAGGGCGTTGACAAGATCGATGTTGCCATCGTCGGCATGGGCCAGGGCGGCCGAGCATTCGAATCCGCCATCCTGACCGTAGTGAACTTGAAGCAGATGGGCGTAAAGCAGATTTGCGCCCGCGCCCAGAACCTTATCGGCGGCCAGGTCTTCTCCGCCGTCGGTGCTACAGAGGTGATTTATCCTGAAATTGAGTCCGCTCAAAGATGGGCCTATAAGCTCATCGCACCGCACATCGGCGAGAAAATCGACTTTGCACCCGGCTACAGTATGGCCAGCATAAAGGCACCCGCCAGCTTCCATAAGAAAACCCTCATGGACCTGCAGCTCCGGCAAAAATACAGCGTCAACCTTGTCGCCATCAAGCGCGGCGGCGTCGCCAAAGACAAAAAGTCCAAAGCCGAGGCCATTATAAACGTCCCCATGCCGAACACCGTTATCTACGCCGGCGACACACTCATGGTAGCAGGCTCCGACACAGACCTCGAAAAACTACCTCAAGAATAAAAACCGCCGACAAAATGGCCAAGACAGCTACATAAAAGACCAATTTCTTCATAAGAAAATCCTCCTTGTGATAAAACTCAATCAAACGTCTTATTCAAGCCTCACATACTATCAACTTCACATGTCAATTGCACTACTTTGGCTGCGAAATTCGGCGTTAATTTTCTTGATGGTATTCGCAGGGGTGATATAATTCTTGTTGATAGAGAGACTCTGAGGCTTGAGGGAAAACTTATGGCGGTGTTGAATGTAAATATCGACCATGTTGCTACGATTCGTCAGGCCCGGCTGACTGATGAGCCGGACCCGGTGTGGGCGGCGGTCCAGTGTGAATTGGCTGGTGCGAACGGGATTACCGTGCACCTGCGGCAGGACAGACGTCACATCTGCGACAGGGACGTGCGACTGCTGAAAGAAACGGTTGCCGGCAAGCTGAATCTTGAGATGTGCATGGCTGAGCCGATAGTAAAAATTGCCGAGCGGCTTCGCCCCGACCAGGTAACGCTTGTGCCGGAAAAGCGGGCGGAATTAACAACCGAAGGCGGACTGGATTGTGTCAAATACAAAAAGCGACTCGCCCAGGTTGTCAAGAGAATGCACGCCAAAAAGATTTTGGTCAGCACGTTTATCGCGCCCGATGCAGAGCAAATCACGGCTTCTGCTGAAACGGGTTGTGATGCTGTGGAGCTTCACACGGGGATGTATGCCAACGCCAAAAGCGACAGGGCGATTGAAAAAAGGCTCAATGAGCTTAGAGACGGCAGAGATATCGCCACGGCTGCGGGCCTTATCGTGCACGCCGGCCACGGATTGACCTACCGTAATATAGGGCCGGTTGCGATGATTGAGGGTCTTTGCGAATTCAATATCGGCCACAGCATCGTGGCAAGGGCGGTGCTCGTGGGCATGAGACAGGCGACGGAAGAGATGATAAGGTTGATAAACGTTTAAGGGGCATTTTATGATTACCAGTGGGCTAAGGCAGACAATAGAAAGTTGCGCCAAGGCGTTCGATGTGCAGGCGGTCTGGCTGTTTGGTTCGGCGGCCAGTGACGACTCGCAGGCGCGGGACATCGATCTGGCGGTCGAGGGGTTGGCGGCGGATAAGTTCTTTGACTTTTATGCAAAGTTGTTTTTTGCACTGCCTAAGCCGGTGGACCTCGTGGATTTGTCGCAGGAGCCGCCAATCGCGAGCATCGTGCGCGAGAAGGGGATATGTATCTATGAGCGCGGAAACTGAATATCTGTGGTCGGAAGCAAAAAATATTCTTGCAACAGTTGGCCTGGTTGAAGAGCTTATCGGCAAAAAGAAGCTTAACCAGTTTGAGGTTATAGCGCTCGGCAAACTGCTGCAGGATGTTTATACGGGAATTGAACGAATACTGCGATGTCGGCTTGAGATGATGGGTATCAAGACGGCCAAGACCGAGAGTTGGCACAAGGAGCTGCTGCTGAAGGCAAAGGGGCAGTCGTTGGTAACCGACGAACAGTTTGAGGCAATCAGCAAGCTTTTGGTGTTCAGGCACATGGAGATACACGGCTACGGGTTTATGTTGGATGAAAAGCGACTGCGCGACTTGGCGGGCCCCGCTGTCAGGTTTTGCCGGGAGTTCCTCAAGGAAATTGACTGAAGAAATGATAAGGTTGATAAAAGGTATTAATTGAGTTGTTGATAATAAATGCGATAAGTCGCAAATGTTTAATGTGTATTTTATGATTTCAGAAAAGGATAAATCTGCGATTTTAAGTTTGGCTGAGCAGTATACAGTTAAAAAGCTGTATATCTTTGGTTCCGCCGCAGACCCGAACAGACCGTCAAACGATATCGATTTGGGCGTTTTAGGGCTTGCTGCCGAGCGGTTCTTCGATTTTTACGGCGACCTGATATTCAATCTTTCAAAGCCGGTTGACCTCATAGACGTCTCTAAGAACACAAGATTCAATGACCTCATCAAGCGAGAAGGGATTCCAATTTATGGCTAGCGCAAGAGAGAAAATTGAGGCCGAATTTGAGAATATAGAGCGCCTGCTCGCTGATTTACCAAAAACTGATTCGCTCGCTCGTTTATCCGCCCTGGAACTGGCAGGCGCAGGTGCTCTGATTCACAATTTTTACAACGGCGTTGAAAACGTTTTGAAGCAGCTATCAATTGCAAAAGGTTTTGCTGTCGAGCAAGGCCCTGCCTGGCACAGCGGCCTTATCGAAACTTGCCTCTCAAATCAAATCATCTCCAAGGCCACAGGGACGATGCTCAGAAAATATCTGGCATTTCGTCATTTCTTCAGCCATGGGTATTCTTTTGACCTCGATGAGAAACGAATGATGCCCTTAATTGAAAAAATCGGGGACACATACAGTTCCTTCAAAAAAGACGCAGAAAAAGCCCTGAAGGAGTAAGTCGTGGGTTAAGACCATCTCTTGAAGGTCGAGGAAACGTAAGAGAAGGTCAAGCCCGAGCAGGCAATCAAAACCAAATACCCGCGCCGGCAGAAAGGTACGAGCAAAACATTAGGCTATTCGCTACGGAGTTCGAGGTTGAAAAAGGATTCAGTTCGGGTAGAATTGGGTGGCAATTTAAAATTTCGTGGGGTAGAAGGTGAAAAAAAGTAAAAAAGTTCAAGGGCAAACGGTAAAAGTTTCGGTATAATCTGTGTCATCCGCGTAATCCGCGGTTAGTCTTAGTGGTTTTATTTTTAGGAGTAAACAGATGTTTAGCGGATGTATGGTAGCGCTGGTAACGCCGTTTCAGGATGGCAAGGTTGACTACAAAACGCTTGACGAATTAGTTGAATTTCATTTAGAGAGCGGTACCGACGGGATAGTGCCGGTGGGCACAACGGGCGAATCGCCGACGCTGAGCCACGAGGAGCACAAGAAGGTCATCGAACGTGTGGTAAAAGCGGTCGGCGGCAAAATCCCCGTCATAGCCGGTACGGGTTCAAACAGCACAGCCGAGGCCATCGACCTGACCGCTTTTGCCAGAAAAGTCGGTGCCGACGGCTCTTTGCAGGTCTGCCCCTACTATAATAAGCCCATGCAGGAAGGATTTTATCAACACTTCAAGGCCATAGCCCAGGAGGTTGACATTCCATTAGTGCTTTACAACATACCCGGCAGATGCGGCGGAAAGGGTCTAACGCCGGAGACGATAGAACGTTTGTCCAAGATAGAGAACATCGTGGCTGTCAAAGAGGCGACCGGCAGCTTAGACCAGGCGAGCGAAATCGCTTCACGGTGCGACCTGACGATTCTTTCCGGCGACGATTCATTGACTTTACCGATTGCCTCGGTCGGTGGCAAAGGGGTAATCAGCGTAGTGGCCAATATCGTCCCCGCGGATGTCAAAGCGATGACGGATTTGATTTTGCAGGGCGATTTTGTGTCGGCAAGGAGATGGCACCGGAAACTCTTTGGCCTGTCCAAGAGTTTACTGAGCCTGGCCACGAATCCGATACCCATCAAAGCGGCGATGGCGATGCTCGATATGGCGTCAGAGGAACTGCGTCTGCCGATGACGCCGTTAGCCGACGAGAAGAGAAGTGCCCTCAGCCGGATACTGGCCGACTACGGCCTGTTAGAGTAAACGGCTTACACGTTCGCTGTCAGCCAATAATCCGGCGTATCACGAGTGCGGCCTCAAAAATGCTTTGCATTCGTTGACTGATTCGATTATTATTATTCCTGGAACATTTGAAGGTATTGTTGTCATTTATGCAGGAGTTAAACGATGAGTTTTCAGGTCAAACACAGGTTTTTATTGATGATTTGTGGTTTTGCGTTGTTGGGGTTGCATGGTTGTACTCAGCAGGTTGCGATTGAAACACCGGGGCCGGCTGAGGCGATAACGGAAGCTGCGCCCGCCGACGCCGAATGCACCAAAGCCGAGGAAAAGGAAGAAGGAACCGTCGCGGCCGCCGCCGGGGCGGAGGTTAGCTACGAGCCGTGGTACGCGCTGGGGCCTTTCTACAACATTACATTCGACCAAGTCATCGGGCCGGAGAGTGGGCCTGACCTTGACAAAATATACGAGCAGGACACGCCGTTCAAGTACAAGTGGAAGCTGCATCCCGAGTGGAAAGACGGTGAGAGCTTAGACCTGAGGCTGCCGGCGAACTCGTCCATGTATTTTTGTCGTATCGCCAATGCCTCGCAAGCTACGACCACCGAGTTCACTGTCGGCACCGGTGACGGGATTCAAGTCTGGGTTAATAAACAAGAGGTATTTAAGCGTTTCGAGGTCGGCAATGCAAATACCGAAAAGGTCTCCGCCAACTTTCGCAAAGGCAGCAACAATATACTGCTGAAGGTGTACAATGAGGATTCGGCCTCAGAGCTTTATTTTGAGAATTAGATAGTAGAGTTCGTGGTTCTTGGGTAGTAGCGGCGGAGGCGGAGCGTACCTATCGTCCTCTTTCATTATCCCAGAGGAGTACCTGAAGCCGGGGCGAGAACCTAAAGCCGGTCTGTTTGCACAGCTCAGCGGTCATTTTTGATTTTGCAAGGTACTCATCCAGCCTGACAGCCTGTGACATCAGAAAGACCTTGCCGCGATTTACATTTTTAAGGTTTGTCAGGCACTCTTCGATCTCCTGGAGATCGTCCGGGCCATCCACTACAAATTTCAGTTGATACCGGTAATTGTCGATTAACTGCTGTAAGGCTGACAGGTCAAATCTCATTTTCTCATGCTCGGCCGCAACTGCCGGCTCTGTCGGGGCAGAGTTAGATAGCTTGGGGCTTATGCTCATCAGGTCGCACGTCAGGTCCGGGACAAATTTGATACCGCTGGTCTCGATGGTTATGTGCAGACCCCGGTTGTCAAGTGCCTTGAGCAAGTCAGGCAATTCGGCATTGGTCATAGGCTCTCCACCGGTGATGATTAGATGCTTTGCCGGATAGGATTCGACCGTTTCCTTCACCTGTTCGGCAGTGTATTCGGTCCCGGCTGATTCAGCCCAGGCGTATTTTGTATCGCACCATCTGCATCGTAAAGGACAGCCCGCCAGACGAACAAAGACACTCGGCACACCGGCGAGCCCGCCTTCGGCCTGCAGGGAATAGAGTATTTCGTTTATTATCATATATTTACACGTCTTATACGTAATGTCATTCCTGGCTTGACCCGGAATCCAGAGAACCGCGTGGGCCAAAGGCCCACCCTACAATTTTGCATATTCAATCGGGTCTTTTATGCCGGCGTCTGCGAAGCCTTTCAGTCGGAGTCGGCAGGAATCGCATCGGCCGCAGGCGCGTCCATTTTCTTCCGGGTCGTAGCAGCTATGTGTAAGCGAATAGTCAAGGCCCAATTGCGTTCCCTTTTGAATGATTTGGGCCTTTGTCATTTTGATTATCGGAGTGTGTATTTTATACTTCCCTTTAGCTTCACTTGCCGCGGCAGTTGCGAGATTGGCCACCTTTTCAAAGGCCCTGATAAATTCGGCTCTGCAGTCCGGGTAGCCGCTGTAATCAAGTGCGTTGACGCCGATGAAGATATCAAAGGCCCCTAAAACCTCCGCCCAGGCCAAGGCATAGCTTAAGAATATCAGGTTCCGCGTTGGCACATAGGTAACAGGGATTTCGCCTTCGCCGCCCAAATCACCGCGGTTCTTTGGGACGCTGATAGCGGAATCCGTCAGAGCCGAGCCTCCAAACTGGGCAAGGTCGATGTCGATGATGCGGTGCTGGATTGTGCCTAATGAGGCACAGATACGCTTTGCCGCCTCAATTTCTATCTTATGGCGCTGGCCGTAACGAAAGGTCAGGGCAAAGCTGTCAAAGCCCATTTGGCGAGCAATGACCAAGGTGGTTGCCGAATCCAGACCACCGCTAACCAGAATCACGGCCTTTTTGTGTTGATTGTCCATTAAGGTATCCCTTGAAAAAACTTCATTTTCCGTTACTATATATGGCGAGTATAGCAGTTTTCGATGGAAGGGTAAATAAATGGTCGAAGTGAATCTGGAACTCTTTGATAATCCTCGCCCGGGGCGGGATTACACCATCACCATACGGTGTCCGGAATTCACCAGCGTGTGTCCTAAAACCGGCCAGCCGGACTTCGGCGAGATTGTAGTCGAGTACTGTCCCGACAAGCTGTGCATCGAGCTTAAGAGCCTGAAGTTCTATATGCAAAGCTACCGTAACAAGGGCATCTTTTATGAAGCGCTGACCAACGATATACTTGATGACCTGGCTGGGGCCTGTAAGCCGAGGTGGATGAAGATAACTTCAAGGTTCACCCCGAGAGGCGGGATAACAACAGAAGTTTCGGCAGAGTATGAGTGTGAAAAATAGCCGGCGAGCTGGGAGGACCTGAAGATGAGCATCAGTTTTCATTGTGAAAGTTGTAAGAAGAGGATCAAAGCCCCGGACGAGTCCGGCGGCAAGTGGGGCAATTGTCCGTTCTGCAATCACCGCTGTTATATCCCGCGTCCGCCTTCGCCTGATGACGAGGAACTGAAACTGGCGCCGGTGGACGCAGGTGAAGAGGACCAATACGGCCGGATGATACGCGAGACACAAACGCTGACGCAAAACATACTGCAAGAAAAGGAGTTGACGGATGAGCCCTCAGCAGACGCCGACCTGAGCGAAGATGAAGTGCTGAAACAGATAATAGTCCACCTGCGATATGTGGCCGATGGTGACTTGGGGATGGCGTCGGGACCAATAGCCAAAATCACAGCTAACAAGGAATCTGCTCTGGCGTTACTTAAGAAAATGTCCAAGGCTGAAAGGCCTGAACCGGAGTTGATGGACATCGGCCCCAAGGTACTTGAGGGGCTTATAAAGAACCTGTACTCGAAATTGAAGTAAGATTTTAGAGGCCGACTTACATCCACCGAAATCCAAAAGACCGAAAAATGTGTCGGCTTTGAGTTTAATATGCCAACGAAAGTAATCACTGTAAGAAACATCAGCAAAACATTCGGCTCGGTTCATGCCGTTTGCGACCTGGATTTTGAGGTCGAAGAAGCTACCTGTTTCGGTTTCCTTGGGCCCAATGGAGCTGGAAAAACCACCATGATGAAGATGCTCTATGCAAAGTACAGCCGAGACAAAACCTGCAATGGAACGATAAACGTGTTTGGCTTTGACCCGCGCGAGCACGAACTCGAGATTAAGTATCTATCCGGTGTAGTGCCGCAGGAAGACAATCTGGACCAAGAGTTGAACGTAGTTCAGAATTTAGTGATATATTCGAAGTTCTATGATATACGGGCCGGTGAAGCCAATAAGCGAATTGAGAGTCTGCTTGATTTCCTTGAATTGACGGAGAAACGCAAATCAAAGATAAGGGAGTTGTCCGGCGGCATGAAAAGAAGGCTGCTAATCGCCCGCGCCCTTATTAACAACCCCCGGCTTCTTATTCTCGATGAACCCACCACCGGGCTTGACCCACAGGTGCGCCACCTGATATGGGACAAGCTCGGTCAGTTGAAAAAAGCCGGCACGACTATCCTGCTAACGACACACTACATGGAAGAGGCGTTTCAGATTTGCGACCGGCTGCTCATCATGCACAAAGGCCGCAAAATAATGGAGGGCACGCCCCGTGATTTGCTATCGGCGAACACGGAACCGTATGTGCTGGAACTTCCGCGTTCAGAGTACATCAGAATCAGGGACAGCCGTTTGTCAGACCGCCTCAGGATAGATGAGTCGCAGGAAACTACGCGTTTATTCTCCGAGGATATGGACACCCTCAAGGCGGTGGCAGAGGTGCTCAAAGTCGGCTGCTTCCATTTGAGACATGCCAACCTGGAAGACGTTTTCCTAAGAGCAACGGGGAGGAAGCTCAATGACCGGCAGTAACACCCGACCATATCCGCCGCTTTCCAAGAGGCTCTACAGCGTCTGGTATCGACACGTGCGTGTCTATACGAAATACCTTTTGAGCAACGGCTTTCCGCCCTTCCTGGAGCCGCTGATTTTCTTAGCTGCTATCGGCTTAGGCTTAGGCAGGTACATCACCGAATCGATGGAGGGCCTCAGGTACATAGAATTCTTGGGCACGGGTCTTCTGGTAACGACAGCCATGTTCACCAGCGCATACGAATGTAGTTTCGGTACGTTCATCCGCCTTGAGTTTCAAAAGGTTTACGATGGAATGTTGGCTGCTCCTATTACCGTCAACAATCTCATTGTCGGTGAAATGATCTGGGCCGGCACAAAGGGATTGTTCTTTTCCTTCGCCGTTTTGTGTGTCCTGGCGGTCTTTGGCATTGTTGACTTGCCCTATGGATTAGCTGCGCCTTTGGTGGGCTTTCTCACCGCCGTTATGTTCAGCGCACTTTCGCTTTTCGTTACGTCGTTTGTCAAGACCATCAATCACTTTAATTTCTACTTTACCGGCTTTATTTCACCCATGTTTTTCTTTTCCGGGGTGATCTTTCCAACCAGCAATCTGCCTCGTTTTATCCAGCCGGTGGTCGAACTTATACCACTTACTCATTCTGTTCGGCTGGTCAGAGCCATGTGTACAAACCATTACAAACCGGCGCTGGCCTGGGACTTGTTCTACATAGTCGTCTTCATAGTGGTTGTGGGCTTCCTGGCTACAAGACGCCTGAAGAAGAGGCTGGTGAACTGACAGACTCCTGCAATATGCGTCAGCCTGCCTGCTCATCGTGGAGATTAAACAGTCTCGATGTAGCCGGCGCGTTTAATCTTGCCCGTGGTCGTTTTGGTGAATTCTTTGATTTGAATCTCGACAAACTTTTTCGACTGAATCTTCTCGAAGCCGGCCAGTTCTTGATTGGTCTGCTGATACTTGTTGATACCCTGCCAGATAAAATCCCTGACCATATCGGGATGATTTTCCAACTGCTGTCGGCCAAGTTTGGTTTCTGTCTGTATGCGGTCCCAATTGGGCCGGACGATGGCCTTGACTGCTTCAAGTCTGACACCGCCGGGGCCGGTTTGACATCCGGGGACTACTAAGAGTTCTTCAACATACTCAGCCTGCGAAAGAACCGATTCCAACATTTCCGGATTCACATTCTTCCCGCCCGGCAGAACGATCAAATATTTCTTCCGCCCCGTAATATAAAGGTATCCGTCTTCGTCAAGATACCCCAAATCGCCCGTATGCAGCCAGCGAACACCCTGCTCATCCCTCTTGATAACCGCCTCCGTGGCTTTGCCGTTCTTATAGTAACCCTTTGTGATGCACGGCCCACCCAAAACAATCTCACCTTTTTCCCCTGCCTCCACCACCTCACCCCGCTCATTGATAATTTTAACTAACATCGTAGTAAGGGGCCTGCCCACCGAACCCAACTTGCCGGCGGTATCGTTAATCCCATAAACCGGAGAGCTTTCGGTAATGCCATAGCCTTCACGAAGCCGCAACCCCCTTTTCCAGAAGACGTGCAGGACCCACTTTGGCAATGGAGCCGCCCCCGACACAAAGAACCGCAGGTTTTGCCAGCCCAATTTCCTCATGAGCATCTTTCCTACCAGCTTGGGGAAGAAAAGGTCGGCAAGTTTTACAAGCAGGCTGTTTCGTTTTTTTTCGGTAAGGCCGGATTCGATTTTGCGTGCAAGAGTAGTAAACAATGCCGGTATCGCCACGAAGAAGGTTACACTTTTTTGATTTATCAGCCTGGCGATGTCGCGGTACTTGTTGGTGTACAGATTCGTCGCGCCTATCCAAAGCGGCAACAGCTTTCCGACAGTGAGCCCGAAAGAATGGTGTGGTGGAATGACATGCCCGAGCTTGTCGGCACTTGTAACTTTAATCTCCGCTAAAATGCCCTGTACATTTGCGATGAGACTGGTATGGGATAGCTCAACTGCACGCGGATCGCCTGTTGTGCCGGACGTGCAAAGAATTACCGCCGTGTCATCGGGATTGACTCCCATCCGGATATTAGTCATTAACGTGGCTAATTGAATATCATCCACATCGGACTTATCGAAAATCGTCATCTCGACCAGGCCGATTTCATGATATGCCGAAATCTTTTTTAGCTGTCTTCGCAGGTTCTGGTCCTGATAATCATCGGCCATGACCAATAGTCTCGCATCCGTGTTGACAAGGTGAATCTTGACACCTTCGACTCGTCTTTCGGGGTCGATTAGTACCGGTATCGCGCCTGCCAGAATAGTCCCCCAAAAGGCTATATCCCAATCGGCGCGGTTCTTGCCTAAGATCGCGACATTATCACCTTTTCGGATGCCTTTGGAATGAATCAGGTATGCGCAAAATTCGGTTGCCTTGTGCCGTAGCTGGCCGAAAGTGAGCTTTTCGGTCCGCTGCATTCTGACGATTTCGAGACAATCCTTCCCAGCCAACTCAGCCCTGGCTAAAGACTGGTTAAAAAGGTCGATCAGGGTTCGATACTTAAGCTGGATTTCCATATCTTGCATATTAGGCCGATCCATCTTTTGGGCTCACTGTGCATCTGAATAGCAGTACGATTACAGCCACATGCAAAGCGATAAAGGCAGGCCAGGAAAAATACAGTCTGTAGTCCGGTTTTGTTATGTGCAGGCCCCCGATACAGAACAAGGCAACTATCATTAGTGCCGCAACAACAAAGCCGGTCAACCTTGCCCGCGTTATTTCTATCGGCCTTTCACTAAACAGGACCGCTGCGATAACCAGCATAGTCAGGCTGGTTATGACAGGTGCCAGGACGGGGCCTGCCCAGACGACGGGCATCAGGAACAGTATGTCCCAGTCCATAATCGAGGCGGGCCAGCCAATCAGTACCTTCAGCCAGACATAGTAAAAAATATCCCACACGGCAAAGATTGCCAGAAAATATGCAAAGCGCCTCCGTAAATTCCTGCCTAACATGTACGATGCCGTAAACATAAACACGAGCGTTGCCGCTTCCCTGCCGATTTCAGTAGTGAGGTATCGTCCAAACCCTGTGAGGGTGCGAAAGTCGGCAATGGGGAAATCGAATCCTGTCGGATAGAAAATCGCCCGCAGATAAACAACCACCGCCGATTCGATATACGCAAAGGCGATACCGAAAAAAACGAGGGCGACAAAACGCTTCAGCGTATTTCTGTCAGTTTCCGAACACATTATTTGACCGTGCAAAACTACAAAGTTATTTAGCCCCGCCCGCTGGGCGGGGTCTCTTATGTCATTGCCAGTGCCGCCGCAATCGCAAATTCATTTATCGGTGAGCCAAGTCGGGCCGATGCTGACGTCAACCTTCAAGGGTACATCGACCTTTATGGCGTTTGTCATCTCGTCGGCAATCCACTCGGCGTGTTTTTTGGCATCTTTGGCGGGCAGCTCGAAAACAAGCTCATCGTGAATCTGGAGAATCATCTTCATCGGAAGCTTTTCATTATTGATTTTTCGCTGGATATTTATCATTGCAACTTTTATCAAATCGGCGGCCGAGCCCTGGATGATAGTATTTATGGCGAGTCGCTCGGCCTGGGAGCGCTTGTTGAAGTTTTTGCCGGCTAGACCCGTGATTTTACGGCGTCGGCCGAGGATGGTCTCGGCGTATCCGGTTGATTTTGCCTGTTTGATGGCCTGGTCCCTGAACTTCTGAACGGAGCTGTACCTGGCGAAGTAATCGTCGATGAATTTTTTCGCTTCTTTCTGTGTTATGCCGATGGTGCGTGACAGGCCGAAGGGACCCTGGCCGTAGATAATGCCGAAGTTCACGGCTTTGCAGTTTGAACGCATTTCGCCGGTGACATCCTGTGGGCTAATGCCGTAAATTTGCGAGGCGACAAAACGGTGAATGTCCTCATCGGCCTCGAACGTGGCCTTTAAGGCCTCATCTTTTGAGAAGTGAGCGAGGAAGCGCAGCTCGATTTGTGAGTAGTCTGCGCTGAGGATACAGTCTGATTTTTTCTCAGGGACGAAGGCGGCGCGAATCTTTCTGCCTAATTCGGTGCGGATTGGGATGTTTTGCAGATTCGGATTGCTGGAGCTGAGTCGGCCTGTGGCGGTGATTGTCTGGTTGAAGGAGGCATGGACGCGGTCGGTGCGCGGGTTGATGAGTTGGCCGAGCTTGTCGACGTAGGTGTTCTTGAGTTTTACAAGCTGGCGGTATTCGAGGATCAGTCCGACGATTTCGTGGTCGGCTTTCAACTGTTCGAGGACATCGGCGTCGGTGCTCCTCATCGTTTTGCCGGAGCGGAGGCTGGTCAGGCCGAGGCGGTCGAAGAGGATTTCGGCCAATTGCTTGGGCGAATCGATATTAAAGACCGTCCCGGCCAGGGTGTGGATGCGTTCGGTCAGTTCCTGGAGCGCTTCGGTAATGGTGTGAGACATATTCTTGAGGAGTCTTACATCGAGCGAAACGCCGGCTAACTCCATTTGCGCAAGGACGGGGACGAGCGGCATCTCGACCTCTTCAAAAAGTTTTTTGATGCCGGGCTCGTGTTCGAGTTGCTTGGAAAGGTATTCGTACAGAAGGAATGTTACGTCTGCGTCCTCAGCGGCGTATTGGGCGGCAACAGCGGTATCGACCATGTCAAATGTCAGTTGGTTTTTACCTTTGCCGATAAGAGCCGATAAAGGAATAGTCTGGTAGTTGAGAAAATCTTTAGCCATGGAGTCCATAGAATGACTTCTGCGGTCGGCGGCAAGACAATAGGACGCCACCATTGTGTCAAAATACACGCCTTCAAGAGGCATCCCGGCATTGGCAAGAACGATGATATCATATTTTATGTTCTGGCCGATTTTCCTTACCTTTTCATTGGCAAGTATTGGGGCAATTCTTTGTCGCACCGAATCTATATCGAGGTGCTTTTGCCCCAGAGGTGCCCTTACAGGTATATAATAGCCTTGATGGCGCTGCCACGAAAAGCTCAGGCCGACAAGGTCCGCGCGCACCGGATTAAGGGCGGTAGTCTCGGTATCGACGGCAAAGATGGTTTGTTTCCTTAGTTCGGCACATAACTTGTTGAACTTTGTCCTGGTATCTATCAGGTGATAATCCTTGGGCAGCGTTTTTATCGTATCGGGGCCCTCGTCGCCGGCGACCCGCAAGTCTGCCAGAGTTGGCTTCTGTTTTTTTGTCTCGGCCTTAGGTTCCGGAGACTCCGAGCGCTTCAGGCCAGGCCGAGACATTAATCGGCCAAAACCAAGTTCGGTGAAGATTTCAGAGAGCTTTTGGGCGTCCGGCTCAGTCAGTTTGAAAGCGTCGTAGTCTATCTCAATTGGAGTCGAGCAGTCTATCGTTACAAGCTCTTTGCTCAAAAGTGCCTTGTCTTTTGAGCTTCGAAGGCTCTCGCCGCGTTTGCCCTCTATCTCGTCGGCGTGAGCGTAGAGGTTTTCGAGGGAGTTGTATTTCTGTATCCAGTCGAGCGCGGTTTTTGGGCCTACGTCGGGAACGCCCGGCACGTTATCCGCTGTATCGCCCTGCAGTGCCAGCACATCCAGGAACTGTTCGGGTGACAGCTTCATCTCTGCGAGCATCGAATCACGGCTTGTTACCTGGCCGGTTTTCATGTCGTATGTGAAGATGTGTTTATCGAGAAGCTGCAGCATGTCCTTATCTTTTGAACATATATATACATCAACGCCGGCGGCCGATGCATCTTTGGCAAGCGTACCCATGATATCGTCGGCCTCGAAGCCGTCGAGGCGAAGGGCCGGTATGTTCATCGCGGCGAGAATCTCTTCGATTCGGTCAATCTGAGCGGGCATTTCGTCCGGCATCGGTGGGCGGTGAGCCTTGTATTCGGGATAGATGTCGGCCCGAAAGGTAGGTGTCTTGGAGTCGAAAGCCACAACGAGCATATCGGGCTTTACCCGCTCGATAAGCCCCAACACAGCGTTGGTAAAGACGTATGTTGCCTTTGTCGGCTCGCCGGCGGGACTGGTCAGCTCCGACATCCGGGCATAAAACGCAGCGTAGATATGCGCATGACCATCGATTATGTAAAGACTCTTTCCCATCACAAACAACTTTATTTGTTTTTGCTCTGCTCGTCAAGAGCCGCTTGTAAATTTCTGGTTGCCGCGGGATAATCGGGTTTTAATCGCAGAGCTTCTTTGTAATTTTGAATCGCAAGTTCATACTCGCCTAACAGGGCGTATGCACGGCCCAGATTATTGTAGGCCACCGGCCAGTCCTGCCTGAGGCGCAACACCTCTTCGAAACACTCAACGGCTTCTTCGAGCCTGCCCTGCCGTGCACCCGAGGATTGCCGGTCACATATTGGAAATCATCGTAACTGATGAAGTCGCAGGAAGCAACAGGCTCAAAAGCGACGAGAATCGCCAGGACCAAGGCCAGGCAAATCAGAAAAATATACGTTTTTTTCGCCATGGACGACAATATAGAGGGATTTAGCGACAAGTGTCAAGGGGATTGTTGGTAATTGTGAGGGAGTTTTTGAGCAACTTTTTTAGGAGGCAAGATTTTTTTTGTGAACCTGCACTTTTGGGTTGACATATTATAAGAATTGGACTAAAATAGTCCTACTTAATTATATTTGCTGATTTGGTTGAGATATGAGCAGATGAATGTTGTGCGGCAAAATACAGACTATGCATTACGTGCACTGATTAACCTGGCCGGTCGGTATGGCCGGGGAACAGTGTCAACAAAAGTCCTCGCCGAGGAAGAAGATATTTCGTATCAGTTTGCATGTAAGATAATGCAGAAGCTGCAGGGCGCAAAGCTCGTCAGAAGCAGTATGGGGCCCCACGGGGGGTTCAGCCTCAGCAAGCCTCCTTCGAAGGTAAACCTGCTGGAGGTGATAGAGGCGGTCCAGGGGCCTGTAAGTCTGAACAAGTGCTTGCTGACGGCTGACGCCTGCAAGCGTAAACCGAACTGCCCGGTGAGTAAGAAGTTGGCTCAATTACAGAAACATATTGAAGGTTTCCTCAGAGGCGTTACATTTGACCAGTTCCTCAAGAACAGTGGGCCGGGAAGCAAAGACAGCCACCAAGAATCTCAAGAGGGGTAAAAATGGATGACAAAGAGCAAAGGCAAAGCGTACTACACGCCTGTCTGGGTAAAGGCCGACGATTGGCCGACCTCATCGAGTACGCAAACGATTCGATTGTCAGTAAGACGATACTTGATAAGCCCGCCGGGACGGTAACGCTCTTTGCTTTCGACAAGGGACAGAAATTAAGCGAGCATACCGCACCCTACGATGCAATCGTGCAGGTGCTTGACGGCGCAGGGCAGGTCATCATTAGCGGCCAGGTGAATAGAATTGGTGCCGGTGAGATTATCATAATGCCGGCTGATGTGCCGCACGCAGTTGCTGCCGAAGAGAAGTTCAAGATGCTGCTTACGATGGTCCGAGCGTAATTTGGGATTGTTTGAAGGGAAACAACTGAAAGTCAAAAATATGGTCAGGTGCCCGGGACAAGATCAAAGGTTTTGGAAGCCCGGTGACATTTTCGAAGTAAAGTGTCCCGACTGCGGCCGGGTTGTAGAGTTCTTCAAGGATGAGGCAAGGCTCAAATGCCGAAACTGCGGACAGGTGGTGACCAATCCCAAGATTGACCTCGGCTGCGCCGAGTGGTGTCAGTACGCCGAGCAGTGTGTAGGAACATTACCCACACAGCAGGTAAATTTCCTGCGGGACAGGCTTATTGATGAAATGAAGAAAGTTTTCGGCACCGACCGGAAGCGCATCAGTCACGCCCTGAGCGTACTCGATTATGCCCAAAAGATACGCGAGGTCGAAGGCGGCGATCCACTGGTTGTAAAAGCCGCGGCGATTCTTCATGATATTGGAATTCATGAGGCCGAGCGCAAACACGGCTCGTCTGCAGGGAGATGCCAGGAAATCGAAGGACCACCGATTGCAAGGGACATTTTGACCAGGTGTGGTATATCAGGCTCCGACATCGAGCATATCTGCAAAATTGTAGGCAGCCATCACAGCGGCAAGGACATCGACACGATTGAATTTGCGATTGTCTGGGATGCGGACCATCTGGTAAATATGTTGGCTGACTCTCCGAATGTGAACCAGGCCGAATTGTGCCGGTTTGTTGATAAGACCTTTAAGACGCGTAAAGGTATGGAGGTGGCGATGGAGGCGTTCAAGAAAAACCAATTTAACACGCTCAAGAAATGAAAGGAACCGAATATATTTTGTTATCAATGTGAACAGACCGCCGGTGGCACCGGCTGTACGAAAGTGGGAGTTTGCGGCAAGAACGAGGATATTCAGTCGCTCCAGGATACGCTTATATTTGGGCTAAGGTATAGCCGCTTATGCGTATCATGCCGGCGAATTATTGATGTTTGACCCATCTTCTACAGCGCGGTTTTGTAATTCTTTGCTGCTGCGTGGGTTATGAACGGGCGTACTGCTCTTGGCACTACAAATCCTCTTGTTTTCGAATAATATCTGCTCATCATTTTGCCTCGTGTAGCGGGCGTATCACCGGGCCTAAAGCGACTCCAGCGGCTTGAATAGCTTTGCCGGCGTCGCCACGGGTTTCGCTGCGAATCACAAAGGCCTGTCTCGCAGCATGCACCGTAATTTCTTCCAGGTTATCCAGGTCATTCTTCAGACGCTCCCACTCGACAACCCAGCCACGCTCGGCCATTTGCGACTGCAACTCTTTGATAAGAATCAACGCTAAAAAACTGCAAAATACATGGCCACGGATCG
>CAZLWL010000043.1:0-19422 GCA_964563335.1 uncultured Pirellulales bacterium
TATGATATGGGGGCATACGAGGCGGTGTCGATGGTGGGATTCTGGAAATTGGATGAGGGTAGTGGTGATGAAGCCGACGATAGTTCACTAAGCGAAAACGATCACAATGGTGATGTGGGAGGCGACCCTGTCTGGAAGCCGGGCGGCGGCGTTATGTATGGTGCCCTTCAGTTCGACGGGAACGGTGACTTCATAAATATCCGTAACCCGGGCGATTACAATACCAGCAGTGATTTTACATGGTCGGCGTGGATGAGGACCCTGGAAACCGATGGGGATGACAAGGTCATTACTACTGGTGGTGTTATCATGGCTAAGTGTCCAGACAGCGGCACAAATAACGTTAGGTGCCTGCACGTTATTAATGGAGGAGATGATGACGGCAAGCTCCGATTCAACCTTGGTACCACAGCGATTCTGTCGTCGGGCAAAAGAGTTGATGACGGCCTGTGGCATCTTGTGGCGGTAACCGTCAAGTTTGAGTCCGGCGATGACACTGTAAAACTCTATGTAGATGGGAAGGTCGAGACCACTATTTGCGATATGAACGCTGATGAGACGGATTTTCTGCGAATCGGCTATGCCAACAGTCAATACTACGACGCGACAACGGCCAACTACTTTGAAGGCCGAATCGACGATGTTCGTGTGTACAATTATGTCTTGACGCTGGAGCAAATCAATGACATCTATGAGAAATCCGGCTACTGGAGGTTTGTGGTCACCTGCGATTCTCGAGGTACCGGCCCATACGACCAAATCAATGAGGCCAAACTCCGTGAGATTGCAACTGCCGTTGTGGACGAGAAAGCGGAGGTCTTTATGTTTCCCGGTGATTTAGTTTTTTCTGGTTCTGAGACCTGGTTTGACAATTGGAGAGACGAGCTCATAAATAAAGGCGTTTACGCCGCGGACATAAAGGTCATGCCTATCAGAGGCAATCATGAGATTATGGTCGGCGGCACTACAACCCATTGGGTAAATGTGTTTGACGCTGATATTGACGATAATGGCCCCTCTGGAGAAACGAATCTCACTTACTACAAAACCCATAAAAATGCCATATTTATCGCTCTGGATCTTTATGTTGGTGATCGGGAGCGTCATTATGTAAACCAAACTTGGCTTGATACTACGCTATCAGCTAATACCAAGAAGCATGTTTTTGTTGCTACACATGAGCCAGCGTTTAAGGTCAGGACTGATTACTGCCTGCATAAAAAGCCTGATGAACGCAACGCTTTCTGGGAAAGCCTTGAGAATGAAGCAGGCTGCCGCCTTTATTTCTGTGGACACGACCATTTTTACGACCACGCCTGGATTGATAATGGTGATGGAAACCCCAATACCGATGTTCACCAGATGGTCGTAGGAACGGCAGGAGCACCTCTGTACATTTGGTACGAAGACTGGGAGCCACCAAACGACCCTGAGCCTTATCAGGAGGGAACAAATAGTGGTTGGGTGCCTAAAAGGGTACACTATCGTGGTAAAGAGGATGGCACTTCGAACTACGGATACGAGGTGGTTGAAGTTTGGGGAGACAATGTAACGACCCACTGGAAACTCAGAAACGCTCCTAGTTCGTATCTGCCAGATGGCGATGTGTTCGAGTACTCTGTCCCATAGGTCTATAAGTCGTTTTATTACATGAACCTCTGCGGTCTCTGCGACCTCGGCGGTTAGAAATGCAGGATAGTGGTGCATTTTGTGAATAATTTACTCTAAGGACGCCAAAAAAGAGTTTTTTTCTTTGAACCGTAGTTAAAAGATGTTATAATACTTACTCAAACTGACCTTTTTTGTTTTTTAGACACGGATTAACACAGATTAACGCTGTTTTTAAGGAACAGAAGAATGAGAAGACAAACAATCCTTGTATTGATAGTGGCGGTAATGTGGGTTTTTCTTACTGACACTGCCTTTGCCGAAATTCTCCAGTATGAAATCATCGACCTGGGCACACTCGGCGGCTCTAACAGTAGAGCATATGGCATCAACGACGCCGGTCAGGTTGTCGGGATTTCAAATTCTCACGCCTTTCTCTGGGATGACGGCGAGATAATTGACCTGGGCATGCTCCCCGGCCCAGCAGGTTACAGCGTAGCTCATAGTATCAACGATGCCGGACAGGTGGTTGGGTTTTCGGGAAACGATGCCGGTAGTGCCTTCATCTGGGACAGTATTAGCGGGATGCGTTACCTGGATGGCATCGGCGACACCGAAAGCGAGGCCTGGTGCATCAATAACAGCGGGCAGGTGGTCGGCTGCGTTTACGGTTATCCCGGCTTTACCTTCCTTTGGGATAGTACCAGCGGTGTGACCGACCTGGGGTTCAATACTGCCTTTGGCATCAATGACGCCGGGCAGGTTGTCGGGAATTCACATTCTCACGCCTTTCTCTGGGAAGACGGCGAAATGTTCGACCTCGGCACTTTAGGAGGAACTTCCTCTGGGGCTTATGATATCAACGATGCCGGCCAGGTGGTCGGAACTGCGAGGACCGCTGACGAACACTATCATGCCTTCCTCTGGGATAGTACCAACGGCATGATTGACCTGGGCACACTTGGTGGCCTTTACAGTAGAGCCTATGCCATCAACGACGCCGGCCAGGTAGTCGGGAGTTCGGAAACCGCCAGCGGAGGCTATGGTCGCTTCCTCTGGGACAACGACAACGGCATGATTGAACTCTCCGACCTGCTGTTAGATGGTTCCGAATGGGAAAGGCTGACATATGCTATGGACATTAACAACTATGGCCAGATTGTCGGCACTGGGCTCATCAATGGCGAAAACCACGCATTCCTTATGACCCCCGTCCCCGAGCCAGCCACGCTTTTGCTCCTTGCCCTCGGCACCCTTGCCTTAACCAGACGCAGACGTTGAAACCACCCCTCAATTCCGCCGGTACGAAGTCCCTCGCGAGTATTGACCCTACACCCCGAAACTTGTTCCCACAGCCAGGGCCGCTCGTACAAGGTAATGATTCCTGCCAACCGTCTTTATCTTGCCCGCCACCCGCCAAAGCGGGATACTTGAGAGCTTGCCGTCTTTCTGCACCACAAGGTGATTCTTCGTGCCTCTCATCAGAAGCTCTATTGCAGTATAGCCGAAGCTCGTGGCAAGTGCCCTGTCAAATGGCGTGGGCGTGCCGCCCCTTTGCACATGTCCGAGGATGACCGCCCGGCATTCCAGTCCCGTCGCCTTTCCGATCTGCCCGGCCAACACGTTTGCTACGCCGCCTAATCGAACCGGGTCAGGGCTGTCTTTAAGCTTTTTTGCGACAACCATTTTGCCGCCCTTTGGCCTGGCGCCTTCGGCTGCGACAACGATACTGAATCTCCTGCCCCGCTCGGAGCGGCCGAGCACAAACTCACATATCTTGTCAAGCTCGTACGGCATCTCCGGCAATAAAATAACATCCGCTCCGCTGGCAACACCCGAATGAAGCCCGATCCAGCCGGCGTATCTGCCCATCACCTCGATTATCATCACGCGATGGTGCGAGCTTGCCGTCGTGTGGATTTTGTCAATCGCCTCGGTGGCCGTCCTAACAGCAGTGTTAAACCCGAAGGTGATGTCGGTGCCGTACAGGTCGTTATCAATCGTCTTGGGCACGCCCATAACAGTAAGCCCTTTTTTGGCAAATTCGGCGGCCGAGGCCATCGTGCCGTCACCGCCGATACAGATAAGCGCATCCACGTCATAGCCGGCTAACAGCTTGATACAATCGTCGGAAAGGTCCTTCGTTCGGGTCCTTTTGCCGACTTTCACAGGATACTTGAATGGATTGGCCTTGTTGCACGAGCCTAAAATCGTCCCGCCGACAGTCAGAATGTTGCTTACATCGTTGTAGCTGAGTATGTGCATTCGGTCTTCAATTAGGCCGAGGTAGCCGTCTTCAATACCCCAGACTTCAAGGCCGTACTTGGCTATCGCCGTTTTGGTCACAGCCCGGATAACCGCATTCAGACCGGGGCAATCGCCCCCGCCCGTCATTATTGCTATGGATTTAATCTTTGCCTTCATATACCTTAAACCAACTAAATTCGGCGCTCAATCCGACAAATACCGGTCATTTTTCTTTTAATATGGAGTTGAGCATATCTAGATAATCGGAAAGCAGCCGGGTTATGAGAAAATTCTGGCGAACAGTCTCGGTGGCATTATCGCCGAGCCGTTTTCTTTCCGCGGGATTTTTGAGTATTCGGACAATTCTGTCCGCAAAGCCCTCGCTGTCATTCGGCTCGAGCAGGAAACCGTTTTTGCCGTCCTCGATTTGTGATGGTATGCCCCCTACGTTGGAAGCGACAACAGGGGTTCCTTTCCAAAGGGCCTCGGTCACTGCGAGGCAAAATCCTTCTCTTGTGGATTTTTGTATGATGACGCTTGAGAATCGCTGAATGGAATTGACCAGGGACTCGTTGTTACCGACGATGAAAATTACATCACCTCTTTTAGCGAGCTTGTTAGCTTTACGGTAAACCTTGTTATACATCCTCAGGCCTTCAGGGTCATCACTGGCCACGTTGTAGCATAAAACCAACCTGCAATCGACCTTCTGCTTAACCAGTTTGAATACATCTATGACGCCCTCGGGGTCTTTCCATGGGTCAAGGCGTGAGACTTGTGTAATAACGGGCTTGTCCACCGGCACACCGGCCTTTGTGATGTACTCCCGAATTGTGTTGTCGGTGATATGTCTGTTTTTCTGGCTGAGCGGATTGATTGCAGGAAACATGAGTCTCTGGTCTACCGGAAGGTCCTCCTTGAAATACTTTTCGCTTGAAAAGGCAACCTGGTCATATTTCAGCAAAAAGCCCTTAACAAAATCCCACAGTTCTTTATGCGGCTCGGTCAGGTCTATATGACACCGCCATATCCATGGCTGGTGCTTACGGTACGATCTTATTAAGGAAAGAGGCTGCGGATCGTGTACAATGATGCAGTCATGGTCGAGATGAGTAAATCTTGCAAAATTATCGTTGACCTGAATGTACAGGTTCTTCTTTTTCTCGGTCAGGTTTAATTTTGCTCCCTGCAGTGCGTTATGGAAACCCTTGGTAACCTCAAAGAATTCCTGGCTGCCGTGCAGTATTCTCCAGCCTGCATCTATGCCCACATCGTTCATGAGCGACACAAGGGGAAAAAGAATCTCTGCAACACCACCACCTTGGTACGTAGCGTTGACCTGGACTATATGCTTTCCATAAAGGCCCCTTGCCCTTGCGTAGATTTCTGCTAACACTTCATCCGGTACCACGTGACGAAAATCTTCAAGTCTTAGCATAAGACCTCCTTAAATGCTCTCTTGGATTTCGATTAATTCTTTAAGTATAGCTCGGAACTCATCCACGGTATAAACGTTAAATCTCGCCTTTGAAATACCATGTCCTACTTTAATGGAATAAGCTTCTGGTGGTAAGATTTCGAATAACTCATCATCTGTATAGTCGTCGCCGGCAGCCAGAATGAAGTTCCACTTGTCCTTCTTAAGCCAAATCTGAGCTGCCCTGCCTTTGCTGATACCAATATTTTTGACCTCCAATATTTTATGACCTTCAAATACTCCAATGTTCAAATTTTCCGTAAGATTAAGCAATGCCACTCGAAGCTCCTGGGAGCGAAGCTGAGCCAATTCAGGATCCGACCGGCGGTAATGCCAAACAAGGGAAAAGTCTTTTTCCTCGACAAATGATCGGGGCGTTCTGTCTGCATATAACTCAAGTACAGGTTTTATATTGCCTTTCCAGTTATCTCTCATGGGTTCAATGAGTCCCCATTTGCTGCTGTCCTTTTCCTTCAGCCAGGCGCCATGTTCGGCGATTAAAGAGACATTGAGTTTGGAAAGCCAGTGATCGAGTGTTGCTCTATCCCGTCCACTAATTATCACAACCTCGTTATTTTGGTCCTTGCTAAGGGACCGAATGAGATTAAGGAGTTTTTCATCGGGGCTGGCCCTTTCAGGTTTATCTACAAGCCCTATGAGTGTTCCGTCATAATCAAGAAGAAACAATCTTTTAGCGCTGTTCTTAAACCCGTCTTCCAGAAGTTCTTTGGTCCGGCTGGTTAGCTTGTGAACGGAAAGATCCTCTTGCGACGTCTTAACGTCAGACAGACACTGCAGGAAATCATTGGCCCATCTATTTACTGTATAGCGCGAAAGCCTGCTCTGCATGGTTCTGTTACGCTCGATTTGTTCTGCCTCGGGCATCTCAAGAGCGTCTTTTATAGCCCTGATGATTGCGGCCTTGTCGTTAGCATTGATGATGATTGATTCGCCCAACTCACGCGCGGCTCCTGCCATTTCACTTAAAATCAATGCTCCTTTGCCGTCCGTTTTAGTAGCAATAAATTCCTTCGCTATCAGATTCATCCCGTCACGCAGGGGAGTCACTAACGCTACGTCCGCAATATTATACAAGGCGGTGAGTTTTTCAAACGGAACGGCTCTGTAAAGGTACCAAACAGGCATCCACCCAATGCTTCCATGCTCGCCGTTAATTCGGCCCACAAGACCCTCAAGTTGTCTTCTTAAGTCCATATAATCTTCAATGCCGATCCGTGACGGAACGGCCAAGACTATCATTGTAACGTTTTCTTTGTACTGGGGGTTTTGAGACAGGAACAAATCAAACGCTTCGAGTCTTTGGATAATTCCTTTGGTGTAGTCTAATCTATCCACCGACAGTATGATTTTTCGTTTGCCAACCTTCTTGCGAATCGTTGCCAGGTGTCTTTTAACGCTTGGACTCGAGAGAGCGCCGGCGTATCTTTCGTAGTCAATTCCCATCGGAAACGCATCTACCTTCACGATTCTGTTATAGACAGTAAGGTGGTCCATAGTGTGTTCAATGCCAGAAATGCGACAGGCGCTCGAAAGAAAATGCCGGACATAGTCGTAAGTATGAAAGCCTATTAAATCGGCACCGAGCAATCCATTCAGGATTTCACTGCGCCGCGGCAAGAGTCTGAAGATTTCATAGGAGGGAAAGGGTATATGAAGAAAGAAGCCAATCTGTACATTATCAAGTTGTTGACGTATGAGTTCGGGAAGTAGCATCAACTGGTAGTCGTGTATCCAGATGCGGTCGCCGGGGGTGGCAATTTCCGTAATCGTATCACAGAAGGCCTGATTGACCTGCTGATAGGCCTGCCAATACCGTTTTTCGTACACCGTATATAAAGGGAAGTAGTGAAACAGCGGCCAGATGGTTTTGTTGCAAAAGCCGTGATAATAATTGCGGATATCATTTACAGAAAGAAATACCGGATGATGATTTTGTTCGGCCAGTTCATGAACGATTTGCTCCTTCTGCTCTTTGGAAATCTTCTCTGTTGCTAATCCGGGCCAGCCAATCCACCGATACTGCTCGGTTTCACGAAATGAAGACAAGCCTGTAGCCAACCCCCCAACGCTTGGCCTAAAACTTAAGGTGTTCGCCCGTTTACTGACGATGATAGGCAACCTGTTTGAGACTATCAATAATCTACCCATTGTCCCGTACTATCTTAGTTTTAACTGCTTAGACTTAAGAACCTATGGCAATGCCGTGTTTTGCGGCTTCGGCAATCGCCCCAGCCGTTATTCCAAACTTCTCAAGGCAAACCGGCCCCGGTGCGGATGCGCCAAAGAATGACATGCCTATAAAAACACCTTTATCACCAGGCCATTTGTCCCAGCCTTGCCGCACGCCGGCTTCGATACCGACTCTTGCTTTAATACCCTTCGGCAGGACACTTTCCTGATACTGTTTGTCCTGCTTCTCGAAAAGCTCCCACGAAGGCATACTCACCACTTGTGCCTTTATGCCCTCATCGGCTAACAACTTGTGTGCCTCCATTGCTAAGTGCACCTCCGAGCCGGTGGCTAAGAGTAACACATCCGGGTTCTGTTGTTCGATAAGGGCATAGGCTCCTTTTTCGAGATTCGCGGCGCTTGCGAACTTTTCCTGGTCTAAGACAGGTAACCCCTGACGGGTAAGGATTAGGGCAACCGGCCCATCGCGATTTTCAAGGGCGTATTTCCAGGCGTAAGCGGTTTCGTTGGCATCGGCTGGGCGAATTACGACCAGATTCGGTATCGCCCGCAGCGAAGCAATCTGCTCGACCGGCTGATGGGTCGGGCCGTCTTCGCCAAGACCGATACTGTCATGTGTGAACACGAAAATCGTCCCATAGCCCGACATCGCCGCTAACCGAATCGCCGGCCGCATGTAGTCCGCAAAGCAAAGGAATGTTCCACCGTAAGGTACAAGCAAATCGCTGACCGCTATCCCGTTCATAATCGCCGCCATTGCGTGCTCGCGAACGCCGTAGCGAATATACCTGCCTGCTCGGTTCTCTTTTTGAAAGTCTTCGGCCCCTTTGAATTTCGTATTGTTAGACGGCGTAAGGTCCGCAGACCCCCCCAAGACCAGCGGCAGCTTCGGCATAAGCGCATCGAGCGTCGCACCGGACGCCTTGCGAGTAGCCATGGAACTTCCGACCTCGAATTTCGCAAGCACTTCATCCACATTAACGCCGAGTTCGGGGGTCGGGGTTCGGGGTTTGTGGTTCGAGTATCGAGTATCGAGTATCGAGTATCGAGTATCGAGTATCGAGTATCGAGTATATCTCGCCGGCAAGCTCTGGATACACCTTGCTGTATTCGGCAAACATCCGGCACCATTTTTCTTCCAGTTCGCGGCCTTTATCAACGGCCCCATGTGTATGCTCCAGGACCTCTTCGGGCACATGAAACTTTTTCTGGGGGTCCCAGCCGAAGTTCTTCTTAATCAGCTTGATTTCGTCGTCGCCCAGGGGAGCACCGTGAGCAGCGCAGCTATCCTGAAAATTCGGACTGCCGTAGGCAATGTGCGAGCGGAATTGTATGAAACTGGGCCGGCCCTTCTCGGCCTTTGCGTTTTGAAGCGCCTTTTCAAACGCCTCCATATCATCGCCGTCCCCGCCTACCACTTGCACGTACCAGCCGTATGCCTCGTACCTTTTGGCGCGGTCTTCGGTGAACGCAAGTTCCGTATCGCCGTCAATGGTGATGTGATTGTCGTCGTAAATGACAATTAGATTATCCAGGCCAAGGTGGCCCGCCAGACTGCTCGCCTCCGATGAGATGCCCTCCTGCAGACAGCCGTCGCCTGCAATCGCGTAGATATTGTAATCGAAGACGGCAAAATCATCGCGATTGTACCGCGCAGCCAAATACTTCTGGGCAATCGCCATACCCACAGCATTACCCACACCCTGCCCTAACGGCCCGGTTGTAACCTCCACACCCGGCGTCAGGCCGTATTCCGGGTGGCCGGGCGTCTTGCTGCACCACTGGCGAAAGTTCTTTATTTCATCGAGCGATACATCATACCCTGTAAGATAGAGCAGCGAATACAGAAGCATGCTCCCGTGTCCAGCCGACAGTACAAAGCGGTCGCGATTCAGCCACCCTGGATTGGTCGGGTTGTAACACAGGTGTCTCATCCACAGCGTATATGCCGCCGCCGCCATACCCATCGGCATACCCGGATGACCGGACTTGGCCTTTTGGATGGCGTCCAAAGATAAAAAACGAATCGTTTGAACGCAGAGTTCGTCAATTTCCGATAACCCGCGTGTCTTCTTAAATGCACTCATTCCAAAATTCCCGTCAAAAGTTAGCTTCTCGGCAATCGTCTGATATATGGCTGTCTTGCACTCTCACGAACTGATTAGTTTATCCACCTTTGCAGACAACTGCTTTACGTGAGTGACGGATTTGTCAAATGCCTCTTTCTCGGCTTCATTTAAGTCGAGTTGGACAATCTTTTCCACGCCGCCGGCCCCTAACACCACCGGCACGCCGACAAACGCTCCGCCGACACCGTATTCATCTTCACAATATGCACAGCAGCTCATCACAGTCTTTTTGTCTTTGATTATAGCCTCAGCCATCTTCACCACCCCCGCCGCAGGGGCGTAATATGCGCTGTAGCCCAAGAGATTAACAATCTCGATGCCACCCTTGCGCGTTCGCTCAATCAGCTCGTCTATCTTCTCAGCGGCCGGCAACTCACTCAGCGCAACTCCCCCTGCTGTCGTGAACCTCGGCAGCGGCACCATATCATCTCCGTGCCCGCCCATCAGGACACCGTTCACATCGGCAATGCTGACACCTAATTCAGACGCGATAAAGTATGCGAATCTTGCCGAATCCAGCGCCCCAGCCATACCCATAATCTTACTCTTAGCGAAACCGGATACCTTCGCCGCCAGATAGACCATCGCATCCAACGGATTGCACACAACGATGATAAACGCCTCCGGCGAATGTTTCACAACCTCACCGGTTACGGACCTTACGATATCCGCGTTCTTCGCCAACAGGTCATCCCTGCTCATCCCCGGCTTCCTCGGCATCCCGCTGGTAATTATCACAATATCACTACCTGCCGTCGCGGCCCAGTCCGTTGAGCCTGTAACACCCGATGCAAACGGATACACCCCGCCCGCTTGTGCCATATCCAGCGCCTTACCCTCGGCCAATCCCTCAACGATATCTATCAGGACGACATCGCCAAGGTCCTTGCTCGCCAACATATACCCGGTCGTCGCTCCGACATTACCCGCCCCGACAACTGTTATCTTCTTCCTTGCCACGAATTATCCTTTCCGTGCTTCGTAGAAAACGTGTGAAAACTGCCATTCCGAACCACGATACATCGGGACACGCAAACGTCATTCTGAACGGAACGACTATATGTCATTCTGAGTCCCGGCGCGCCGGGAAAGAATCGCAATCGTTCATCCACGTCATTCTTCGCCTACGGCTCAGAATGACAAACAGAGGTTTTTCTATAAAGCACCTTTCTGGTTTTCCATATTATTCCAGAACTTATCTTCCAAAACCGTCTCCTGCTCGCCCGTAGTCATGTCCTTCACCACAAGCTCACCGTTGTCATACTCCTGCCCAATGATAATGCACTTTTTCGCATTAGCTGAAGACGCCTCCTTTAGCTGCTTTTTAAGGCTGCCGGCCTTGTAACTGAAATCCGTAGCCAGGCCTGCCTTTCGCAGGTTTGCGGTTATCTTGATCGCCTCAGTCAAAAGTGCCTTATCGGCACAGGCGACGAAATAATCCAAGCTCCGTGTGGTTGTTGCATCCTTAAGCAGGCCCTTCTCCTCGAGCAATATTTCGAGCACACAATCACCCATCCCCATGCCGGTAGCCGGTATAGATGGCCCACCGAAATCGGCAAGCAGATTGTCGAACCTGCCGCCGCCGCAAATCGCGCGAAGAACGCCGGTTTTGGCATCAATCTCAAATACAATGCCGGTATAATATGCAAGGCCCCTGACGATACCGACATCGAACCGGCAAAAATCGGCAATGCCCATAACGCTTAACAACTCGAACAATCGCTTCACCTCGTCGGCTGCCTGTTGCGCCTCAGAATCCAGCTCAAGCACAGAGCCAATTTCCTCGATTGTGTCAACCGTCATCAAATCAAGGATTTTTCGGCGCTTGGCCTCGCCACTCACATTTTCGGCAATCATCTTCTCAAACGTCTCGGCAGGAAGTTTGCCTCGCTTATCAAGTATGACATATAAACCATCAACCTGGTCGCCGGCAATTCCGATGGTCCTCAGAAGCGCCGCCAACATTTTCCTGCTGGATATCTTCACCACAATATCATCCGGCGTCAGGCCGACTTGTTGCAGGTAATCCACAGACGTGAAGATGATCTCCGCATCGGCCAGGACATCATCGACGCCGATTATGTCGATATTCCACTGGAAGAACTCGCGGAGCCTCCCTTTTTGGGGCCGCTCCGCCCGGCACAGTCTCGGCACCGAAAACCATTTTATCGGACGGGGCAGTGAATTGATTTTCTGATTGACCATTCTTGCAAGAGTTGGTGTAATTTCCGGCCTGATGGCAAGGGCCCTGCCGCCGCGGTCGGTGAAATTAAAAAGCTGCTCGGCTATCTCATCGCCGCTTTTAATCTGGAACATCTTGAGGTATTCGAATATCGGCCCATCGTATTCTTCGAACCCGTTGCGCACCGACGCTGCCTTCCAGCCGTCGATGATGAAATTCCGCACCGCCATCTCCGGCGGATAAAAATCCCTCGTACCTTTTACCGGCTGCATCTTCATAATTAGTGAATAGTATTCGTTAATCTTTACCCCGATACATCGGGGGAACATAGGTGCCACGGTCAAACTATGCCCCTATTTAGCCCCGCCCGCCGGGCGGGGCTACCTGGCACATCTATTATCAAAAAATCAATAGTAACAGACAAGCTAATGGGGTCTGTCCCCCGCTATCTCTTACGTTTTTTCCTGCGTTTCTTTTTACGTTCGAGTTTGTCCAACACCTTGTCACCGAACTTTATCTTCATATATTCTTCCATCTGATGGTCATCTTTGAAATACAGTTCGTGGTCGTAATCATTGCCCGTAAAATCACATGTATCAATCTCATAGCCTCTGCAAATCTTCGGCCTCTTGTCATAGATATCGCAGTAATGGCCTTTTTCCGAAAGATATTTACACTTGTTTTTCACATTGAGATACCAGTCCCCCTCTTCCACAAACACGGTAATGTCCTCATGGCAAAGAAACCATCGTATATCGTCATAATCTCCCCAGTCTTCGGGCGTGTCGAGCGGCAATGCAAAATATCGACAGCACAGCCCCGTACACTTCGCACACAGCCCTTTCCTAAGCGGCTTCTTCGCTTTCGATGTCACAGCTTATGCTCCTCAAATCCAACAGAAACTCCGACAATTCACAACGGCCCGCCATTATAGGTATACATCTCGCCGGCGTCAAGCAACGGCGCAATTCATCTGGGTCCACTTCGCATTTGTAGCTACGATTTTCAGCGGGATTGACCCTTGCCCCCAAATGTATTTAGCCCGGATATTTCACCGCAGAGAGCGCTGCCCCCCAATGTCATTCTTGCGCAAGGTTGTCACCCCTGAGAAAGCAGGGGCACGAATCCATTTTTATTTAGCCCCGCGTTTTACGCGGGGTTTCCTTCACCAACCCGCAACTTCACACAGTCGCTTTGCGATTATACGTGGCGATAGACTTCCCAGCCCATGTATGTCCCCAGGGCCTCGGCAATTGTGTCGGCCTTTTGACACAGATTCACCGCAACGTGATGCTCAAAGCCCATCTGGCAGACGTATTGCATAAGCTCCTGCAGATTCTGTATCTTCATCACGCCGTACCCGCCAAACGTATCCAGCTTATCGTTTGTGAACTCGCCCTGGCCGGTATAGACGCTGATGATGCCGGAAGTGTCGTCGGTGGTCGTTCTGCAGAACGTCGCCTTGTTGGGAGCAATCCTGCCGACAACGGTCCCGTAAGTGTTCTCAACACCGACGGCCCCTGCGATGATCGCCTGATAGTCCATCTTTGCGCTTTTGAAAAACGATTTGGGCACGTTGCTGCAATGGAACAGGACACACTTGTTGGGGTCGTTTCCGTAGTTGTTGTTCCAGTCTAAGATGGCACTGGGCGTGCCGCTGGCTAATTGCAGGATATACATTCCCAAAAGGCCGGTAATGTCAACCTCGCACGCACTGGGCACCAGCGTCTCGCTCATCATGCTCATAAGCGTACACGGCACAATACCGAAGAACTCTTCGAGGCTCGTCCAGCACTGAATAGCCGTGCCGACAACATCAACCTCTTTAACCCACCTGTCCACCACATAGCCGAACTTTGCCATCTTCAGCAGCGAGTCCTGCGGGATTGAGCTGGTCTTAACGTACTTCTTAATGGCATTTAGCTTGTTCTGCACCCCCCTGCTGTTGTCGCCGAGCCTGGCAACTCTGCCGAGTATCTCGGACAGGTCGATGGGCTCAACGGTGATGCACGAGTCTTCGAGAATCTTCTCACTGAATCGCATTGTATTAAACGCGCCGGGCCGGGCACCAATCGCACCGAATCGCACATTCTCAAGCCCCCTGACAACGCGACAGACGGCGGCGAAATCATCAAGCTCGTTCCTGAATTCCGCCGATTTGACCTTGACCGTATGCGATTCGGTCAACGTATATGGGACCCCCGCCTGTCTGAGATTGTTGCACACGCTTATCTTGCCGCAGAAAGAATCACGTCTGTCCTTTATTGTCATTGTACCGACCGCATCAGGTTCGGCCTGAATCAAAACGGGGACATTCAATCCGGAACGCTTGATTGTCTCGGCAACGGCCTTTTCATCGCCGAAATTCGGCAGCGTTACTATTATGCCGTCAATCTTGTCGGCTTTGGATGCGAAAAACGCTGCACACTTCCCGGCCTCTTCAAAAGTCTCGACCGCGCCGTACTTGGCATCTTTTGTCGAAACAGCCACAACTCCGTAACCATTTTGCTTCAGAACATCCAGGATGGCACGCCTGCCGGTTTTCGCAAGCGAATCCGGGAAAAAGCCCCGGTTCCCCACAATTACTGCAAATGTTTGCTTTTTCATCTTAACATTCTCCTTTCTGGCCGTAATAGGCGTTCTTTCCGTGTTTACGTAAATAGTGCTTGTCCAGAAGCACCTGTGAAATTCCGTTCTGATTCGGATTTATTATCACAGTCCCTAAAGCCATCCGCGCCGTCTCTTCGAGAACAACAGCCGATTCAACAGCATCCGCCGCCGTCTTGCCCCATGTGAAGGGACCGTGCCCCGCAACCAATACCGCCGGCATTTGCGCCGGGTCGAGCCCTTCAAACCTGCGCACGATGACTCTGCCCGTATTAAGTTCATAATCCTCCTTGATTTGGTTGGTCGTCATCGACTCGGTTACAGGAACCGCACCGTAAAAGAAGTCCGCATGCGTGGTCCCCACGCACGGAATCTCGCGATGCGCCTGTGCCCACATCGTTGCGTATGCCGAATGCGTATGGCAAACTCCGCCGATTTCCTTAAAATTCCTGTACAGTTCAAGGTGAGTCAGCGTATCAGACGAGGGCCTCAGTTCACCTTCAACGATATTGCCGCACAAATCAAGCAGAACAATCGCCTCAGCCGTAAGCTCGTCATACTCGACGCCGCTCGGCTTGATGGCAACTATACTCCCTTTGCGGTCGATTCCACTGACATTGCCCCAGCTATAGATTGCCAGCTTGCGCGCTGCAAGCTCCAGGTTGGCGTCGCAAACCGATTTTCTTAATTCCTCATACATTTACGCCGTCTTTTATATTCAACAAATCCTTCATCACATTTGCCATCTTACCAGAAAAACTCTCTAAGCCGAAGGCATCGTGGAGCTGGCTGTAAAGCGAATAAAGCTGCTCATAAACTTTTTGGTTTTCGGGAATCGGCTTATATGTCTTGGCCTTTGTCCCACACATGGCCGCCTGAGCATCTGCGAAGTTGTCATAACCGCCGGCTTGGGCACCTGCCACAACGGCCCCCGCCATTGCCGAACCCAGCGCACATGTCTGAGCAGAGCGCGCTATCTTCATCTCTCTACACGTTACATCCGCGTAAATCTGCATCAGCAGTGGATTCTTCTCAGCGATACCGCCGCAGTTAATCACCTCGTTGATTTTAACGCCGTACTCCTCGAACCGGTTTATAATTGTCAAAGCCCCAAAAGCCGTCGCCTCAATCAAGGCCCGGTAAATCTCTTCCGGCTTTGTGTGCAGCGTCTGACCCAATAAAAGCCCCGTCAGTCTCTGGTCAACAAGGATTGTCCTGTTGCCGTTGTTCCAGTCGAGCGCCAACAAACCCGATTGACCCGGCTTCAGCTTTGCCGCTGCGGCTGTAAGGGCCTCGTGAGAACCGGTTGCCGCACCGCCCGGCTGAATGTAATTGACAAACCAGTTAAAGATATCGCCCACCGCCGATTGACCCGCTTCAAGCCCCAAGTAACCCGGCAAAACAGAACCATCGACAATACCGCATAAGCCGGGAATGTCGGGGAAGTTCGGTGACTTCTCACCAACCATGACATCGCACGTACTGGTGCCGATTATCTTGACCAATTTGCCCGGAGCAACACCCGCGCCTATCGCGCCCAGATGACAGTCAAACGCTGATACCGCTACCGGTATGCCGGCAGGTATCCCGAGCTTCTCGGCCCATTCACTGCTCAGATTCCCCGCGGGCGTGTCAACAGTATCAGTTTGCGAGTATAGCCTTTCGCACAGCTCACCGAGTTTTGGGTCCAATTTGGCGAGGAAGTCCTTTGTCGGCAAGCCTCCCCACTCGCTGTTGAACATGGCCTTATGACCTGCGGCGCATCGGCCCCGCTTCATAATATCCGGCCTTGACGTGTCCGTCAAAAACGCCGTGATATAGTCACAGCATTCTACCCAGCTATAAGCGGCGTCAAAGACCTTCGGGTCCGTCCGCAAGCAGTGCAAAATTTTGCTGAAAAACCACTCCGACGAATAGGTCCCGCCGCACTTGGCAAGATACTCCGGATGCTCTTTCGCCGTCAACTCGGTTATCTCGGCCGCCTCGGCGTGACCCGTGTGGTCTTTCCACAGCCAGGCGTGGGCATTGGGATTATCTTTGAATTCATCTAACACACCCAGGGCCGTGCCGTCTATGTCAACCGGCAGCGGAGTCGAGCCGGTGCTATCTACGCCAATGCCGATTATATCAGCCGGGTCGAAGGACTTGTTCGATTTTTTTGCCTCGGCAATCGCGGCTTTTATGCTGACCTCAGTCCCTTTTATATAATCACCAGGATTTTGCCGGGCGAGATTATGGTCCGCCGCATCAAGGATAATGCCCTCCCGCCCCGTCTCATATTCGTAAATAGCCGTGCCTAATTCATCGCCGCTGGCAACATCAACCAGCACGCACCTTACAGAATTCGTCCCGTAATCCAATCCAATCGTATAAGCCATCGTCTCAGACCCCATACAATATCACTGTCATCACTAACGCGAACACCTGTTCCAACAAAGACTAACCTCTGAAGTACAGATATGCAGCAAGAATCACAAGCAGCACTACAGCAGAGGCTATCACATCGCGCCGGTCCCAACTGCCTCGGGACAGACGGCGATGCTCATCGTTGACCGTGCCGTATGTCAGCCCGCTAATCCGCTCGTAGCTTGGCACAGACGTCCACCAGCTAACTACGACCATCACAATCACGCAAACAAAGAAGATGAAAACGCTGTAGTACTGGAAGTAGATGTTGTGCACTATCCAAAGGAACGACCCCTCGGCGTACGCAAACCCTTCCGCCAGCTTGACAGGCGTATCGACCGCCAACCGAAAGATGCCCAACAAAAAACCAACAATCAGTGCAGACAGACACCCCTTACTGTTGAGCCGTTTGCTGAATATACCTAAGAAAAAGACCACGAAGATCGGCGGCGCCAGATACCCCTGCACGCTCTGCAGATAATGGTACAGGCCCCTGGCCCCTTGAATCACAGGCACCCACAGCAGGCCTATAATCACCATAACAGTGGTAGCGACTCGACCCATCCAAACCAGTTCGTGCTGCGATGCACCGGGCTTGAGCTTCGAATAGAGGTCCATCGTAAACAGCGTCGAGGAGGCATTAAACACACTCGACAGCGAACTCATCAGGGCAGCCAAAAGCCCCGCAACAACAATGCCACGCACGCCCACCGGCAGCACGTGCTTAACCAACAGCGGAAAAGCAGCCTGGCATTTTACATTATCGAGCTCACCGGCTGTATACAATGCTTCTTGAAGTTCGACCATTTTGCCGCTCTTGGCCAATGCAAAGCAGATCATTCCGGGAATAATAAATATGAACACCGGCAGCAGCTTCAAAAATGCCGCCCATATACTGCCGCGACGTGCCTCCCCCTCGTTCGGCGCGCCAAGGGCGCGCTGCACAATATACTGGTCCGTGCACCAATACCATAGACCGATGATTGGCGCACAGAAAAGCATCCCAAGCCAGGGATAATTGCCGTTAAAGTACCACGCCATCCTTGCCTCGCCCATCACCGGCTCCCACGTCCCCTCCACGCCGGCGGGGATGAGCGGCTTCCACAGATTGAACATGTCCGACCCGCAAACCAGGCGCAACTCGCCCCAGCCCCCCAGAGCTTTCAGACCGAATATCGTCACTAAGATCGAGCCAAACACAAGTACTACGGTCTGCACCGCATCCGTATAGACCACGGCCCTTAAACCACCCAAAACGGTATAGATTCCCGTAAGGATTATCACAAGGAACGAACCCGTCCAGAAACTGTCCAACACCACAAATCCTAAATCCAGATGCAACTCCGGCAAAAGCGTCCGAAATACAACACCGCCGGCAAAAACTCCGACCGCTATCTTCGTAAGCACGTACCCGACTAAGGAAATAACCGAAAGCACCGTACGGCTTGCCGCTGAGAATCGCCGTTCGAGAAATTCCGGCATCGTGAACACCTTGCTCCGCGCGTAGAACGGAACAAACACCCACGCCAAAATCAACAGGCACCACGCATGAAGCTCATAATGAGCCATCGCCACACCGTCGGTACACCCGGAGCCGGCAAGACCGACTAAGTGCTCGGAACCGATGTTCGACGCAAAGATGGACGCTCCGACAATCCACCATGAAAGGTTCCTGCCTGCAAGAAAGTAGTCGTCAGCCGTGTCCTTGTTCTTAAGGATGACCCACCAGGCAATGCCCAGAAGAATAGCAAAATACGCACCAACCATGACCCAGTCTAAAGTCTCGAAACCCATCTACATTATCCTTTCTTCCTTAACCGCAGAATCAATAAAACCTACCCAAAGGCACCTTTTACCTTTACCCCATCCTCAATAATTCTACAGGAACCACTCTGGACTGTCAAAAGGTTTCCTTTTCGAGCCAATTTTGTTGGATACTCCTTATAAAAAATGTTGTTACTGCCTCAATATCCATGATATCTCTCCTTATCTTTCTGAATCCAAACATAGTTTATAAAAGCTGCGAGTATTCATAATCGTAAAGCGTATAACTTCTGTTTATACACCAGTTCATTTCTCCATACAACAATGATTATAAAGTCTGCATAAAACGCCAAAGCTTGTCCCCGCATGCCTCTGGAAGGCGACAGACTGTTTCTTGCTGTATTGAGAGGCTCGTCTTTCGGGGCAACATCTAATGTTAATGAGTAGAATATACAAATTGCGTACCGGTGTCAAGCACGATTTTCTTGGTAATCAGCTTCATTTTCTGTTGAGCGAAGCGAAATCCCGACCTGTCGGGGTTGAGCAACGCGAAATCTTGAGCAAAGCGAAATCCCGATACATCGGGGACCTGTCGGGGCTGAGCGCAGCCTGAGCAAAGCGAAGAATCTCAGTCCACAAACAACGAGATACGCTTCCTTAGCCTGCCCTGAGCGCAGCCGAAGGGAGATACAAGATACGCAATGTTCAGATAACACCAAACACGCTTGCACTATCTTGCTATTTGCAAAAAAAATAAAAAAATTTATCTCCTTAGCGTGCAAGCGGTTAGC
>CAZLWL010000044.1:0-18995 GCA_964563335.1 uncultured Pirellulales bacterium
GCCGAATCCGGAAAATGCTGCGTCTCCAGGCAGAGTGCATAGCGATGTTCATATACCTTGCCTCCCTTGCCGGTACTGGTGCCGTCGAGAAAGTTTCCGGAATAGAACTGAAGCCCCGGCTCGGTCGTGTAGATGTCCATGACACGCCCGCTGCCCGAATCATATAAGCTCCCCACCTTCGCATAGCTGCCGTCACTATTATTCAACGCCCAGTTGTGGTCGTATCCGCCGCCGAATTTAAGCTGCTGGTCGTCCTGATTGATTCTTGCTCCGATAGCGGTGGCCTTATTGAAGTCGAAGGGTGTACCCGCTACCGGCATCAGTTTGCCCGTCGGGATAAGGTCTTTGTCCACCGGGGTAATATTGTCGGCATCTATCGTAAGCTCGTGGCTCAGGATGGCACCGCTGCCCTGACCTGCCAGGTTGAAATAGCCGTGATGGGTAACATTATGAACGGTCGGCTTGTCCGTTGTCGCTTCGTAATCAATCCTCAATTCGTCATTGTTCGTCAGCGTATAGAACACGGTGCAGGTAAAGTTGCCCGGATAACCTTCTTCACCGTCCTTACTCAGATATGTCAATTTCACCCCCACCGCATCGGCCTTTCGCACCTCGGAAGAGTCCCACACGACCTTGTTGAAACCAACGTCGCCGCCGTGCAGATGATTTACGTCCTTCTCATTTTTTGCCAACGTGTATTCTTTGCCGTCTAATGTAAACTTGCCCTTTGCTATCCTATTGCCGACCCGCCCCACTATCGAACCGAAATAAGATGTGTCCTGGATATAACCATCTAATGTGTCATAGCCCTGGACCACATCACCCAAATTCCCGTTGCGCCCCGGCACCAAAAGTTGGGTCAATATCGCGCCATAATTCGTCACCTTCGCCACAAGACCGTTGGCATTTGTCAGTGTGTACAGGTCAACGGCCTCGCCGTCCGCCGTCTTTCCAAAAGCTTCTTTCTTTATGTCCATTTCTTTACCTCCGGGTATCCCACATTTACAACAACCAGCCATAAACAACGCCACAAAAGCCAACACAATTACAATGTTCCTGGCTCTCATCTTTACTGCTCCCAATCAATATATACGGTTACCCTTTCAGCCAAAGAGCCGGCTCTCGACCCCGCCGACCGGAAGTGTACACCCCTATCATCACATTGGCAAGAGAAAAACTCCAATTTTCCCCGCCTTACCCCAAAATTCGATATTTATTCGCATAGCCTATGCCGTGCATACCACATTTATATTTAGCCCCGCATGTCCCGCGGGTGTTTCAACAACATTCGACGTTTCTTAAGGTCATCCTGAGCGAAGCGCAGCCTTTAGCCCTGAGTGACCGAAGAGAATCGAACGGGGCAGTCGAAGGATCTATTCAAACAGCTTCCCGACTTGTCGGGATTCCATCCTGTTTAGCCCTCGGCACCTGCTTGCCCTCCGTAGCCTTGTCCTCCGAAGCCTCGTGCGAAGGAGGATGCGAAGGCGGATAACGAAGGATGGGTGGCCGGGGTCATCTTCGACACGCCACCCGTCATTGCGAGCACCTCACCGGATTCTCAGGAGGCATGCAAAATAAACTAAGACATTGTCTGAGTCGCGCTAACGTGTTTCTATTACAACACTTACAGATAACATCGTGCCGAATGCGATTTCTTAGTTCATTAGGAGCGGTTCGCAGAACCGCACGCCTTGTCCAGCACTAACAGGGTTAGTGCTGTGGCAACCTTGACCTTTGCAACTCTGTACCTCTTTTCTCCTTCTATTTTATTAGTCAGCCGACGCGTCAGGTTCTCCGTTTATTCCTTAATATCCTCTATTTTCCCCAGAGCAGCGGCAAGGAAATTATTCCTATAAAAAACTTCCTTATCCTTCGTTATCAATATATATTTCCACCCCAACCTTTTACAATACTCCTCTGCTGATAACTTCTTCAACTTTGTTGACAGCAGGAAAAGAAATGGAAGCCCTTTGGTCTCGTGGATTTCTTTGCTTCCATCATTAAATTCCACAAGAAAATCCGGCAGATAGTTTCTTTTCACAAATAGGAATTGGTAAGGAATCTTAATATTATGCCTTTTAGTCCAACTTGTTACTCCCGGCATCCCCTCCAATTCGACCATATAGTATTTTTCTAAATCCGAATCATACACTTCCTCCCCGTAGGGGCTTCGCTTCAAGCCGACCAGTTTGCCTCTATGTGATCTCATAATTCTGGCGGATTTTTAAGGATGCCTTCTATTAAAGCTGGGTCTAAAAATACTTCCCTAATCTCAACCATTGCAAACCATAGCTTCTTTAAAACGTTCTTACCGTCCACATCAAACAAATCGTTGCCTAATAAAAACCTTTTCTTAACGTGGTCAGTCAGAGTTTTGTAAATAATATCCTGTCGTTTGTCAGGGTTTCGGTCATACTCCTTTAAGCTATCTCTACAGATAAACCCCAATTCATTACTAATCGCTTGCCTCAACTGGTCAATATTTAACTCTGGATATTTATTTACCTGTTGAACATCTATCTTAAATTCATCGAAAGCCTCTTGTTCATTAAACCCGGAAGCCAACTTTCTCTTCTTGATTTCTCTAATCGTTTGTTCTATGTCTATTCGTTCGGTTTGATATTTGTAGTTATCAAGGTATTCCTGCCATTCGTGAATTACTTTTAAGGTCTCTTTGGGCGGTAGCGGCATACCAAGTATAATATCCTCAAGGTTCCCAATAACATCATCGATGCCTTCTGGTTTTTGGTCAATAGGCTCGATACCAACCTCTTTTGGCTCAGGTATTTTTTGAACATCAATAATATCGTCGGGATTCAGTGAGCCCTCATATTGGTCTGCATCCAGCATTTCCCAAAGCCAGTCGTGTTTTAGTATGGGGTGGTCAACGACTAAGCACTGCTCCCATTCATCCTTATTTTGCGGGTCAATTCTTCGTAAACCTCTACCAATAACCTGCTGACCATAAACAGAATATTTCTCACCGGTATATTCATTGAGTTTGTAGCAGAACTTTCTGAACAACAAAATTACCGAAATATTCTTAACATCCCACCCCTCTCGAAGCATTAAGACTGATACAATCGCATCGTACTCACAGTCCTTCAAGTGCCTGTTTATGGTCATTGCTTCTTCTTTTAGCTCATCTTCACTCTCATTAGTCACCAAAAGTGTTTTCAGCTTAAACTCGCCCTCTAACACCTTTGCAATGTTTTTCGCATCGACAATAGAAATAGCAACTACAAACAGCAATGGCTTCCATTTTGGTTTTCCGTCATCATCCAAGCCGACAGTCTTTTTCTGATAATCAAGACACTGCTTGGCAATTGCAATTTGTTGACGCATAGGCTTTTCGCTCGTGATGAACCGTGTCGGCCTTATCTTCCTATGCTCAATCTCTTCCCACGGGACTTCTTCAGCCTTAATTTCTTTGCCCGTCTCAGTATCTTTGTATGTCAATTTGACTTTCTCAATATCTGGTCTGCAAATAATGACCCGTTTTATAATCCTGTCCTGCATCGCCCTCTTAATGCCATACTCCAAAATCTTTTCGCTGTCCGGATGCAAACCGTCCAGCCTATCGGGAGTGGCAGTCGTGTCCAGCCGAAATACTCTTTGAGGTTTTAGTTGATTTAGAACTTCATTATACTTCTCTGCTTTGGAATTGTGAGCCTCATCGTTGAATATGACTATGTTGCCCAGATTCTTCTTTATAATTTCTAAATTAACTTTTCCTTCGTGAATCTGATGGATGTTTCCAAGAATTATGGAAGCAGACCTGATTCCTTCGGGAGGCTTGCCCTGCTCCATAATATGCAGAGACATCCTGTTGATTAAGTCTGTAGTGCCGTTATAAAAGAATGGGAATGTATCATAGACAAAGGTTTTGCTTTCAGGATTAAACTCATCTTTGAGCCTTGCCCTGACTATGGTGTTTGGCACTAATACAAGGAACTTGTGAAAATCGTGCACTATCATAAAATACGCTATGACACCACTGATTATCGCTGATTTGCCTCCACCTGTTACCACCTCCAAGAGCAAATCTTTCTTATCTAAAACTTCATAAGAATAAATCACCCTCTTCAACGATTCTGCTTGATGGCGGTAAAGCGGTGGGACGAAATTTGGGTCATCGATGTTTTTTAAGAACTCTTTAGCCTTGGATGCCTGTAAATTACCCAAAGGCAAGTTGTAGCCTTCATTGCACCATTCTAAGAAATTCTTTTCGTGTTCTCTAAATATGTATTTCATATTTGAACTTCTTTGGTTCTTATAGCTTCACCACCTAAATTATCCTGCACGCGGCAGGCAACTATATACTTGCCCGGCTTTTCAAATGCTTTCTCTGCCTTGAGAACAGCCACATATTTCCCATCTTTCTTTTCGCGCATGAGCGCATATTCTCTCTCCGCGAATCTACCTTCAATAAAATTGAAATCCCACTGGCAGTTTATTAAATATCCATCAATATTGTTGCTCCTTGCTCCAACTGCCTCAAAAGCGTATTTGAGCCCATCAACTTTCTTGAACGCAATGTCCATAATGGATGCCTGTGAGATGAACTTTAGCAAGAACTCGCTCTTCGAGGCATCTTTGTAATGTTCCAGAATCCTCTTTCTAAACAACTGACTATTTATGGGAATCAATTCTATCGCTACAGCCAAGTTCTTCTTAACAAAATAGTTCTCCAACACTCTTGCATATTTCTGTAGTGATGGAGGAAATACCCAAGATATAACTTTCAACTTCATCTTGATATTGTTCTGATAACGCAACTTTAGAACGTCCTCTACGAACTTCCTAAGTTGTGCCTCTGACAAAGACTCGTTTGGCTTAACAGAGCCGATGAGTAAGGAAGTGGCGGCATTCATTATTCCGGTTATCTGGCCTTCTCCCGTGAATCTTCTTGCCTCATAACAGGTCAAGATAAAATCTTCAAATTCCTTCTGTCCAATAAACTCAAACTTCTCAATTGGGTACACTCCCATATAGTAAACGTGTATATCGGGAATATGCTCGATAGTCATTTCCAAAGACATCTGCTCGTTCTTTTTTTTGGGTTTGTCTATGTTCACTGATGCAGTTCTGCCCGAAATCTCCTCCCCATCTTTTATTATTCGATTCAAAGCCACTGACGAAGCTACTCTTGATATGTCGCAACCAATAAATCTTCGGTTAAGTTTTTGAGCAACAGCACAGGTAGTACCGCCTCCCATAAAGAAGTCAGCAACAATGTCTCCTTCGTTAGACGAGGCTTTAATTATGCGTTCCAATATATCTTCTGGTTTCTGAGTTGGGTAGCCAATTCTCTCTTTAGATTGGGCATTGATAGTTGCAATATACCAAACGTTTGTTGGAAGTGCACCTTCATCGCTGTAACCCTTGTTCCATTTCGTGTCGTGAGTTAAACTTCCTTTGTACTTAACTCTTTGCTTGCTACTTTCGGCAACCAACCGATGTTCCTCTCTTACATCATTAGCGTTAAAAGTGTACTTGTCAGTCTTTGAATACATGATTATGGAATCGTGCTTTTTGTTCCATCTTTTGGTTGTACGTACTCCCCAAGAGTACGTCCATATGATTTCAGCAACAAAAAATTTGTAGCCAAAAACTTTATCCATTTCGGTTTTGATATAATGACTGGCATGCCAGTCACAGTGAACATAAATTGAGCCTGTGCTTTTCAGGACGCGTTTCATTTCCCAAAGCCGAGCGTTTAGCCAGACCAAGTAACTTGGCAATCCATCTTCCCATATATCGTGGAATGTTCTTATCTCATTATCATCACCCCATATTTGATTGTAGTTTCTACCGGAGAAAAATGGCGGGTCGATGTAGATAAGGTCAATACAGTTGGAAGGCAATGCTCGCAATACATGCAGGTTGTCTCCAAAAAATATGGCGTTAAGCGGAATCCTTTTGCGCCTTGCATCCAAGAACCCACCTGCTTGGGGGGAAGCAAAACTTATAATATCTTCGGGAGTATTAGGCTGAAGGTATGGGAGTTTCAAAAAAGGAAACACATTGTCGAACGCTTTATCGGGGTCAAAACCCATCGGCGGATAAGTCTGGTCTGGAAGGTTATGGACACCACGTCTGCCAGCACGGGTCTTAATAGACTCTGTCTTAAAGACAACCTTCTGCTCTGGCAGCTTTTGTTCTTGGCTTTCCTTCTCAAGCTGCGCCAGTTCCTCAACATCCTGCGTTGCCTTCGACCTCGTATCATCAATATCGTTTTTATCGTTCATCTTCTCTTTATATTAACCACGAGAATCCAAAACAGCTTTACAAGAGCACATTTACCCATATTCTACAATTACGACTTGGACAAAGCAAGAGTTTTTTTTATGTCGCGGCGACCTGTAGCGTCGTAGCTCACACAGCGAAGACGTAAGTCCCATGACGAAGCCGGATCCCGTACGATAAATATTCCCGCGAAGCGAAAAAAGCCTGCCCTGAGCGTAGTCGAATGGGTGGCAATCTCAACCAAAATACTTCTTGAAAAACCCATAAGCCGCCATTTCTCCAACATCGGCCCGGACCTTCAGCATCTCATACTGCTCCTGGCTGAACGGGAGAAAACAAAAATGGCTAAGAGCGGGACAGGTGCTTATAAAGCAGAAGATTAAAAAAGTGGGCGGTACAGGACTTGAACCTGTGGCCTCCTGCTTGTAAGGCAGGCGCTCTTGCCAACTGAGCTAACCGCCCCGAAAAGCCCTTTGTATGAAGCCTGCGTTTTCGTACATTTCGTACATCAAGAACCATAATGTTCACCTGCTTTATTTTTTCAGCCAAAGGCTGAAAAAATCGGGGCGACTGGACTTGAACCAGCGACCTCATGACCCCCAGTCATGCGCGCTACCAAACTGCGCCACGCCCCGATGTCATCAATTATTATAAACAAAGCCGCCACAAACACCAAATATTTTATTCTCACAGATAATTCCGCTCATATTGCCCATTTGCAATCTGACATTCAGCACTCACCTACACCGGTTTTCGTTTGACATCACCCATACTCCGGGTTATTGTATGCCGTGAGTACGAAAAGCCCTCATCGCCAAGCATGAAGGAAACAGAAGAAACCGGAAAAGTCGCTTATGGAAAAATCCTTTCTCATAAACTTCATTTCAAATCCGTTTGTCATAACCGTATTATTTATCGCCATCTCGACCGTTGTCGCCGCGTTCATCAGGCGCGTAAAACGGGACAAATGCCTGAAAGACTTCGCCGGCGATATGGTAACGCTTCAGGAAGTCGATGGCGACCTTATCCGGGGCGAACTAATCGTGGCCAACACCGGCCTGGAGTTTATTTATCCGGCTAAAAAGACGAATGAACACGGCGCCATCGAAACAAGCTATATCCTCTATAAACACGAATATGGAAATATACAGGCCCTGATCCGCTATCACGATGAACTGAGCGATACCGGGAAGAAGGAAAGGGAAAGAGAACTAAAACGCACTTATCATCCCAACTTGGTTCGAAGGTTCGGCAGGAGACTTCAGAACGTCTTCAAGACCGTCAGGGATTCGGTGATGGAAGTGGTGAATCTGTTGATGAGCCAAGCCAAAAAGGCCACACCCGCGGGGGGAGTATTAGCTTCGCAGGACAAATACGTTTCCCGAATGAAGCAGGACCTGATGGGCTCTGCGGGCACTTCTTATGAGCCGCTGCTGGAGAAATATATCGGCCATAAGGTCGTGTTTGAGATGATTGCCGGGGACAAACTCTGCGAATACCGGGGCGTCTTAAAGGATTATACCACCGATTTCATCGAGATTATGGACGTTGACTACGAGGCGACAGATGCTGGCTCGGCTAAAAAGGCCGACCTCGTTATCCCCCGCAAACACGGCCTCGTCCGACACTTCGCTGAATGAAACTGATATTATTTTACCGCTGAGCACGCATAGTTCGCAGAGGTGCATTTAGGCACAAAAATTCTTAGACGCAGATTAACGCAGTTTGTTTTTTGTCTGCTTGGTGTGCTTGGCGATGAGCTTACTTTGATACGAGCATCACGTAAGCTAACGCCTGCGTCCACAGGCCAACAAGTTGGCCTATTTGTGAGCAGACAAAAGAAGTAAGAGATTTGGGTCCCCGCTCCCTGCTCCCTGCCTTCGCAGGGACAAGCTTTGTTTTTAGACACGGATTAACACCGATTAACACTGTTTATAAGTGTCTGTCCCAAGATTCGCAGTTCGGATTGTAGAGGAGGCATTCGCCTGAGAAGAGCGGAATCGACAGTAATCGCGTATCAGCAGACGTGAGTGAATGTGTTCGGCAGCCTTTGTACACACCGCCCGTCAAGTGATGGGAGTTGGGAGTACCCGAAGTCGGATTGCTAATTGGTTTGAGCTAACGTATATTTAGAGTGAGGTCATTACACATGGTCAATATGAAAGTTTGTATTTCAAGGAAGACTCGGTATTCTATTGGAAATGAGGCTTAGCTATGTAGCCAAGTAGGTGTAAATGGAAAATCCTGAATAGGGAGGATTTATGAAAAAGATTATTCAATTTATGGTATTGCTGGCTTCTTTGACTCTTGTCACTTTTTTTTCAGCGATTGCTAAAACCACACCTCAAACTAATGCAGCAATTGGTAATTTTGATTCGATATCCTGGTGGCTTGGGTATGCTGTACAGCAAGCCGACACTATAACTGACCCTGATTGCAAGGATGAGATTTGTGGCCATCTCGGCAGAGCCCAGGCATTAGCTGGAGATGTTGATGGTGCCAACACATCAGCTTCTGCGATTTTGAAATTAAATAAGCGTATATATGCTTATACATTTGCAGCAAAGACTTTTTATAAACAAGGAAATGGATCTGGTTATAAAAAGAGCATAGAACAAGCAAGATCAGCGGCATTATCTGATATGAGCATTGCATCCCGGATTTTTATGAATTCAAATGTTGTCCGGACATATCTTGACTGCAATGACGTCAATGGAGCCACATCCTATGCTGAATCAATAACAGACCAGCGCCAGACGCAACGAGCTTATAAGAAAATAGCAGCTTACCTTTCCCGTAACAACGACATAGAAAATACTGATGCCATAGTCAATAACATTATCGAAGCATCAGGAAAAGATTCTGCCTTGGTGGAAATTGCCGAAACCTGTATAAGAGAAGGCAACCTGGTTGTTGCAGAGCGGATGGCTGCGCGGCTTACTCGTCCTGAATTCAAAGACAGGGTTTACGAAAAATTAGGTGTTGCTTTTGCGGAAAAAGGCGACATAGAACAAGCACGAACTGTAGCGGAAACGATTAGCAACTCCAAACACAAGTCATCAGTCATTGCAGCTATTGCCAAATATCAGATTAATTCCGGCAACATCGATTTAGGGGAAAAAACGGCCCAAGAGGTTACCTATCGAGACCACAAAATAGAGGTGTATACGCTAATAGCAGAAAAACAAGCAGACGCAGGAGAAATTGGCTCGGCTGTCGCAACAATTGAAACGATGGCAAAGATGATTGATGATAATCCGATGTCTGCTGACAAAAGCAAGTTCGGGGAGTTTGATGACTCTTTTAAAAAAGGAATGGTGGAAACGGCATACCTTTGTGTCGCGAAGAATTTGGCTGAAAAAGGCGCCATGGAAGGTTACAACAAGTATATTAAAAAGGCAATAGCCGGTGTAAAGGAAATAAATGACGTGCCTATATGGAAAGGCGTAGTTTTTGTAAAAATTGTTGAGGCCCAACTTGAAGCAGGCGACATAGAAGGAGCAAAAAAAACCGTAAAAGAAATCAATGATGAACATAGTCTTTCGTGGGGATTATACAATATAGTTAAAGCCCAACTTGAAAAAGATGATATTGTCGGAGCAATAGCAACCTACCGAGAGATTACGGATACTATGAACAAATCTTTTGCCTGCGGGCAAATTGCATCTGCATTTGTCAAAAAAGGTGAAATAGCAGAGGCCAAGAAAATTCTGCTCAACCTGGGAAATTCTTCAAGGGAATCTGAAGCATATCGTGCGACAGCGAGTGTTTTTGTCGAAATGGGATACACCAAAGAACTTGCAAATTGGATTGATAAGATACCAACACCCCAGGCAAGAGTATGTGCGTGTCTTGGTGCTGTTGATGGCATTAGGAAAGCCGAGGGAAAGCGAACCATTATCTGACAACAAAGTAAAATAATATTAATCTTTCCGAGTGGTATTATCCCGATTTGCATAGGACGTAAAGTCTTTTAATAAATTTAATTCTGATGAGTTTTTTATAGTTAAGTTGGTGTGTAGGTGTTTGGTCTGACTTATATTTGGAGCGAGGTCAAGTAACGGATATTAAATACGATGACCACTGTTTCTGCCCATAACAAATCGATTCCACAATTTTTTCAAAAATATTTTGTTTTTTTCTGACACACGGGGGCATTGTATAGCGTGGAAGGCAGAGGACAGAAGACAGAGGACGGAAGACAGAAGAAATAGAAGAACATCCCTTCGGCTACGCGACGCTTCGCTCAGGAGGTGACAATTTTATATTGTATATTTTATATTGTATATTTGGAGGAATCCCGGCAAGTGTGGGATGAGAGGAATAGAAGCGGCATTACTGCGGGTCAGGTTCGTGTGGTTTTCGGCCGTACACTTTTTCGTATGCCCTACAAAAGGGACATAGGCGTGATTCGATTTTTTTCACGAACCAGAAGGCCAAGCCCTTCTGTTTGCTGCGGGCGCGTTTGCATACCAGACATTCGGCGCACCTCTGTGCCATCCACTTGTCTTTTTTTGTGATTTCTTCAGTTTTCATAACCGTACTCATCTGATGCTGGTGAATGTTTGTAAGAGACCCCCGGCGGCGGCGCCGAGGTGTCCCCGATATATCCCCGATGTATCGGGACATGCGGGACACGCGGGGGCTAAATATATATGTGGTATGCAAGGCATACCCTGAGAAATCAACTCTCGATAACCTGTAGGTCCTTCGGTCTGAGTTTTTTTAATAGGGGCAACTGATTTTTACCGAGTCTGGCCTTTATTGTTACGCTGCTGTCGAGATACTCACGTTCCAAAATCGCTGCGTTTGCCTGGAGGAAACTTTGCACCCTGCCGTTGCCGGCACTGCAGCTTACACGCACGGTAACATCGGCGCCTCTTAGTTTTGCAAGCACCACGCCGGCCAACTTATCCAGGTTCAGACCCGTCTTGGCTGAGATGCATATCGCTTGGGGATACACCGTCTGCAAAGACTCAAGGAGACCGGCTTTTTCGAGGACGTCCACCTTATTCAGGACCATGAGCTTCTCTTTACCCCCGCACTCGATCTCGTCTAACACCGTGTACACGCTCGTAATTTGTTCAAAGGCTTCCGCGTTCGAGGCATCCACTACGTGCAATAGCAGGTCCGCGTTCACCGCTTCTTCAAGCGTCGCCTTAAACGATGCGACCAACTGGTGCGGCAAATGTTTCACAAATCCAACCGTATCGCTAAGCAGCACCTCCAGGTTACCTTCCAGGGTCCACTTCCGCGTTCGCGTGTCTAACGTGGCGAACAGCTTATCTTCTACAAACACACCCGCCCCGGTCAGCGCATTCATAAGCGTGCTTTTGCCGGCGTTGGTATATCCGACAAGACAGATTTTGTAATGTCCCGCGCGGCCGGAAATCTCACGAAGCTTCCGCTTATCAATACCAGCTAATTGCCGCTTCAGTTCCGTAATGCGCTTTCCAACGAGCCGGCGGTCGATCTCCAACTGCTTCTCGCCGGTTCCTCTTGTTCCGATGCCCCCTACTGCACCTGCGGCCGTGCCGGCGGCGCCTGCCAACGTATCAAGGTGCGACCACATTCGCGTAAGCCGGGGATAAGTATATTCCAACTGCGCCAGATCGACCTGGAGCTTCGCCTGCCGAGTCTTCGCCCTCGTCGCAAAGATATCCAGAATCAACTCGCTGCGGTCCAGCACCTTCGTTTGAACTATCTTTTCAAGCTCGCGAATCTGTGCCGGCGAAAGGTCGTTATCGAATATCACTACATTGGCGCGATACTCCTTGACCCTCTCGGCGAGCATCTCGGCCTTGCCTTTACCGATGTAAGTTGCAGGATGAATGCGGGAAACTTTTTGCTGGAATCTATCGACAATCACCGCCCCCGCCGTCCGCGCTAAAGCCGTAAGTTCCACCAAGTTGTCGCTATGGTTTTTCCGGCCTCGAACAGCCGCCCCCACGAGCACTGCTCGCTCTTTTCGCACCTGTAACTGCTCTCTGACCTTCTCCAATTAGGTCGAAACCTCCGAAAATTACCAGCCCGACACACAGCACACAAATGCCGTATATTTCATTTCATTATACCAAATCAGCCGAACTTTTTCAAGTTCTTTCGCACGCCCTGCAACCTGTTTTTGAAAGGGTTGTTTCTGTAAGCATAGAAATTGCAATTAGTTATAGCAATCACACATTCTGGGTTAATACCGATGATATATAAAAAAGGTTCCTGACCCCTTTAATCGGCTCAAAAGTCAGTCTTCGAGCAGCTGGGCCTCTATGACCACCCTGTCAGCCGGAAGCGGGCAGTTAATCACGACCTGCGAATTTGAATCGCTAAAAGGTGCCCAATTCAGACTGACCGCGCCCTTCGGCCGTTCCTCTTCTCGACAGATAAGCAAATCATACTTTCCCTGTCGCACAATGTTGAATTTGTAGTCAAACTGCCTGTAATAAAGAAACCCCATATAAAATAATTTCATCTTTTCCGAGAAAGCGATATTCCAGGTCTTCTCCGGGTCTATCGCCTTCAACTTGCGAAGAACCGGCCCCGAAAGAGTCGAACCGCCCATCCGGTAAGGTGAAGGCAGATTCCGCAGTGTCACCAACAACACGATTGTTATAACGGCGGCGTGCACAACCCACCCTGTCGTTTTCTTGCGCACTCCACATACAAGTCTATCGAGAATTATCAGACCGGAAGTTAGTACCATCGGAATCAGAAATATCTGGCTGCGCACCCGACGCGGAAGACCAGGGCTTCGGTGCAGAATAACACTGTAAACAAACAGAATAATTACCACAACACCCGTTACGACTAATATGAAGCTTCTGCCACTATCCAGTTTCAGATACTCCCGCCACAGGCCTGCTTTAATCGCCTTGCGGAATTTATATATGCCAAATACAATCCCAACTGCAAGCAGCCCGATAGCGGCCCAGAAGATAATCATCCCGATACTATCGCTTGGCCCGAATACTTTCCTCACTAATAAGTTGTGAAGGTAATCCACAAGAGAGTGCCACCCTTTCCACCCCTTGTTGATCTTGACCATCGCCCTGCCGCCGAGAATATTTTTGTAAATCCGGCGATAAAGAAGGAACACTGAAACACAGGTGAGCGCAGAAATAGATGCAAGATTCAGGATAACAGGCTTCAGCCTGTTCGACACATCGCGGAAAATTTTAGGCGCATAAAGCAGGATAAACACTGCGTTAAAACCGGCCAACGTGATCATGCTCGACATCATCGACCCGAAAGCCAGAAAGTTCATCAGCGAGATTACCAGCGCGGGAATCGGCCACCAGCGCAGCGGCATCTTATGTTCCAAAAGCCACAGCACAAATGCAATTTCGGCGTAAATCCCCGCCAGCCCAAACGCATACCCTCTTGCCAGATACGAATAATCAAAAACAAACGGAACAAGCGAAACCAACGCCAAAGACGCCACCCTCATCGCACCTGAATGAATCGTTTTATAAATGATGTACGCCAGCGCCAGCGAAAACACTACGCCTGCTAAAAGAGAAGGTATTCTGATGAAGTGCTCATAGAAGCTGAAATACTTCTGAGCGTAATGAATGAATATCGAATTTAACACGTGATTGTTGGTGCTGCTGGCATCAGCCGGGTCGAAGCTCGTTAAAGCCGTGTGAACACTGTCGCAGTAACGCTGGAAAGTCAATGATTCATCGTAACTGATTCCCGCCCGGTCGGCCTTGTATATTTTCAGCCCGATGGTAGATAACAGAACTACAAAGAACAGAACGAAAAATACTTTTCGCCCCGGCCCCAATGAACCGTCACCGCCAACGTGCTCTTTATCTGAAATCCTCGAAGTTTGAATGGCTTTGTATATTGACAATTTATCCTGCGATCTCTTCCACCTCAATTTCTATCTCGATTTCCTCATTCTCGCCCGCGCACTCGCCCCGTTCATTAATTGCTTTGAGAATTGTCATCTTGCTGCTTTCTGAAGACAGACTGTTCAAACGCCGCACAATTGCAAGCTTGGCAGCGCAACTGAAACTCGGATTATTTATCAGTGTAAGCAGCACATCTTCGGCGTCCGATTCGGAGTACAGGCTGCTAAACACCGGCTTGACCAGGTACACCTGAGCTTCTGATCGCAGCGGCTCGCGCCCGGCTATCGTCTTAAACCCTTCGTACTTACCCGAGTCCGAATGCAGCTTGCTTACCGCATCAATCTCGGCGATCGTCGCTGCAAGTTCCGTATCCTCAACAAACCAGCCCTCCGTTAGATCGTTGTATCCCGCACCGATATCCTCCAGGCAGCCCCCTAACATCAATACCGCTAAACAAATCCACGCAAACAGAATAATCGCTCGCATTTGTCTTTCCTTTCCGTCGTAATCGCATCACTCGTTCTTTATCAGCATCTCATACTCAATCTCAAGCCTGGCCTTGTGCTTGGCTTCTTCCTCCGCCAGCGACAAAAGCATCTCGCGTTGCTGGTCATCTTCAGCCGTTACCATCCAGTCTGCATAAAGCCTGAAAGAGGCCCTTTCCTTATCTATCCCTATTGCAAGAGCATTTTTGTAATCCATATGCAGAACTGCCGCGACATCTGCCGCACCATCGGCCTCGAATCTGTTCACATCTTTTTCTGGAGCCAGCACCTTACCTGTCTTCATCACTTCAAGCTCCAGCTTTGCCTTGTGCTCCAGTTCGTCTTGCGCAAGAATCTCAAAGACCTCTCGCATTTCGGGATCAGCCATCCGCTCCGCCAACGCAACATAAAACCTGTTGGCTTGCGCTTCTCTGTCAATCGCGAACTTCAAAATGTCGTAGTCTGACTCAAATCCTTCCATCGTTTGCCGCCCCTGCAAATACCCGTTTCAACATTCTTAAGACAAACCCATTGGACTGCCGAAGCATCCAAAGCATTGCACCTCACCTCCTCTTTATCGATACATCGTATTCTATTTCAAACCGCAGCTCGTGTTTCGCCTCTTCCTGAGCTAATGACAAAAGTGTTTCACGAGATTGTTTATCTTTCACGATTGCCGCCAGCTCTACATAAAGCCTGAATGATTTTGCCTCCTTGTTAATCGCCAAAATAAGAGCGTTCTTGTAATCGATACCCAACTCAGGGTCAATAGCAACCATAACACCGGTCTGGTCAAGACTATCCACATCTTCCGGCGCTGCCGGCACCACCAAGCCCCTTTTCATTACTTCCAGTTCCAGCGTGGCTTTATGCCTCAGCTCCTCTTTGGCAAAATTCTCAAAGAGCAGACGCATCGTTGCATTGTCCATCTCCTGCGCCAAATCCGTGTAGAACCGGTGCGCAGCCACCTCTCTGCCGATGGCAAATTGCAGGATTTCGTCATCCGACCCGAATTCTTCCATCTTATGCTCCGACAAATACGCTCAACTGGAATTCATAAGGTCATTGGCTCTCATACCTGAGCTGGAATGTATCTCTCAGCCGCCTGCCCTGGGATGTTGTAAACGTTACCTCTAACACAAAGCTCTCGTCCGGCCGGGGACTAAAGTTAAGGTCCAACTCAAATTGATAAGCCCTGAGAAAATCACGCCAGTAGCTGTTATTTGTTGTCGCATCGGTGAGGTCAATGTCCGGCGGGAAGAATATCCTCTTGCCCTTGGGCTGTGATGAACGCGGAACGAACTCATATAACTCAAATCGGAACAGGCCGGGCGATTTTACACGGCATCCGAAACTGTCCACCAGATCGACATAAATCTTCAGTTTCCCCTGCCAAGGCCCCTCCGAAACCGACGTGATTTCGGTCAGGCCCACAATATGCACCTCAGAGGCTACATAAGCACCGAGCGCGTCACCGTCTGTGCCCGAAGAGAATCGGCCGGCCGAACTATCCGGCTCACAACCTGTCGAACAAATCAGGCCCGCAACGGCAAAAATCACGACTACGGCTGTTTTCAACATTTTGCCCTTCAAATATGCTGCTGGGTACCGCTTTTTCATTGTCGGCGACCTTGTTCAAATGCCGGCGCTACAGATCCTTGTCAAGTATGTGGCCGAGCCTGTTCTTCTTCGCTCGCAGATAGTCGATATTGTGCCGGCCAGGCTTGGCCTTCAGCGGTATCTGTTCCACTATCTTTATCCCGTAAACCTCCAACCGGCTGACCTTCTTCGGGTTGTTCGTCAGGATCCTGACCTTCTTTAAACCTAAGTCCCGGCAAATCTGTGCGCCTATCCCGTAATCGCGCTTGTCCGGCATAAAGCCCAATTGAATATTGGCCTCGACCGTGTCATACCCTTGCTCCTGAAGCTTATACGCATTGAGCTTATTTGCAAGTCCTATCCCCCTGCCCTCCTGGCGCAGATATACAAGAGCGCCTTTACCTGCTTCTTCTATCATCTGCATCGCCGTTATCAACTGGTACCCACACTCGCATCTTTGCGAATGAAACAAATCCCCCGTCATACATTCTGAGTGCACCCTTATCAGGACCGGCTCATCGTGCTCAATCGCAATGCCTTCGTCGTCCAACTCTCCGATACCACCTTTGCAAAGGGCCAAGTGCGGCTCTGCTGAATTCGGGCTTTCATATCCGATAAGATCAAACTCACCGTAATCCGTCGGAAGCTTTACCTCCTGTATCCGCCTGATATGTTTTTCACGCTGGAGCCGATACTCGATGAGCCTTGCGATTGAAGTAATCTTAAGGTCGTGTTTCTTGCAGTACTTCAGAAGCTGTGGCACCCTCGCCATTGAGCCATCGTCGTTTATGATTTCACAAATCACACCCGCCGGTTTCAGCCCCGCCAGTTTCATAAGATCAACCGCTCCCTCTGTTTGACCGGCCCGAACAAGCACGCCACCGCCGCGAGCACGTAGCGGAAAAACGTGCCCCGGCCTGACAAGGTCCGCCGCCTTGGTATCATCGGCAACTGCAACCTTTATCGTCTGCGCACGGTCGGCAGGACTTATCCCCGTGCTTATCCCCTCCAGCGCATCGATACTGACCGTAAACGCCGTACCCAGCCGGGCCGTGTTCTCCGGCGATTGAGCATGAAGACCCAACTCGTCGCATTTGGCCCCTGTCATCGGCAGGCATATCAGGCCCCGACCATATTTCGCCATGAAGTTTATAGTCTCAGCCGTAATAAGCTGGGCCGCTGCAACGAGGTCGCCTTCGTTTTCACGGTCCTCATCATCGACCAGAATTATCATCTTACCCTGGCGCAGGTCATCCATGACCTCAGCTATTCCGCTGAATTCAACCATCTGATAATCCAGTACTCCAATTCATCTCACAATCCTTTTTTCCTACCTACAATATACCCCATACTACCCCACAAGTAAACAAGGCTTGCCAAATAAGAATATCTCTGTAATTTCCGCTCCGGTCCCCTCAATCCGTCCAAACGCCAGAAATGCAATACCCGATTTTCCTTATTCTACCCCACCATGTTTACGAAGCAAGGCAGCAACTTTTGCTTCATTGTAATTGAGGGCCTGTTGCAAAGGAGTTGAGCCGGCACTATTTCTGGCGTTCACATCCGCCCCCCTCTCAAGCAGAGCCTTACAAACTGACTCCGCATTTTCTCCACAGGAAACGGCCCTGTGAAGAGGGGTGTTGCCCTCTATAAGGGTCTTTGTATTAACTTCAGCTCCATTATCAATCAGGATTTTTACAACTTCCTCTTGGCCACTATAGGCAGCAGTATGAAGTGGAGTTAAACCATGATAGACGCTTTTGGCATTAACCTCAGCTCCGTTTGCAATAAGGATCTCAGCCACATCAACATTACCTGTACTCGCCGCTTCGTGCATGGGTGTTTCACTTCTATGGTCTTTTGCATTAACATCTGCACCGCTGGCAATAAGAAACTCGACCATTGCTTTTGGAGGCACTATCTTTGTCTTTTCATAAAGAATTGAATATCTTTGCCCCTCACCATCCGATTTGGATATGGTCTTGAAATCGTCATATCTACCTGCAGCTAAGTGTAAAGGTGTTATTCCAAAATCACTTGTGGCATTAACATCAGCACCTTTAGCAAGTAGTATCTCTGCCATGTTCTGATAACCCATTGAGGCTGCCCAATGCAACGGCGTGTAGCAGAGTTTATCCCGTGCTTCAAGTAATTCCGGTTTCTTTGACAGTATCCGTTCGACCTTCTCTATATCGCCGTACAGCGCGGCCCTATGAATGTCTATACTGCGCAGATACATTGCCACAGCGACCGATGCAACGATTGCCGCAAGCAAAAATAAGATAAACACAGTTAGAAGTTTTTTCCTGGTCATGATTACTCTGCTCCCTGCCCAGGGTTTTCTAAATGCATCTTCCGCCATCAATGTTCAGCACCTGTCCGGTGACATAATCATTTTTCAACAGAAAGATTATAGCAGAAGTGATTTCACTTGTGTAGCCGGTTCTGCCGGCCGGAATATGGGCCAACTGGCGCCTCTTGCCCTCCTCACTGAACCCGGCCGGCCACGTTATTACCCCCGGCGCAATCGCATTTACGCAAACCGCCGGAGCCAGTTCCTTCGCCATCGACTTCGTCGCCGCGATAAGGGCCGCCTTCGACGCACAATAAACCGCATAATTCGCCCACGGCCGAATCCCCCCAACATCAACAAGATTGATTATCTTGCCGGCTGGATTTTCAGGTTCGGGATTTTGTTGAGAAAGGACTATCCGGGCAAATTCAGCGCACACAAGGACCGGCCCTGTAAGGTTAACATCCATCACATCCCGTGCATTATCGAATGTTACATCGGCCAACGGCTGCCTCT
>CAZLWL010000045.1:0-18591 GCA_964563335.1 uncultured Pirellulales bacterium
TATCCCCGAGGTATCCCCGAGGTTTCGGGACATGCGGGACACGCGGGATGAAGAATCTGGGGCGCACGAAGGATTGAGATTCTTTCCCGGCGCGCCGGGACTCAGAATGACAAAGGGGCGCTCAGAATGACATATATAAGGTTTTCTACAAAGCATGAATCGGGAATAATTGGTGAGTGGTCTGAAAAAAAACCGGAAGCAGTTACTTGAGGAGATAGCGGCCTTGCGCGGGCGTCTTGAGCAGTTGGAAGATGCCGAAGCAAAGCGGCAACCGACTGAGGAACGCAGCAGAATTATTCTGCAAACCGCAATGGACGGCTTTTGCATTGTTGACACCAAAGGCGATTTTAAAGATGTAAATGAGGCCTATTGCCGTATCACAGGTTACACGAAGGACGAACTGCTCAGTATGAATGTGAGAGACATTGAAGCGCTGGAAGCCATGGCGGAAACCGTCGAGCATCTGGGAAAAATCAAAAAATCCGGCGTGGAACGTTTCGAATCCTGTCTCAAACGCAAAGATGGCGGAAGAGTTGATGTTGAGGTCAGTGTTAACTATATGCCGTTTGATAATGGCCAACTCTTTGCGGTTGTGCGCGACATGACGGAGCGCAAGAAGGCTGCTCTTGCTCTTGAGCATCACAGGGAATTTGAACAACTCATAACAGATATTTCGAGACAGTTTATCAACCTTTTATCCGAACAGATAGACGAGGGAATAAATCAGGCTCTCAAGACTTTGGGTGAGTTTGCCCAAGTGGACAGGAGCTACATATTCCAGTTTTTCGATGAGGGCCGGAAGACAAATAACACGCACGAGTGGTGCACTGAGGGTATTACACCGCAGATCGACAATTTGCAGAATCTTTCTGTAGATATGGTGCCGTGGTGGATGGGCAGGCTGGCCAAATTCGAGAATATTTATATACCTGACGTTGAAAAACTACCAGCCCGAGCAAAAAATGAGAAACAGATTCTCCGGGCCCAGTCGATCCAATCGCTGATAGTAATACCGATGGTCCACAATCGTGAGCTTATAGGTTTTGTGGGCTTTGATTCGGTGCGCAGGCAAAGGATCTGGAGCAAAGAAGGTATTGCGATGCTGACAATCGTCTCTGAGATATTTACCAATACTCTGATGCGAAGGCGTATTCAGCAGGAGCTGGACTCATATTATGAGAAGATGCGCCGGGCCGAACAATTGGCTTCGTTAGGTATGGTGAGCGCGACAATCGCTCACGAACTGAACCAGCCGTTGACGGTCATTAAACTATTTTTGCAGTTGGGCCTGAGAGCCCTTAAGGATGACAATGATGTCGATAAGGTCGCAGAGGTCATAGACGACTGTCTCGGCGAGATTACAAAGGCAGCCAGCACGGTTGACCGTTTTCGCAGATTCGCCCGGAAAGCGGCACCGGTCTATGTTACTGAAGTTGACCTCGTGGAAGTAGCAGAGAGAGTCGTTGGGCTTCTGACTGAAAGTGCACGCCGGAGCAAGCTCAATTTGTCGGTTAATGTAGAAAATCGTCCGCCGCATATTATCGGAAACAGCGTTGAACTTGAGCAGATGTTTTTTGTGTTGATTCAAAATGCCATACAGGCAGCCGATGGCGAAACCCGGCAGGATATGAAAATCACGATTTCCTCGGCGGATAACAGAGTTCAACTAACCTTTGCCGACACCTGCGGCGGTATCGAGCAGGAAAACATAGATAAGATATTTGAACCGTTTTTTACCACCAAGCCCGCCAATGTCGGCACCGGTCTTGGACTGTGTATTCTTGAACGGATTGTCAAAGGGCACAGCGGTTCCGTCCGTGTCGAGAGCCAGGAGGGACATGGAACAATTTTTTATATTAGCTTGCCTGTTGGAAATTAGTATAGTATAATCATTTGGCGTACAACTGCTTAGCGATTGGCAGTGAGCGATTTCTCTCCAAACAAGAGATAAACCGTCGGTTTCAGGGGCTTAGTATAGTGGATATACTGATATTTTTTTTGAGATGGACTTGCCTCTTGGAAATCAGTATGGTATAATCACTCGCTGTAAAATTGCTTAATGGTTAAGAAGAAGTTTAACGTAAACAAGAACAGGAATTTAGGAGTTAATAATTTGGTATGGCGGAAACAGAAAAGAGCATAATATTTTTTGTCGACGACGAGCCTCAGGTTTGCAAGGCGGTCAGCCAGACTCTTACTTCGCAGTTGGACAATTGCGAGGTCCGCTGTTTTGACGACGCTGACAGTTGTCTGAAGACGCTGCGAAACAATGACTGTGACCTGGTTATAGTTGACGTTAATCTGCCCGGAACCAGCGGCCTGGAGCTGTTGGAGCGTGTCAAATGGGGCCGTCCACAGTTAAGTGTGCTTTTGTTCAGCGGTTACGCTGACGTACCCATGGCCGTAAGAGCCATCAAATCGGGGGCTGTAGATTTCATTGAAAAACCTCTGGACGAGGCAACTTTTCTTCCTGTGGTCAGAAAGGCGATTAAGAACTGCCACAGCGAGGATATTACCAAGGGGAAGACTCTCACAAGGAGCGAAATCAGGATATTGCGAGAGGTTGTCAAAGGCAAGAGCAATAGGGAAATTGCCGTTGACCTGCGACGGTCCGTCCGGACGGTTGAGAATCACCGCCACAGGCTCATGCACAAGCTCGGCGCCAAGAACGCGGTCGATCTGGTGAAAAAAGCCGTCAACATAGGCTTTACGGTCGACGATTAGCCGCTTGACTACCGGTTCGCCCTGCGATCGCTCTTCGACATTTTTAGTTGTTGAGTAGGTGGGTCTGTCGGGCTGCTGCTGACTGGTTGTGTAACGGGGATACCAATCATAAAGATTACGTGCGCCCGGCAGCAACCCACTGTATAACCGCAAGGGCCATTACCGCTCCTTTACGGTCGCGGCTCTGTTTCGAGGAAGTCGCGGCTCTGTTTCGAGGAAGCGCATATATTTTTTATGGTCCGTATTACGCGGTTTTTAGCTGGATTTCATGTTGCGGGTCATTATAATCGCTGCAGATACCAATGGTTGAAGCCGTAATGGAGTTAGTTGCTGAGATTGGCACGTATCGTATTTGGGCGATTTTTTATGCAGAACAGGCTGTGGATTGCAATTTTTGCCGCCGCGACACTGCTTGCGCAACAGGTTACTGCAGGGACACTTGAGGACGCCGAGCTTTTTGCCGGGCAGGATTTGCACCTCGCAGCCAGGCGGATGACCGTCCATAAGAGCGGCGACCCGGCCGGCGACGAACATATCCTCACTTTTGAGGAGGGGTTTTCAATGTCAATCGGAGACAACCAGTTGACCAGCGACAGCGCGGTCGTCTGGCTCGGAACCATCGCCACCGATTATCTTGGTACCCGCCGGATTGACTACAGCGCACAGGTGTACCTTCAGGGCAATGTATCAATCAAGCAGGGCAAAGGTGCACGCACAACCGATTTGAGCCAGGTCATTGTCGAGCGGGGCGAAGCACTGGTTGCCCGTTTTTTGGTAAACGGCGAGATATTTGTCACCGCGGACGAGCATAATATTGGTTCCGTTTCCGAGCTTGAAGACCTCCAGATATATAAAAATGCCGCCGCGGCGATAAAACCTGTTCGCCATGAGCCTGTGATTGGTGCCGAAGCGATAGTTCCGAGCCTTGCCGAGCCTGAGCCTGAGCCTGAGGAGATTGCTGAGCCCAAAGAACCCTGGCAGATTACCGACATATTCAAAATGAAACTGCCGGGGTTGCCCGAGAAGAAACCGCCGGTCGAAGAGCCCGTTGCCAAAGAGATTAAGTTTGATTATCCCGTCAATATCACGGGCTTGTGGGAGCGGCCGCTTGAGATAGAAGATACCGACATGGCCGATGGCTCAAGAGTCAGCACGGTGATAGGGCGATTCTATCTGTGGCAGAAGCGTGATGAAAAGGGCGGCCTGCTTGAACTGCAGGCCGATAGCGCAGTCATATTCCATGTCGGCGAGCAATCTCAATCCGGCCAGGACACACGCAGCGAAAACATTCTGGGCGGCGGGTCGGTAGAGGCGGCTTATCTTAAGGGCAATATCATCATGACTGAGGGCCCCCGGACCATCCGTGCCGACGAGGTCTATTATGATTTTCAAAAACGCCAGGCCCTCGCGGTAAATGCCGAGATGCGAAGTTTTGACCCGGGAAGGGGAATTCCTATCTACCTTCGTGCGGTCAAGCTTCGACAAATTTCCGAGAATGTATTCAACGCCGACGAAATCACACTGACAACAAGTGAATTCTATATGCCGCAGGTGGCGATGGAGGCCTCGCGCGTGCTCTTGACGGATACCACCGGTATCGATGCACGAACCGGCAAGAAGGTTGAAAAGAGCAGTTATGATGCGATTTTGTATGACGCAAAAATGAAGCTGGACCAAAATACGGTATTCTACTGGCCCAGGCTCAGAACCAATCTCGAGCGGCCGGATATCCCGATAAAGAGCATGCATATAGGCCGCGATTCCGAATTCGGCACGTCTGTTGAGACAAGGTGGTACCTCTCAAGATTACTTGGTCTGAAAGAGCCTTCGGGCGTTGACAGTGTATTGGCTGTGGATTACTTCGGCAAACGCGGTGCCGGGGCCGGTGTGGATATCGATTACAGACGGCAGGACTATTTCGGCGACGTGATTGCCTACGTACTCAGGGACCGCGGCACGGACGACCTTGGCCGAAGCGATGAGAGACAAAATCTTGACTCGGGCGAGGACATTCGCGGGCGGTTCAGATTCCGCCACAGGCATTATTTGCCGTATGACTGGCAGGCCACCATCGAAACCAGTTATGCCTCCGATGAGAACTTCCTCGAATGGTTTTACCGCAGCGAGTTCGACACCGGCAAGAAGCAGGAAACGCTCGTGCATCTTAAGCGTCTCAAAGACAACTGGGCGTTTTCGTTTCTGAGCAAATTTCGTATCAACGACCACAAGACCATGACGGAGGAGCTGCCGAGTGTGGAATTCCATCTAAAGGGCGCATCGTTCTGGGACCACAAGCTGACGTTTTACAGCGATACCCAGATAAGCCGGTTTAGAGACCGCTTGTCGTCCAAGATTTTGCCGACGGATGTGCGATCGGGCGACCCACAACAGTTTTACACATTTGCCTCGACGCGCAACGAGGTCGATATGCCGTTCATGTGGAACACTATAAAGGTCGTGCCGTTTGTCGCGGGTACATACGGGTATGAGGATCAAGACGGCTACTTCACGAGATTAGACGGGACTTCGACCAAGCCCAACGGTGATGATTCAATTTTGTTAGGCGAAGCCGGCGTTAGAATGGCGACGATGTTCTGGAAGGAGAATCCGTTCGTAAAGTCAAGATTATGGGATATTAACGGTATCAGGCATATCGTAAAGCCGCACCTTGAGGCGGTGTTCTACCACGACAGTGATGAGACGATTGAGATGCGTGATGTGGTAAACTTCGGTGTATCGCAACGGTGGCAGACTCGTCGAGGCCCGAAAGAGGACCTCCGCAGCTTCGACTGGATGCGGCTGGATATCGACGCCACCTGGTTAAGGGACGCCGCGGATTCGGCCGTCGGGGGGAGGGAGTACGGCCCGGCGAAATTCATCTGGAACGACCCGGCGATACCAATATTGTCAAGACGAAAGGAATATCTGTATGCTTTAATGCGTAATTCGGTTAACGCGGACTACACCTGGCGGCTCAGCGACACGACTACGGTGCTGGCCGATATGAATTACGATATCAAAAGCAGCGTCGTTCAGCAGTTAAACGTGGGCGTTTCGCGATATGTGCATCCGGATATCAGTTACTACATTGGCAACAGGTATCTACGGCCGGTGATTATCGATATTACGGCTGACAACATTCACGAAGAAGGCTCAAATTCGGTTATTATGGCGGCGACGTATGCCCTGAATCCCAAATATACCGCCACCTTCGCACAGGAATATAACTTCGATTTTGGGAAAAACATCAAAAGTGAGCTGACTATTCTGCGGCGCTATCACCGAATGTATTATGGTTTCACCTTTGCCACGGATGAATCCCTTAAAAGAAAATCAGTAGTGTTCAGTATATGGCCGCAGGGAGTCAAGGAACTGGCCATGGGCAGGCGAAAATATATTGGACTTGTCGGGCCGGTCAGTGAAGATTGACAAATACCCTTGAATTTGTGAACAAAAAAGGATAAAATGAACTTGACTGACTTTTTAAACTGTCATGCTGATCGCAGCGAAGAATGACAAATTACGTATGTTCTTGTCGAGGCTATACTTATGTCAAACCCAGTCAAGTTGAGTAAAGTTGAATTATAGGGATTATCGTGAAAAAAATGATTTACATTTTAAGTGTTTTTCTTTGTACGTCCACTGCTTTTTGTTATGGGAATGAATATGCAACAACTGCAGATGGCTTAGCATTAACGGAAATACTAAGCCAGGCAGGAGTCGCGGGGCCAAATGAAGTAATCCTTTCATCAGATGAATCAATTGTTACTGAAACATTGACTATACTACTGGAAATGCTGGAATCAGTATGTACAGCAAATCCCGATGGCTGTAATAACGGTTCAGATGAAACTGTCAATGCTATCCTGGACATGATAAAACAGATTCTTTCCATATATAATGATACAACAACCACGACTACAGGAGAAAACGAGCCAAGCGAGGCGACAGCCACTGGTGTGGCTGAAAGTAGTTCCGAAATTCCCGAAGGGGAACCTTTTGAGATGGAGGCAATGTCGGTACCTCCGCCTCTTCTGCTACATTGTCCGGATGACCACGTTAGACCCTCTTGGTTAGAAGAGTTATCTCATTACCCTACAAATAAAGAGATTCTTGAAACTTTGGCTTTTACAACTTCGGGCTATGTAGAGCTGCAGGAAATCACCGATAGTCTTTTCCTGGATCCTAATATCGTTTATTATGTTCCAGACCCTCCCCTGTTAATTCATGGAGAAGGAGTGCATGTTGTAATTCCTTCTGACACTCTTATCATTGTAGCAGAGGAGTGGGAATATAGCATCGTGGTTTATGATGGCGCTAAAATCGATTTAGGCGAGCCTGCTCCGGTAACAGGAGACCCGAATTTTATCTATCAACAACCGGATATTAATCCACCTGTCTGGATTGTTGGTGAATCTGGTGAGCCTTTCTTCAACAATTATTGCGGGATTCTCATTACTCGAACAGCAAGCACAGAATGCAGGCTGAACAACCTGTATCTGGAAGGCTTTTATCATGGAGCTCTTATAGACCAGCAACTCGAAGAGCCAATCTCAAATGCCTATGCAAATGGTTGTTACAATGGATTCTTTAGCTTTGGCTCAAATAGGTTTATTAATTGCTATACGAACTATTTCGGGATATGGACCCCAGAGTATCCGTATGATGGTCATGGATTTTTGTTTGATGTTTACAGCATGAACATGACGCTTCTTACTGATAATGAATTTCAGATAGACTATTGCTTAGCGAATGATGGTGAGCGCGGCTATACTGTATATGGTGCGACAGATCCAAATTCAATACCCATTTTCCGTTGCTGGGATAGTTCTGCCACAAATACTTTTGTTGCCTTCAATGGCTGGGAAGGCCAGGTTCTATTTAGCATAGTTCGCCCCGGTATGTGGAACAATGATTGGGATACAAATTTTCCTGAGTTGCCGCTTAATGAGCCTCACCATGCACCGGAAAATCCAATCCAGTATGATCCGAATGATTACAGGATTTACCTCGTTGCGGACGCAAACTTTGTAGATGCAGGCTCTGGATATAGTTCAAATCCCGGCTGGACAACAAGAAAAGATGGAAAGCCCGACAAAGGAATTGCAGACACGTGGCCGCATTATCCAAGTGATGTGATTGAGCTTTCGGCTGATATCACTGGAGATCATGAAGTTGATGCCAATGACCTTGTAATCTTAACGCTCAACTGGCTTGAAGAGACTAATGATCCGGTTGATATTACCGGGAACGGTTTGGTGAACTATCTTGATTTTTCATGGATAGCGAAGCATTGGCAGCAAACAGAACTGTATCTTGAATTGGTGTATGCTGAAGAAGGTCGGAGTGTTGATTTAAAGAATATCTCTGGCTATCTTGGTTTACAACCGAAGCAGATTCCACTCGACGCTTTCGTAGTCACTTACTATGTAGATGATACACAGGTAGGCGGCTGGCTGCGCGGATGGAACAAAACAGATCAGTGGGTCGGCTTTGAGACAGATCAGTTCTCGAATGGTTGGCATAACGTAAGGCTTGTAATAACAAGCTTGTCGGGTGTTATCAATCATGAGCCGATCCAAGTGTACTTCAATAACCTAATTTCGAAGGTTTCAGCCAGTGATTCTTTCTATCCTGATGAGGATTACACCTATAGTGGCTTTTATGATGGTGGCCAGGCATTAGAGATTGAAGTCACGGATTTGGTTAGTGGCGCAATGCTCTGGTCAGATACCATTACCGGAGACTATGTTGACGTAACTGTTCCCGGTTCCAGTTTTGCTGACTATAAACTCTGTAGGATTACTTTCACTGAGACGTCTGGGATGAAATCTGCATCGTCTGGCGATAAAGTCACGGAGAAAGACTTGAAGAAGGAGTTTAAGAAAAAAGACGGTCCTGCTCGGATGATAATCGTAATGCCTGATACGGAGATCTTCGACCTAAGACTAGATGCTATCATTGCGTGTGCAGAAGCATGTAATGATAGGGGAGTTACATGGATACCATTATATCACCATGATGTCAATGTGGAAAACCTGACCTATCTGTACCAAAGTTCGTATGTGAGGTACATTTACTGGGTTGGCCATGGAAACAGCCATGTTGGCGCAGATCCTGAAAACCAAATTGAAGGTGTTGCAAGAACAAACAACTATTGCTATCGACGGAATCCAGCATGGTGGAGGCCTGGATACTGGGATTGGGATCAGATTGGTTGTTTCTCGTACACACAACAATCAGATCCTGAAGCTGAACCGCTTCCAGGTGACCATGATGAGACTGGATTTGACTTGGCAGCACTTGATATGCATGAATCCAATAATAAGAAGATAGTCATTATCGATGCCTGCCTCAGTGCAGTTTACGAAGATATGGCTTGGGCTTATGGTGTATTCTCGCTGCAAGGTCAGAGCAGCAGGGATCAGTTGTATATTGGTTGGCGTTGTAATGTTGTTGTTAGGCATCCTTTCATTGATCGAATAACTGGCAACACAACTCAAGGATGGGTTATTTTCTGGGGCGAGATGGGCAAAGGTCAGGATGTCTATGAAGGCTTTATGAAGATTAAGAACGCCGGTGGAATCGGAATGCAGCGAGCCTGGTTCGGCGAAAACAGGACTCCGGATATAGCTGATCCCACTAAGGATGATAACATCATGGTATATGGTAATGGGACTTGGGATAATGCAACCTTAAATCCATAAGGAGAGTTCTATTATGAAACGATTAATTTTTACATTAGTGTTTGTAGTAACAGCGGCCCTTCTGCAGTCTTGTAGGGATACAGAAAAAGATAGCGGTTGGAATAAAGCCGATTTACAAGACTATATTCCTATAAGTATAGTGTGGTCGGTGCCAGGCAAAAAAGGCGGGGTAGAACATAAAGCATGGGAACGTAAGAACAAGGCTGATGTGGATGAGTTGAACATTATTTGGAAACATCTCCTCTCTGCTGAGAGAGCGGTTTTACCCTTAAATGCTACACATCAACTGAGTGTTGTTGCGAAGCATAATAAAACAGGGGATGAGATAGTTCTTAAGGAGCTTTTCGATCCACATAAGCTTAGCCTGGGCAACTTTGTCGGACAATATCTTTTTAGTCCTGATCTCGGCAAGCTCCTTTCGAAGTATAAACCACAGGAGCCGAATTTTTATAGCTGGTATCCTAATGAAATGAAAGAAGCACTGAAGCGAAATCAAGAAGCAATTCGTAAAAGACTGGAGGAATGAGGAAGTGTCCCACCTAAACTTTAGTATCATTCTTTATTAGAGGAGTTTTTTATGGCTTTGGTTGATACAAAAAAGATGTTTGAAATGGCCTACAAAAACGGCTACGCCATCGGTGCGTTCAATGTCAACAACATGGAAATCACCCAGGGCATTATATCTGCGATTGCCGAGGAAAAGTCCCCTTTGATTCTCCAGATTTCCAGAGGGGCAAGGGCATACGCCAGCATGAGCTACTTACGGGCGATTATTGACGTAGCCGTTGAGGAGAACCCCGGTATCCCAATCGCCATGCACCTGGACCATGGAGATACTTTTGAGACGTGCAAGCAGTGCGTCGATGACGGATTTACCTCGGTGATGATTGACGCGTCAACCCACCCGTTCGAAGAGAACGTTGCCATTACCAAAAAGGTCGTCGAGTATGCTCATGACCATGATGTGGTGGTAGAGGCGGAATTGGGCCAATTAGGTGGAATCGAAGAGGATGTTGTCGGCGTTTCGTCCGACGATGTATCCAAGCACCTGACCGACCCGGACCAGGTTGTGGAGTTTGTCGAAAAGACCGGATGTGATTCTCTGGCCGTAGCCTGCGGGACAAGCCACGGCGCCTTCAAGTTCAAGACCGAGCCGAAGCTTGCGCTTGACGTGATTGAGGAAGTCGGTGAGAAATTGCCTGGCTTCCCGCTGGTCATGCACGGCTCAAGCAGCGTGCTGAAGGAATTCAAGGACCTGATTAACAAGTACGGCGGGGATATGCCCGACGCCATGGGAGTGCCCGAGGAGGCAATCAGTAAGGCGGTTAAGATGGCGATTTGCAAGGTTAATATCGACACGGACCTGCGAATGGCCCTGACCGCGAAGATCCGGCAGGTCTTTGCGGAAAAGCCGGGCGAGTTCGACCCGCGTAAGTACCTCGGTCCCGGCAGAGAAGCCATAAAAGGAATGGTCAAGCGCAAGCTGCACGTGGTCGGTTGTGCGGGAAAAGCTGCCGAGTGCACATAGCTTAGTGTCTTGTCGCAATTTTGATGCCGGGTGGGAGGGACCATTTGTTGTTGAATTAGAACCCTGCTAAACCGAAGGTATCTTTTGTCCGATAATTATATTTGGATTGTAGGCTTTGAATCTGCTTTGTAGAAAAGATATTAGAATCGTCATTCTGAACGGAGTGAAAACGAAGTGAAGAATCTCCGGCGCACGAAGGATTGAGATTCTTTCCCGGCGCGCCGGGACTCAGAATGACCCCGATACATCGGGACTCAGAATGACATATATAAAGTTTTCTACAGAGTATTTTGAATCCTTAATCCCTGGTTGTGGTTTTCTGAATGGTGCGAGGTTGTCTATTGCGAATTTATGACAGGAAATACAGGTTCTGGATTATCCGGCTGCTGGTGCCGGTACTGTTAGCAGGCTGGTGTCCGCGCGCCGGCGCAGTTTCCAAAGGCATACCGACGCCGAAGCCGATTCCACGGCGTCAATCCGGTGCCAAGCCCGTCGGAGCAGCGTCTGAAGCCGCCACTGCGATTGCCGCGGCTTGTGAAAAGATCGCCAGCGGTAACTTCAAAGGCGCTCGGGAGGTCATCGAGGGCTCTGCCGTCCCGCAAAGTAAGGGTATTGAGCAGTTGGGGGTGCTTGTAGCTGAATATGAAGCTGTAAAGGCCAGGCGAAAGGCCTCCGGAAGCGATACGTACACCAAGCAAATCAATGAACTCGAAAAGCTTCGACAAAAGGACCGGCCGGAAGATGTTAATGATATCAGCCAGGTCTTTCTGGCAATCATAAAAGCATCCGACAACATCGAGGAAAGCAAGAAAAGTACCCTGCTGGAGACGCCTTTCGTAAAACAAATGATTGAAAAAGCCCTGCGGCAGGGGCGGGAGTATGAAGCTGGGGGCGAGTGGATTAATTCATACGCGAACTGCTATTTCTGGCTAAGGGCACTGGAGCCGGATAACACCGAGTATAAGGAGCATGCCGAGGAGCTTATCGAGAAGATTAAGATAGAAATCTCGCTGAAGGATAACAGTTGCGACACAAGTGCCGAGCGGCACGAGGGTATCAGGCCGAAGATGTTTCTTCGCGCCGTTAAGGCGCTGGACTTCAACTACGTCAGCATCGTTGACTATGGTGAAATGGCTGAGAAAGCACTCAAGCAATGTCAGTTGCTTGGGCAGGTGCTTGCAAAGGCCGACGAGAAGCTGGCCTACGACGCTGATGCGGAAGAAGTCGCCAGATGGTCGGCAGGTATATATTCAATCCAAAGAAAACTGACAGGCTCGTTCGCGATGGTTACCAGAGACAGGTTCCTGAAGATATTCGACGAGGTTCTCGCCTTGAATTCCATAACCATTCAGATACCCCGGGAAGTCGTTATCGTTCAGTTTTCAGAGGCCTCCTTCGGCGCCCTGGACCCGTACACGAGTCTGGTCTGGCCCTGGCAGGTCAGGGATTTTGAAAAGAATATGACGCAGAAGTTCCCCGGCATCGGTATACAGATTTCCAAAGCCACGGGTATTTTGAAGGTTGTCAGCCTGATACCCAACACCCCCGCCTACTCATCCGGTCTCGATGCCGATGACGTCATTTTGGCGGTTGACGGAGAGCCGACCGACGATATGACCATCTATTGTGCGGTCAGCAAGATTACGGGTCCGAGGGGCACGGAGGTAACCCTGACGGTAAAGCACGCCGACTCCGACGAAATCGAAGATGTCGTCATCGTAAGAGACAACATAATCGTTCCTACTATTCGAGGCTGGCAACGAACCGGGGGCGGCCAATGGCGATATATGATCGACCGGGCAAACAGTATCGGTTATGTGCGCATCACCAATTTCACCGAAACGACCGCACCCGACATGGAGAATATACTGAATGGCCTCGAACGCAGAGGGCTCAACGGGCTGGTCGTCGATTTGCGCGACAACACAGGGGGTTATCTATCCGCCGCCGCTGCGGTAGCCGATATGTTTATCACCGAAGGACTGATAGTCAAGAGCCAGCCCCGCTGGGGCATTTCAACCTACGAGGCCGCTCACAAAAGGGGAACTCACCCGGAATATCCTCTCGTGGTGCTGATAAACCAACATTCCGCAAGTGCCTCTGAAATTGTTGCCGGTGCCCTGCAGGACGCCAAGTACAGACGCGCCACCCTGGTCGGGCAGAGAACTTACGGCAAAGGCAGCGTCCAAACGATAACTCAATTTCCCGGCAACGGCTCGCAGTTTAAGTACACCATGGCCTATTATCACCTGCCGAGCGACCAGCGCGTGAAGAACCGTTATGTCATGGAAAAAAAGGGCAGGAAGGACTGGGGTATCGCACCTGACGTGGAAGTGAAGCTTCGCACCAATGAACAGCGCAAAGCCAATGAAGTCCACGGTACCAACGAAGTGCTGGCAAAAACCGACCGCAACGGAGTTTCCAAATCGCTGAAGCGGTACTCGCTGGCCGAAACCCTGGATGCTGATGCGCAGTTGGCAATAGGACTGTTAGTGCTGAAGGCCAAGATGATTCAGGCGGGACGTGTACTTGACTTTGGAGCAATAACCAGCACCAGCGCAAGAGCCCAATTGCCCGCCGGCAGTTAGTAAAACGAAAATCAGAAATCGTCAATATAAAGGAAACCCCGCTTGGCACAGCAAACAGGTCTGAGCAAACTCGAACAGGCCAGACAACAGAAGCTATCCCGTTTGCGACAGTTGGGCGTCGAGCCATACGGCGCCAGATTTGACGGCACTGAATCAACGGCAAGTATCAGGGAAAGATTTGCCGATGACAAAACCGGCCAGCGGGCCTGTTGCGCAGGTCGCATCGTCCTGTTGCGCAATATCGGCAAGCTGATTTTTATCACGCTGCGTGATTCAGCCGGCACCATACAGTTGGGTCTGTCCAAGAAGGTGCTGCCGGCACAGTGGGACGTCGCCACACTTTTGGAACCCGGTGATATAATCGGCGCCGAGGGCGAATTGGGCAGAACAAAGACAGGCGAGATTACCATCTGGGCCGAGACTATAACAATGCTTGGCAAGGCGCTTTTGCCCCCGCCGGAAAAATTCCATGGTTTAGCCGACCCCGACCTGCGCTACCGACAAAGGTATGTTGACCTGTGGGCCAATCCCGAAGTGATGCAGCGGTTCAAAACCCGAAGTGCAATTGTGGCCGACGTGCGCAGCTTCTTGCAGCAGCGCGGCTTCGTGGAGGTTGAGACCCCCATGATGCAGGCCATCGCAGGTGGGGCCGCCGCTAAGCCTTTCGTTACCCATCATAACAGCCTTGACATGGACCTTTACCTGCGGATTGCGCCGGAGCTGTTCCTAAAGAGACTGTTGGTCGGTGGGATGGAAAAGGTCTTTGAGATAAACCGCAACTTCCGCAACGAGGGCCTGAGCACACGGCATAACCCGGAATTTACGATGCTCGAATTGTATCAGGCTTACGCCGATTATAATGTCATGATGGATATTACCGAAGAGCTTATCGGCGCATTGGTTGAAAGGCACTGTGAAAGCAGGCAAGTGAATTTCGGCGAGATGACAATTGACTTCGCCGGCCCGTGGCGTCGCGTCAGGTATGCCGAGCTTCTGGCCGAATACGCGGGCTGTGATATCGATGATAACACCGCTGTGCGCAAGAAGGCCCGCCGGCTTAAGATAGACGAGGCGGCAATGGACGACGCGGTGGTTGTTGACAAAGTGTTCGCCGCTGCGGTCGAGGCCCATCTTGTCAACCCGACGTTTGTGATTGATTATCCCGCCCGGCTTTGCCCACTGACAAAACCCGGCAGGGAAAATCCGAAATTTGCCGAGCGCTTTGAATTATATATCGCAACGATGGAAATAGCCAACGCCTATACGGAGCTTAATGACCCGGCCGTTCAGGAGGCCAATTTCAAGATGCAGTTGCGCGGCCAGTCTGAGACGATGGCGAAAATGGACGCCGACTTTATCAACTCGCTTAAATACGGCATGCCGCCGGCCGGTGGTCTGGGTATCGGTATCGACAGGCTGATTATGCTGCTGACGGGCGCAACAAGCATTCGGGACGTGGTATTGTTTCCCTTACTAAAACCGGTACCGCCGAAATCTTAAGCGTCGTTTCAAGTTGTGATATGAAAACCCCGGGTAAAACCCGGGGCTAAATATTGGGTTTGAAGCCTGCGCAGGAAGACTTATGAAACAATTAAGCCTTTTCCTTTGCTTCAAGTATCTCTGTGGGAAAAAGATTTTGCTTTTGAGCATTGCCGCTGTGGCGATGTCGTGCGCTTTGCTGATAACGGTGGCAAGTCTTTTTACCGGTTTTATCGAAGCCATTGAAAATAGTGCCGACGAGCACTTAGGTGATATCGTCATAGCCGCACCGGCCACCATGACAATCTCCAAATACGACCGGCTTATAAGCAGTCTTGAGGAGAGTGGGCAGATAGAAGCCGCCACTGCAGTCCTCTCCGGCCAGGGACTTTTGCATTTGGGCAAAGGCACGGGGGACGTCCGCGCGGTTCGAATTTGGGGCATCGAACCTGCAATCAGAGAAAGGGTGGTCCCTTTTTCAGATTTACTTGTCAGCCGGAAAGACGGAAGAGGCCCACCTACTTTTGCAGTAGGCGAAGGCACCGACCAGTTGGGCGGTTTTGTCGGAATAGGTGTCGTTGCGAAGCCGGACGATGTAACCGATGAATATGATTTTGGGCAGGTGACCGCAAGCATCGGACGTAAGGTTTTTCTTACCACCGGGACAAGAGAACTTAGGCCCAAGACCATAAAGTTTACAATTGCCGACGTTGTTTTCAGCGGTGTTTACGAGTTTGACAAGGACTTTGTTTATCTGCCTATTGACGTACTTGCCGGCAAACTGTACCCATCGCAGGGCAGGGTGGCTGATATGATTCAAATCAGACTGAGCCGCGACGCTGAGCCAGAGGCGGCCTTAGCTGTTGTTCGCGGCATCTGGCGCAACTTCGCCGACAGAGAATTGGGCTGGTCGAATTATGCCATATCGCTTGCAAAAATCAACACCTCCAGACGGATGCAGGCCAAGCTCCTCGCAGAGTATAGAAAACAGATGGCGATGCTCATGCTGATATTCGGGGTGATAAGCGCGGGCGTAGTCCTTCTCATTTTTTGCATATTCTATTTGATAGTTATGACCAAGCAAAAAGATATAGCCATCGTAAAAAGCTGTGGTCTGGGCTCAGGTGCGGTCGCGGCGATGTTTGTGACTTTCGGACTCATAATAGGCCTTATCGGTTCGGGCCTCGGCGTTGTCATAGGATATTTGTTCACGAGAAATATCAACTACATCGAGCGGTTGATAAGTATTGTGTTCGGCCTGAAGCTGTGGAAAAGCAGTACGTACATGTTTACGAGAATACCCAACCAGGTGAACTGGGAGTCGGCTGTTTGGGTTGGGCTCGCTGCGGTTTTGGCTGCCGCCCTTGGTGCGCTGATACCGGCTATTGCCGCTGCCATGGTAAGACCCGTGAAGATTCTGAGGTATGAATAGTTCCCTTCGACTACGCTCAGGGTAAACTCCGTGCGTAGTGCGTAGTAGTTTTTTGGTTGTTGGTTAAAGGAAGAGATGTATAAACTTATTTTGCCAACACGATATTTCCTGAAAAGGCGCATAACGTACCTTGCCGTTGCGGCGGTGGCGTTGTGTGTCTTTATCGTCGTTGTGGTGATGACGGTGATGAACGGCCTGGTGACCGAGTTCAAAGGTAAAAACCACGACTTTGTGGGAGATTGTATTGTCAGCACGGACTCTTTGGTGGGCTTTGCCTATTACGAAGACTTTTTGAAACAGCTTGAAGAACAGGACTTTGTACTGGTGGCGGCGCCGGTTGCAAAGGGCTTTGGGCTTTTGACGCAGCCGGGAACCGGCCAGAACATCGGTGTTGAGATTATGGGGATTGAGCCGGCCAGCTTCTGCCGGGCGACACAATTCGGTCAAACGCTTTATTACCACAAAGATAATCCCTTAGCCGTTTTTGCGCCGAGTTATGACCCTGCGATTGACGGCTGTGTTGTCGGTATTGATATGATTTCCAGAAGCCGCGATAGATCCGGCAAATACTACCACAGCCCCGAGCCGTTGCAAATCGAACTGATGATAACCTGCTTCCCTTTAACCACCAAAGGTGCCTTGGCGAAAGCAGGAACCGACCTTGTCAACACTAAAATTGTCCACTACAGCGACGACAGCCACAGCGGCCTCGTCAAAGTCGATGCCCGAATGGTTTACCTGGAATTTGAGTTTGCCCGGAAGCTGTTCGGGATGGCCGGTGCAACACCGCGGGCAAGTGCTATTCACATCAAATTTGCCGATGGGGTGGGCCTCAAGAGAGGAGTTGGCAAGGTTGCAGAGATGTGGGACAGCTTTGTGGCGGCCCACGCGAACCAAAAGTATGCAAACCTGTTGAAAAATGTTGCCGTTCAAAGCTGGTTAGACTACCGTCGCAGCTCCATCGCACCGATGGAAAAGGAGCAGACTATGCTCATCTTGCTCTTTGCGATGTTGGGCATTATAACAGTATTCATAATCTTTGTCGTTTTTTATATGATTATCTGCCACAAAATCAAGGACATCGGCATACTCAAGAGCGTCGGCGTTTCCAGGGTGGCCATCGTGCAGGTATTCCTTACCTTCGCGATGTTAGTGGGAATCACCGGTGCCGGTGTCGGGGCAGGTGCCGGCTGTGCGTTTCTGGCTAAGATTAATAACATGGAAGACCGGCTCTTTGAACGTTTCGGCTGGCAGTTGTGGGACAGGACCGTCTATGCGATAGGTGATATCCCAAACGATATTGAGTGGGAAGTGTTGGCGGTTATCATGGCATCGGCTATACTTGCCGCATTAGCTGGGGCGTTTTTTCCAAGCGCAAGCGCCTCAGCACGGCGGCCGGTCGAGGTATTACAGGTGGGCCAGTTGTAAATTTTCTATTTTCTATTTTCAATTGACTATTGAGATGTATGATTGGCATGACAGGTGAGCCGATTATGAGCGAAATCCTAAAAGCAAGCGGAATATGCAAGTCATATAAGATGGGCCAGGCTAAAATTGAGGTGCTCCAAGGGCTTGATCTCTCGGTTCAGTCCGGCCGGTTCATCGCTATCGTCGGTGCTTCCGGGAGCGGCAAGAGCACGCTTCTGCACATATTAGGTGCGCTTGACGAACCGGACGCCGGCTCGGTCGAGTTCGAGGGTAAAAGGCTGGATAAGTTTCGAGCTAAGCAGTTAAACAGATTTCGAAATAAAATGGTGGGTTTTGTGTTTCAGTTCTATCATCTGCTGGACGAGTTGAATGTGCTGGAAAATGTGACTTTGCCGGCCATGGCCCAAAGCGGCACTATCGGATGGCTGAAACGGCGAATTAAGGCCAAAAAGCACGCCGGAAGCCTTCTTGAACGGCTTGGGCTGGCCGATAGAATTGCCCACAAACCTTATCAGCTTTCCGGCGGTGAGCGGCAGAGAGTTGCCATTGCAAGGGCCCTGATGAACAAGCCCAAGCTGCTTTTGGCCGATGAGCCTACAGGAAATCTTGACTCTGAGACAGGAAATGGTATTCTGAAGGTCCTTGAAGAATTGAATGATAACGGTCAGACTATCGTAATGGTAACGCATGACGATAGAATCGCCC
>CAZLWL010000046.1:0-18582 GCA_964563335.1 uncultured Pirellulales bacterium
AGTTAATCGTATAAACGACTTAGAATTCTTTAACAAAATTAGACAGTACAGTTAATATCATTGTTCTTTAAGTCCTTTGGATTTAACGCGTTAAGGCAACAGCATGTATGGGTATAATATTGGTGCTACCGGGGAGGATAGGGCAATCCCGATACATCGGGAACCTGAGCGCCCCAGTAGCGGCATACAGCATGGGGCGGTATCACATGTGGGGCCGCCCATTTACGAACATATGCTGGTGCCCAAAATGCGATAAATCCTTTACTTTTCATACCTTAGTCCAACCAACTTTTTGGGAGTTGAACTACATTTTCTAACAACTCAATCCACCTGTTTGTGGCTGGCCTTTCTCCGCCAACGCGACTGCTGACGCAATGGCGAAATTGGCCGTATGTGTGATGCTAAGGGCGATCTGCTTAACGCCGGCCTCGTCCGCAATCCTTTTCACCTCTCCGCCCATTCGAACTTCGGGCTGGCCCGACGAATTGTTGGTAACTTCAATGTCCGTCCAGGCAATCTTGCCCCGCCAGCCCGTGCCGAGCAGCTTCAGAACCGCTTCCTTTGCTGCAAATCTGCCAGCCAGCTTCTCGACACGGTTGTGCACCGCCCGCGCATCCGATTGTTCCCGCTCGGTAAACACACGATCTAAGAACCGCTCGCCGTGCCGCTCGACCATCGATTCGATCCTCGGAAAATCCACCAGGTCTATGCCGTGCAATATCATCTTTATCAGCTCGCACATTTAACCGTTCTACCGCATCTTCGTACTTCGACGGTAAGCCGTTTCAACACAGAAGTTAATAAACGGGTCCATATCTGCAATGTTGGCCTGCCTTATCAGCCTGTTAACCACCGCATCCAACGCGGCCTTTCGCCGCTGAAGCTGAATTTGTGCCTCAATTTGTGCCTGAACGTTTTCAAACGGCTCGTGGCTCGCTTCCCTCTTGCTTTCGAGCTTCATAATGAAAATATGCCCATCGGCTTCTATCGGCCCGGACACATCGCCCGCCTCCATCTTCTCGGCTTCTCTTTCAAGGACATCGTGAGGCGCTTTCAGCGAACCGGGTGTTACCGGCGCCCACAAACCGCCTTGGGCCACGCGGTGCGGCGCATCGTTCGAATAACCCTTCACCAGCTCACCAAAATCCTGGCCTCCTCTAATCCTTTCGATTAACTCCTCAGCCAGTTTCAATCCCGCCTCTTTCGCCGAGTCCGCCCCTGGCTCGCCCGCCTCGCCCACCTCTATCTTGTCAATGGCAATATCGATCAGCCGAAACCGTATTTGACCGGTCTGCGTAAAATGCTCGTCCTTCATCTCGTTGTACTTGTCCAACAGCTCACTGTGTGTGATAGACTCTCCCTTGCCCAGTTCCTGCGATATGTAGTATTGAGTCAGCAACAACTTCTTCTGATAGTCGTGAAACTGGCGCCAGCCCATCCCCATCTCTTCAAGCACCTTGTTTGCTTCAGGAAGGTTGCCCCGGTAATTGGCAATGAACTTATTTACTTGGGCCTGGGCCGCCTTATCGAGAGCATCCTCGTTTATATTGTCTGCCGCCTGCTTTTTGGCCTGCTGATACAGCAGAGCATCCGTCGTCTTGCTCATCACAACTTGCTTCACAAGAGGCCTTGCCTGCAGTGCAAACCTCTGAAAATCACCGCCCGCTGCCATAGGCTTCAGCATCTCCATCAACGGCGAGACAATCTCATCTACCGTTACCACCTCTTTGTTTATGCTCAGCACAAGCCCACCGGACGGTACAGGAAGGTTCCGGCGCTCCGCCGGTCCAAACTCAGCCATCTGTTCTTCGCTGAACTTGCCCTGCCTGGTCTTGGCGCTTTGGCAGCCTCCTATAGCAACCGCCAAAATCCACCCCGCCAATAAGTAGAAACACAATTTTCTCATTTCGCTCATCCGGTCTTGAAGATATTGAGCAAAGCGGCGTGTGCCTTCTTGTTACCGGCAAGTATGTTATACTCTTGGCCGGCATAATCTGCCGGGTTTACCGGGAAAACGCTATTACCGGCCAAGTCCGTCATAATACCGCCGGCGTTGGCGATCAGCAGCGCTCCGGCAGCGATATCCCACAGCTTCGCATCCATTGCGACCGCCCCGGCCAAAGCGCCCTTGGCGACATAGGCAAAGTGAAGCGACCCTGTGCCCAGGCTCCGAAATTTTGTCCGCCGCATAATTTCATGTATAGCTGCCTCGTGTTCAGGTTTGAAATGGCTGTCGATGCCGAAACCGGCGAATCTGTTTATGTCCTCGCTGCTTACAGTAATTTTTGAGGCGTTAAGCTGGGCGTCTGTGTCTTTCGCTGCGGTAAACATGGACTCCGTGGCAGGGGCAAAGATTGCCGCCGCGACAGGCTTACCTTCGTACAGCGCCGCGATAGCAACGGTGAAGCAAAGCAGGCCGTGTGCGTAATTATTGCTGCCGTCGATTGGGTCGATAACCCACCAGATAGATTCTGCGGCTCGCGGCGGCTGTTTCAGCATCTTTCCGCCGGCACCTTCCTCGGCTATGAAGCCGTGGTCGGGATAGGTCTCCTTGATGCGGCTGATGATTAGGTCCTGGCAGATGTGGTCCGCCTGAGTAACGATTTCACGGTCGTTTTTAATCGAGGATTTGACGTACCTGATTTCTTCCATAGCGCGCTGGCCGGCAAGCCGGGCCGCAACTACCGCTACCTCTAACATTCGACTAATATCGGTATGTTCCAGTGCCATTTTTAACCTTTCAATTCGACAATGAACTCACAATCTTGCATCTTAACGTAATAATCTCTGCCTGCAAGACATTTTCCCCGCGGCACTACCCGCCAAGGCCGCTGATTGGGTTGGTGCAATAAAAGGCCGGTAGGGGACGTCTTTAAGTGGGAACTCGATGTGTGAGAATGTATCGGCTCGGCTGGTGGCGGTGTAGCGACCGGCCCGGATGAGATTCAACCTTTTTTGGAGACTGATGTTATGAAGCGGTATGGAATTTTAGCAGTGTTAATCTTAGCGGGTTTGGCGGTGGCGTGGCCTTTGTTTGCGCAGGAGGAAGAGCGCGGCCCGAGAAGCGGCGGTCGAGAGCGACGCGGCGGACGTCGTTGGATGAGCTCAGAAGACCAACAGAAGGTGATTGCGACGATTGAGGAACAATTAGGCAAGATGAAGGCAGGCATAGAAGGTATGCCCCGCGGCAGGGAAGGATGGCAGGACCTTTCCGAAGAAGAAAGAGACAAACTGAGAGAAAAATTCAGGAAGATGCGGGACGAGCGGCAGCAGTCGTTTGCGGTCATTGACGAGCAAATTGACAAGCTGAAAGGGCCGAGGCAGCTAAGGCAGGAACATGAAGAGGCCATCGGTAAATTAGACGCCATTCTCAAGTTGGCGCAAAAGGAAAAGGCCAAGGAGACGGCTGCGAGTATCGAAAAGCTGATTGCCGAGAAAAAGAAACAGCTTGAGGAGAAGTTCAAGGCTCTTGGCTTCGACCCCGAGAGCGGACGTAGCAGGCGCCCTCGTTAAATAGAACTCCATTTGGCCGGCGCCTGTGGCCGTGAGGAGTACATAACGTTTAGCTGGACTGAGACCGAGTCATTTTGCTCGGTCTTTATTTATGCGCTTTTTGTGAAGATTTAGTGGATTTTGCGGAGGAAAATATTTTATTTAGACCCAAAGGGCCGGCTAAATTGTTATATTAGTGGCAGGCGTTTGCTTTTGAATTGATTGGGCCAATTACATGGAAGACAAGTTACTTGTTTTGAGGTGTAAACGCGGCAGCAGGGCGGCCCTGCGCAGGGTCTATGAGAAGTACAGAGATGATTTGCTGATTTTGGCGATAGCTCTTTTGAAAGATACGAGTGCTGCTGAGGATGTTTTGCACGATGTCTTCGTGTCCTTCGTCCAGCGGTTGGAGAATTTCAGGCTTACCGGCAGTCTCAAGACTTATCTGGCGACTTGTGTGGCCAATCGAGCACGCAACTGGAACAAGGCCAGGCAGATTGACCGGTTGGATAGCGCAGAACCTCTTAGCTCCGATTCCGATGGGCCGGCGGAAGTGATTATATGCAACGAAGATTTGCAGCGTTTAGGCCGAGCGATGGCCCAGCTTGGTTATGAGCAGCGAGAGGTGATAACGCTGCACATTCACGGCGGGCTCAGATTCAGAGCAATCGCTGATTTGCAGGAAGTCTCTATCAATACGGTTAAGAGCCGATACCGGTATGGAATTGACAAACTGCGGGTGATTTTTAATAGTGAGGTGAAAGAATGAGACCGGCAGACCAGATAAAAAGACTGTTTAAGAATTCAGACGTTACCGTTGGTTCCAAAGTGGATGAAAGAATTATTAACGATGCTTTGGTCCGGCTGGAAAAATTGAAAAAGTCTGAATCGGCTTCGGCCGAGCTGAGTATTTGGAGAATAATTATGAAAAGTAAAATGACAAAATTTGCCGCAGCGGCGGTTGTGATAATAGCGGTGATTTTAGGATTGAACATTATTGGCGGACCGAGTACAGCCAGCATTGCTTTTGGTGAAGTACTTGAATACTTCCAGACCTTTAGCTATACCTTTGATTTAACCGTTGGCACCGACACAGAAAAGCAAGGTTCCGCAGAATTTACAATGCAAGCAATGGTATGGGAATTGGGTCGGATGCGGGTGGATTTTTCGGCAGTTGTAGTGGGCAAAATTTCCTCAATTACCGATTTTAATGCGGGCAGAACCCTTCTTCTGTTCCACCAGAATAAAACAGGTGTGATAAAAAAAGAATCTCTTCTAAACAAAAACACCGGGGCTGAGGGAATAGTTGCTTTTTGTACCAAGCCAATTGAAAACCTGTGGTATCTGCTTGATGGCAGAGAGGAGCGTTTAGGTGAAAAAGAGATCGATGGACAATATGTTACCGGCTTTAGGGTTTTTCAAAAGGACCCGTACTTTGAGTATGATATCACAATTTGGGCTGACCCAGAAAGCGGTGTTCCGAGTCTGGTCGAGGAAGTAGCAAGGCCATTAGACGAATCTTATCCGTCAATAAAATGGACGATGGAAAACTTTGACCTTGATGTTGAACTGGATGAAGGTTTGTTCAGTCTTGATTTGCCGACAGGATATACTTTGGCCTATCAGGAGGATTTGGACAAGCTGGAAGTAAAAACCCAGCCGTCAGTCGAGGCAGAAAAAATTGTGCAATTGCTCGAACTTTGGGCAGAGGGCAGAAAAAATGAGGCGGTAGAAATTTTGTTGGAAATTAACTGGACGCAACCATTAGAGTTTGGCAAAGAACCATATATTTTCAGTGTATCAGAGAAAGCATATAAATCCCTAAAGGTCGATGATCAAAAGTGGGTTGGTGAAGAACTTTCGGCTACGATGACAACAGTTAGGGAAATCGCATTAGACGTTTTGGATTCGGGGCTAACTTCGGTCTCTGTTAAACGGTACGAAGAAGCAGAGAAATATTTTAATGCGGGACTGCAACTGGGGAAATTGTTAGACCACAATCCTAATAGTATGGTAATAGTCCGTCTGGTAGGAATAGCCATTGAAAAAAAGGCTTTGAACGAGATGATTAACTTATACACGACAACTGCTAATCAGCAAAAACTACAAGAAGCAGAAAAACAGCTGCGTTCAGTGGAAGCTGAAGTAGACAAAATCAAAAAGGAAGCGATGGGTGGGTAAACACACAATCCATGTATAAGTATTCGAAATCAGGCCGGGCTGTTTAGCTCGGCCTTTTTTGTACGTTTTACTATTGCGATTGCGTGATGATTTTTTGGGCGTAGGATTGCCATTCGGCTGGGTCGTTGGCGAGGAAGTAATCGAAGGATTTGTCGCCGGCTAATTGGCCCAAGATGGCTTTTCGTTCGGCAGGGTCGGCGACTTCTTCGATAATGTGCTTCCTTATGGCTTCAAGCTCGATGACGAATCGGCCATGGTCTTCAGTGAACTGGTCCTCGAGTTTTTTCCTCAGATGGCCGGCGTAGGCGGGGCAGTTGCCGTCCGTGCCGATAGCGATTTGCAGCGGGCCGCGTTTGACGACAGCGGGGACGAAGAAATCGCAAAGCTCCGGCTGGTCAACGACATTGCAGAGCACTTCAAGCTCCTGGCAGTCTTTGTAGATGCGGCGATTCAACTCGAGGTCATTGGTCGCAGCGATGGCGAGAACGGCCTCGGCAAGGTAGTCCTTCGAATAGGCACTTATAACAAGCTCTACGTTCGGTAACTTGCAGGATTTCTCGAAGGCAGGGTCCACGTCCTTGGCGATGACGATTACCCTTGCACCGGCTTCATGCAGGGCGTTTACCTTTCGAGCGGCGACCGGCCCGGCGCCGATGACGATAACACGTTTGTTGGTGAGATCGAGATATATCGGATACCTTACCACAATTCGTGATTATAGCAGCTAAGTGAGGGCAGGCAAGTGCTGAAAGTGAACCGAGCGGTATTATAAGACCTTCAGGCAAATATGCAGGAGGTAAACAAAAAGGTATTTTGAAGCGCTAATATTGTGTGCTAAAGATTTTTGCAATATTCTTGACTAAGGCTTAATATATCCTTGACATAGGTTGGTAATTCTGGTATAATAGCAGTTGTATAATGAGGGGAAGAAGATATGAGTCTGACAAGAAGCATGCTCAAATTCTTTGAGGTGGTTGAAGCGGGGCGGGGGCCGCCGGTTAAACCGAGAGAAACGCCTCTCGGCCGCTACGGCGTCCGGTTAGAAGCAAATCTGCTGCCCATCATTTCAAATCCAAAATCCTTTAATTTCCAGTGCGAATCAGTCCGATAGCCCTCTGCGCCCGGATTCAATCGTGTGGCTGTGGTGTGATGCCGAGCATCTCGGTGAGGGGGCCGAACAAACGGGGGCCTGCGGCGACGAGACCTTCACGAAGGGTGCGGGGGCGATTAAAGGTAAGTGAGCGGCCTTGTGTGTCGATTACTCTCCCGCCGGCGGCGGTGACCAGGAATGCTCCGGCTGCGATGTCCCACTCATTCTTCGGGACCAATGTAAAAGTAGCGTCAGCCAATCCTGCAGAGACGAGGGCGAGCTTGTAAGCAACTGAACCGACAGGCACAATAGTAAACTCACTATCGGAAAAACGCTCCCACAATCCCTTACCCACTTCGGTTCGGCTGGCCAAAATCCTTGCCCCGGCAAGTGTAGCGTGAGTGCTTGTAGCGACAGACTGGCCGTTCAAGGTAACGCCTGTTTGCAGCGAACCAAGAAAAAGCTGGTCTGTGGCCGGATTGCAGATGCCCGCGGCGATTACTTCGCCATCGAAAACAAGGGCGACGGATATGCACCATTCGTCAATTCCATCGACAAACTCACGGGTGCCGTCCAGCGGGTCAACTATCCACACGCGGCGTTTTTTGAGTCGGGAAAGGTCATCGGCGGTTTCTTCCGAGAGCCAGCCGTCATCGGCATCCACAAGTGTCTCGCGCAAGACCTTGTCAAGCTCAATGTCAGCGGCGGTAACAGGGTCTGAGCCGGCTTTAAGCTCCGCCTTGATGTGGCCGCTTGTGAAGGTGCTTACCACACCACTGGCGAGTGCGAGGGCGTGCTCAATCTTCGCAAGGTCGTTATCTAATGACATGTATCTCTCCTGGATGGGCAGGGGGGCCTGATACAGTCTTAAGGCCTGAAAATAATACCCTTATCCTGCAGCATCACCTTAACATTCTCTACGGTTTCGTCCAGGTCCCAGCCCTCGGACACAAGCAAATCATAGCTGACATCGGTAGCGTTTCGGCCAACCCACACCACCTCAATCGAATCCGTATCGACCGCGGCACTGATGATGTCGAGGTCGTTCTGCGTCAAGGCTATCGCGGTCACTACGAGAATCGTGCCGGCGTCCAACATTATGTTTGCGACCTCCGCCAGTCTTCTCAAGTGCTCATCTCTGTTGGTTTCGGTTCCTGGTACCTTTATGTCCGCATCGACTCCGTAAAGAATATTGCCGATTCCCATGAAGTACACAATCTTGCCATCGGCGAAGAGCCTGGCCTCTATGGCCCTGGCAATCGTCTTTTTGCCTATGTCCTTTTGGCCTGTCACTAAGACCAATGTGGGCTTCTGGTTGTACCTTTCGGCCCTGTCCTCGCGGGATATGGTGCTGGTCTGCCACTTGTAGTTCCTTGTCATTACATAGTCACGCATCCACAACTGCGTATCGGTCAGGGCTTCTCTGATAATGCCGCCGCCGCGAATCTCATAGTCATCGACGATTACGAACCGCCCCGTGGCGGCTATTTCCTCAGCCGGGTCGAAGGCAACGGCGCGGTGTATCGACAAAACACATTCGGCAACATCATGGTATTCGATGCGGTCCTTGGCGTCTGTAGAGCTCAAGTCCGATGCGTTGATGACTCTGGTAACATCATCAAGCTCGACGGGCTGTTTGGCAGTGCCGACCTTAATCAGGTAAGTTTTGTCCTTTACCATAGGTTCAGCGCCCATCCAGAAGAGGCTGGTCCGGATACGGCTGGTTACCCTGGGATGTGTTTGTTTTGGATTGGCTGCTATTTCACCGCGGGTAACATAGATTTGTCTGTCAAGGGTAAAAGCACAGGCCTGCCCGGCGGCGGCTGTCGTCTGGGCAGGTTGGTTGAAACCCTCGATGCTCTTGATTGTGCTGGTTTTGCCGGAAGGATAGAAGACAACTTCATCACCAACGGCAATTCGGCCTGATTCAATCGTGCCCGCGACAATGCGCCGTTTATCGCCGGCCTTGGTGAATTTATATACATCCTGAACGGGCATTCTAAACGGTTTATCAACAGGATGAGGCTCCTTTACAAATCCGTCAAGTGCCTCCAAAACCGTCCGGCCGGTGTACCACCCCAGCCGCTCGCTGGAGGCGGCAATGTTGTCGCCCGCCATCCCGCTTACCGGTATAAAATCAGCGATTAACCCTATCTCCGTAAGAAACCTTGTGTACTCATCCAAAATACGGTTGAATATGTCCTGGCTGTATTCAACAAGGTCCATCTTGCTGACCAGCACCACAACCTGGCTGATGCCTAACATCGAAAGCATATAACCGTGTCGGCGGGAGTTTTCCTGAACGCCTTCGGCGGCGTCTATCACAAGAAGGGCAGCCTCGGCCCGCGAGGCCCCGGTAACCATATTACGCAGGAAGTCTATATGACCGGGAGCATCGATAATTATGTAATCCCGCACCGAAGTACTGAAAAACACACGAGCAGAATCAATCGTAATGCCCTGAGACTGCTCGTCTTTTAGCGCATCCAGAAGAAACGCATATTCAAACGGCTTAGAAGCTCGGTCGCACGTTTGCCTGACCTGCTCAAGTTTGCCTTCAGGCAGAGAGCCGGTATCGGCCAAGAGTCTGCCGATAACCGTACTCTTGCCGTGGTCAACGTGGCCGGCAATAACAATATTCATCCGTTCTCTTGTTTGCTCGTTTGCCATTCTTATATCTAACCTTCCTGTCGTCTAACCGCCAGCTATCTTACTCAAACTGACCGTTTTTGTTTTTAGACACGGATTAACACAAATTAACACTGTTTTTAAGAGCCTGGATTCCCGCTCCCCGCTTCCGCGGGGACAAGTTTACACCTGCGAAAGTCCCGACAAGTCGGGACGGGAATGACAAATTGGGTACTCACTTTCTGTCATTCCAAACTTGATTTCCCGATTTATCGGGATTCCTTCTTCGTAAGTCGTGGATTCCAGCTTTCGCTGGAATGACAAGGGTATTCACTTATATCAATACATAACCTCAAGTCGGTCAGTTTGAGTATCTTACATATAGCCGTCTCTGCGCAGCGTTTCAAGACCGCCTCCGTCTTCGGCGTCCTGGGCCCTGCCGGACCGCTCGGCAATATTGGCAAGTTTGCCGCTTTTCAATTCTTCGATGATATCTCTCACAGTGGACGCATCCGATTCAATAGGATTCGTACACGGCCGGCAACCCAGCGAGCGGTATCGCTTCCGGTCGCCCTGATTATAATAAAGCGAAACCGTTGGAATCTTCTCACGCTCGATGTATTCCCAGATATTCAGCTCCGTCCAGTCTAACAGAGGATGAATACGAACGTGCGTGCCGGGCGCAAAGTCGGTCTTGTACTGGTTCCAGAACTCCGGCGGCTGCTCGGCAATATCCCAGTCGTTTTGCCTGTCGCGGGGGGAGAAATAGCGCTCCTTCGACCTCGTGCCTTCCTCGTCCGCCCTGACACCCACAATTACGCCGGTGAACGGCTCAGTATTCGAATCAAGCTCATACTTCTTCGTTGAATGATTGTAGCGGTACCGGGGCCATCTGCCGCTGAGCGTATGCTCCAGCGTCTCGGTCTTAAGGATTCTACAGCACTCGATGCGACCGGCATTGCCATCGGGAAACGTCTGTTTTTTATTCAGTGCGTCGGTGTTAATCCCGTAAATCATATTCAGGTGCCACTGGCGCGTGAGTTTGTCGCGGTATTCTATCATCTCCGGTATCTTGTAGCCGGTGTCGATATGAACTAATGGAAACGGCACATGGCCCAGAAACGCCTTCCTTGCCAGCCACAGCAAGACAGTGCTGTCTTTACCTATGGACCAAAGCATACACAGTTCCTTGAAATTGGCATACGCCTCCCGCAGGATGTGTACGCTTGTACTTTCCAACTGTTCCAGGTGGTTCATCGTGGTTCTCTCAGAGATATTTTCCTATGAAATCGATAATCACAGAAACCGACTCATCCACTGTCTGTTCGTCCGTATTGATGATTAGCTCAAGGTTCTGTGGCTCCTCGTATGGGTCGTCGAGGCCGGTGAAGTTCTTTATCTGTCCGGCTCTGGCCCTGGTGTACAATCCCTTGACGTCCCGCTTCTCACACACATCTAACGGGGCCTGGACATATACCTCAATAAAATTGGAGCACATGTCTCTGACGAATCTGCGGGCCTGTCTGTAGGGCGAAATAAAGGAAGCCACCACGATTACGCCGTGTTTTTCGAGTATTGAGGCCATAAACCCCACTCTCTTAATATGTTCATCCCGCTGGGCCCGGCTAAAGCCCGTTGAAGGAAAAAGACCGCGCAGAATGTCCCCATCGAGTTTTTCGACGCTCAGGCCTCTTTTCTCGATATACTCGTATGTCCTGTTAGCTAAGGTGGTCTTGCCGGACCCTGACAGGCCCGTTAGCCACAGCACAAACGCTTTAGCAGGTCTTGCCAATCTACTGTTTCCTCGGACGGACTATTTGAATCTGCCGTGCAATACTTGTACCGGATTCCTGTATATCTGCATCGCTATATATTTAAGGGCTCCTCGGTCATTTTGCAAGCATCAGTTATGGGCTTGCCGGCATATCGGCCTCGATTGGCGTCCCAGTTGTCATCCGGGCGCAGCAGAGTAGATGGCCGGATGAAGATTTAGCATAAAAAACTGAGGCAGTTGTGACCATTCACAACCTAACCAGCTCCAGCGACAATGCAAATGATTCTGTAATGCTTCAGACGGAATTTGGACATTTCCTGAATAAGCTCGAAGGATGTGCCGAAACAATCCAAATGTCGTAATGGCAGTCTTTCAGGTGCAGGACTGCCGCATCTCTCGAGATATTTCGGAGATTTCCCTTATCTATGAACCACGAACTCTCTGAATGCGTCTATCAATGACTTGGTGTACCTGCCCGGCTGCCCCGTCCCGATTCCGGCCCCGTCGAACTGCACAACCGGCACAATATCTAATGTCGTTACAGCTATAAAAAGCTCATCCGCCGCTTGCGCGTCGGCCGGTGTCATCGCCTGCTCCAAAACAGAAAGCCCCGCCTCCGGCGCAAGGTCTATCACAAAACGCCGCGTTATCGATGCCAGAAGCTCTGCACCAAGCGGCCTTGTCACCAGCTTGCCCCCCCCCAACACCGCAAAAAACGCCGACCCCGCAGCCTCAGTTATCAACCCCTCCTCATCCACAAGTATCGCCTCGGCGCAGCCGCGACGCTCGGCCTCCATCCGCGCCATTACGTTCGGCAAAAGGTTCAGCGATTTTATATCGCACCGCTTCCACCGCCAGTCCGGATACGTGCACACCGCAACCCCGCGCTCCTTCTGCTCACTGTCGTCGGCTAATTCGGTAACCGTCAAAAAAAAGTTCGGCTTCAAATCCCTGCCGCCCGCATGACTTCGCAGTTGCGACCCTCTGGTAACATGAAAGTAAATCTTCGCGTTAGCGATGCCCGCCGTCGCGTGAGCTTCCTCAACGCGCCGCCGGATTTCATCGATATCCACACCCGTTATACCTATCTCGTTCAGGCTCCTGACCAATCTCACAAGGTGCTCGTCCAATGCGAATATCTTACCGTCGTAGCTTCGCACGACCTCATAAACGCCGTCGCCGAAATACGTCCCCCGGTCTAAGTAAACACGGTCAAGCTCACTCAGCGGCACAATCTCATCTTGTATCATCGCTATCTGCATAAAATCCCAAAAAACAATCCTTTGCTGGCCCTGCTATTTTGCCCCAATCTGACTGGTTTTGCAACCATCACTTGTCAAACAAAGGCAAGTCTTATTTAGCCCCGCGTGTCCCGCGTGTCCCAATCTATCGGTGACACCTCGGGGGCCGCTGGCCGGGGTTGTTAACATCCCCGCGCAACGATCCCGCAGTTTTTCGCTTTGTTTTTTTCTTGGGTGCCACGGTCAAACCCGGTTTGGCCGTGCAAAAAAATGTAGGGTGGGCTGCTCGGTAGGGTATGCCCTGCATACCAAACGCATATTTAGCCCCGGCCGCTGGCCGGGGTTATTAACTGTCTTCTATTATCTGTCAACTGCTTTCTGTTCTTCTTCTTGCCGGCGCAGTCCCTCTTCAAGCTCGGCTGCTGCCACCTGCTGCATCTTCTGCGCCGCCTCTATAAGCTCGGCCCGTTGCGGCGGCTGATAAGGCTCCAGCCGAAAACTCCACTCATATTCATCCACAATCCGCCCCGGCCAGATGACCTCCGCAAAAAAGTCTATCGGAAAACCATCGTGTAACGGCGCCTCCAATTCCCTGTGCGTATCAAGCGTTTCGTACCCTTCTTTACTGATGCGCACCTTATAATCGCCGTACCAGTTAAACTCGACGGTAACGGGGCTGGCCCCTATCTCCTCATCATTCAGCCACACAAGCGCGCCGGCCGGCTCAGTATTAATAGTCAGCCTCCGCTCAACACAACCGCTTAGTACAAATGCCACCGCACATACTAACGCCAAATTCGTTGGAAACGAGCATCTTTCATTAAGCATATCAAATCCTTTTATACTACTGCCCCGACTTCTTTCCTTAACCTTTACTACCGAATAAACTACCACCGGCCGCCCCAAAAAGCAACAATACAATTGACATAATATATCCCAGAAGGTAAGTTATTGCCTGACTCGGGTTTGTCGCTTATTGGTATTTTGTGCTGTTTTTGATGGTGCTATGAGATGAAGATATCGTTGGATTGGCTGAGCGATTATGTGGATATCGATAAATCCGCGGACGAAATCGCGAAAATTCTGAGCGACCTTGGCTTCCCGACCGAGGGATTCGAGCAAGTTGCCGGCGACACCGTGATTGATATCGAGGTCTCGAGCAATCGCGGCGATTGCCTGAGCCACATCGGCGTAGCACGCGAATTAGCCGCAGCCACCGGCAAAGAGCTTTGCCTGCCGAAAATCGAACTACCTGAGTCGAAGGAGGACGTGAACAAGTATGTCGAGGTCAGTATCGAAGCGCCCGACCTTTGCGGCAGGTACACCGCCCGCGTGATAACAGGCATAAAGGTCGGCCCATCACCCGGCTGGATGCAGAAGCGTTTGGAGGCCGTTGGCGTCCGCAGCGTCAACAACGTCGTCGATGCAACCAACTACGCCATGATGGAGACCGGCCAGCCGCCCCACGCCTTTGACTACGACAAGCTGGCCGGTGGCAAAATCTCCGTACGCACCGCATCAGCCGGCGAGAGGTTAATAAGCATTGACGAGACAAAGTGCGACCTCAATCCCGACATGCTCATTATCGCCGATGCTAAAAAGCCCGTCGCAATCGCCGGCGTCATGGGCGGCCTCGAAAGCGAGATAAGCAATTCGACCAAAAACATACTTCTTGAGGATGCACACTTCGACCCCGTAACCATCCGCACCACCGGCCGAAGACTGGGGATTAGCTCCGAATCTTCATTTCGCTTTGAGCGAGACGTCGATATTGAGATGATAGACTGGGCCTCACAGCGCACCTGCCAGCTCATCACGCAGGTCGCAGGCGGCAAAGTAGCAAAATGCGTAGCCGATGTTTACACGGCTAAGTGGCAAGCCAAGACAGTTACCATGCGCGTTTCGCGGCTAAATAAGCTCTTGGGAATCAAGATAACAAAGGACGAGGCCGTTAAGATTCTCACCGGCCTCGGTTTCGAGCCAAAACTTAAAGACAAAGACATTATCGAGTGTGCCGTCCCCTCCTGGCGGCATGATGTTTATCGCGAGGTGGATTTGATAGAGGAGGTCGCCCGCTCACACGGATACGACAAGATTCCCGTCGAGCGCAAGATTAGTATTGAGGTGGCGCCGGTTGACAAGCGAGAGCGGGTGGCATCACAGTTGCGCTCATTTTTGAGCGGCTGTGGCTTTTACGAAACGATAAACGTTTCATTCGTCGAAGAAGATGTTGCAGAACTTTTCACCCCAGGCGCAGACGGTAGCCATCTCAGCGTGAAGGATGAATCGGCCCGCAGCGCGAATCTGCTTCGCCCGACCCTGTTAGGCTCGCTGCTCGGCGTACTCAAGTCGAACTACAACGCCGGCAACATCCCCTGCAGCGTATTCGAACTGGCTAATACCTTCGCAGTTCCCCCCGGCCATAAAAAGGGTAACCTGCCGGTCGAGAGGACTAAGCTGGCCCTGGCCTCGGACGGCGATTTCAGACGCCTCCGCGGAGTGATTGAGGGCCTTGTTAGGGTTCTGGCCAAAGATGCCGATATTGACCTGACCCCCGCCGGGTTATCCTGGGTAAAGGCCGGCGCCGAGATTGTCGCCGACGGCAAAAAGATCGGCACGTGCGGGATTGTGTCGGCCAACGTCGCCGCGAAGTTTGATTTGACGGAGATCGAAGTCTGTGCGGCCGAGTTGGACTTTGATACCCTGCTTACCATGGCCGGTGCTGTCCGAACTGCCAAACCCATACCGAGGTTCCCCGCCATCACGCGAGACCTTTCACTAATTGTTGATGAAGGCCTCACCTGGACCCGCATCACCCAGGCCATTAACACAAAGGCGCCGAGTGAGCTTGAAGCCACCGAATTTGTCGGCATCTACCGCGGCAAACCCATTCCAGCAGGCAAAAAGAGCGTAACCATTTCCCTGCGATTCAGAGATGAGGACGGAACGCTGAGGCATGAGGTCGTCGATGAATTTGAGAAAGAGATTCTCGGCGAATTGACCGCTGCGCTTGGCGCGGAACTGCGAACGGCCTGAGATTTAACCATTTTTGTTCTGTACTGCACTTTCCAAAAAATAGATTATTAGGCTGTCAGTTTCATTAGCTTATAGAACTGGCGTGCGATTTTTCGAGTTTTACGGTCATGACCAAAAATCTCAGAAAATGTTCCCTTCAAAACTCCTCGACGCAGACCGCAGCAACGGTCTGCATGCGACGGACGCCGACTAAAGTTGTCCCAAGGGCTGCTGCTACGGTCACATATTACCGATGCCGGCTTATTCCATGCCCACAGTTCAATCATCGTATGAACCCACATATTCAAATGGAATACACCAACATTGGTCGAATAGCTGCGAACCTGCTGCTGGCCTGCTCCTTCGATTTCCTTGAGGTCGTGAAAGTTCTGCTCAATGGCAAAACGATCCGCAACTGCCTCAAGGTTCTGCTGGGCAGTGGCAGAAAGATTGGTACACATAAAGGCTCGCCAGCAATTTTTATCCCTTCGCTTCGCTCGAGGGCAGGCCTCACGAACAATCAAAACCAACACCGACAGCGTTACCCACAGGTGGCCATAGATGAACTTGGCTCCATCAGGACGAACCGTTGGGTTACGATGAATACCAGCACCTTGAACCTTCGGGCCATACCGTTTAGTTGGACTGTCATCGATGCCCATCAAAACTCTGTTGTCTTTTCTATAAATCAGATTTATCATAAATTCAAACAGCACAGTCGCAATTGTTTCAGTTTCTTGACCGATCGAACCGATGAAATAATAGAACGCTTTATATCGCTGGTTAATACCAGCGGCCCGGAACCAACTGGTGATGGTTTTTCGGCCATTGGCAAAAATGATTCCTGCGATGATTACGCTCAATCGCCATGCCGAGCGTTGATGCAGAACACTGTAAAGAGCTACGACCAAGACCTGCCGGCTATCCGGGAAAATCCATTTGTTATACATAGTCTCGCCTTTTCCAATGTGCTTTTGTTTTCTACTAAACACATCGGTCAGGATGGGCCTTTTTTATTACAATATTGTTTTTTAAAGAGCTAAATCAAACGTCTTTTTTTTGGAAAGTGCAGGATATAAGTGAAGTTTTAACAAAGAGATAACCCAATTTGTCATTCCCGCCCCGACTTGTCGGGACTTTCGCAGGTGTAAACTTGTCCCCGCGAAAGCGGGGACCCAAATCCGTGTCTAAAAACAAAAACGGTCAGTTTGAGTAATAAGAAAATATATCCTATAAATCTCAACTCAAAAAAGACATTATAGAGGTAGTCGATGATTAAAGCAGCGATATTGACTGTAAGCGACAGTTGCGCGGCCGGCGAGCGGGAGGACGTGAGCGCAAAAACGATAGCTGACATGCTGTCTGAAGACGAATTTGAGATATGTGCAAAACAAATTGTCGCCGACGGCGCTGAAGCGATAGCCGCCGAGTTGAAGTGGTTTTGTGATGAAGTCCGAGCCGATGTGGTATTTACTACAGGCGGGACGGGATTAGGGCCTCGCGATGTTACGCCGGAAGCCACTGCATCGGTTTGCGCGAGGTTGGTGCCGGGTATCAGCGAGATAATCCGGGCGCGGGGACGGGAAAAGACAAAAAGGGCTGTCCTTTCACGAGGTATAGCCGGGATTCGCTCCAAGACGCTTATAATCAATTTACCGGGCAGCCCAAAAGGTGTGAAGGAGTCGCTGGAAATAATTTTGGACGTCCTGGGCCACGCTGTGGATATGCTGCGTGGCGGCGGACATTGATAAAAGGAGCCGGCAAATGGTTTTGGCAGAGCTTTTCTGGGTTTTTACGAAAATCGCTCTTATTGCGTTTGGTGGGGGCCTTTCTTTTTTACCTTTGATTGAACGAGAAGTTGTGCAGGCCCGCAATTGGCTCGGCGAGGCGGAATTCCTTGAAGTAACCGGCATGGCGCAAGCATTTCCGGGAGCCCTGTCGATTAAATTTGCCACCTATACGGGCTATAAGGTCGCAGGTATCGGCGGGGCGGTAGTAGCAAACCTTGGCAACCTGCTTCCGGCGGTGGTGTTTACGATGCTTGCCGTGCTGCTTTACTCAAAGTACAAGAGCGTCGCCTTTGTAAAAGGGGGGCTGGAAATGATCCGATACGCCGTCTTCGCAATGATAATTGCCGTTGCGATTCAATTGGTAGATAAAGAGCATATCTTTGAGCTCAGGCATATTGCAGTGATTGTAGTCTCATTTGTATTGTTCCTCTTTACCAAAACTCACCCGGCTTTCATAATTCTCGGCGCCGGCATATTGGGTGCGATAGCTAAGTAATCTGCCTGAGGCTGGATGAGCGCGCTTACAAATGTGCTTGCAAAAAAAGACTACCCTGATACTGACAACGGCACAACGGAGAGGGCGGGATTCGAACCTGCTCTCTCCACTACATTTTAGAAAACAAGGGTTTAGAACGCAAACCTTTTTTCTACAATGAATTATCTACTACGATAGGTTACTATTCCTAAACAAAATCACACTATTCGTGACTCCAAAAATAGGACAGTAATAGGACAGTGGAATAAAAGCGGCGTGAACGGTGGAGTAAAAGTGTACCACCTGGCGAAATAAAAATGGGCGGTATAGGACTTGAACCTACGACCTCCTGCTTGTAAGGAATCAATCCCACTTATAAGTGCTTGCCTTTCCTACCTTTATACGCGTTTTTGAGGCGTCAGTATAGATTCCATGCTGATTACACACTTTTCACATACTGGAGCCGTACTGCGAACACAAACAAGACTGACGCCAAAATGACGCCGGAGAGGTGTAGGCGGTCAGCTCACAAAGAGTTTATCCGAAACTGCAAGGTCTTCAAGCCACCCACAGTCATTGGTGGGTGTTTCTTTTAACAGCCTCTAACGCAACCACATGTTACTAATTTCTCGAAAATTTCTCCCAAAAAGCCATCAACATTTGGCCTGTTAGTGACGGCATCTCTACAGAAACTTGTGCGATCAGTAGCTATTAGGTTTTGCCGCAAAGGAATTATGAGAAAATTTTATGCAAAACTCATCCTTTACAGACTGTTTTCAAGGGGAATTAGGATTTTTTGGAGGAAATAGAAATTTTCCTATTAACAAATGCCCAGGGGTGTCTAACTGTACTGTCTAATTTTGTTAAAGAATTCTAAGTCGTTTATACGATTAACT
>CAZLWL010000047.1:0-18368 GCA_964563335.1 uncultured Pirellulales bacterium
GAAGCGTATTTGGCGGAGCCTTTCTGATGGCGATACAATTTATTCTTGGCAGAAGCGGTACCGGAAAAACGACTCATTGCATCAAGTCCATCACGCACGAACTGGCCGGTGGCCCCAACAGCCCCCCCCTTGTACTCCTTGTCCCCGAGCAGGCCACATACCAGGCCCAGCGGGCAATCCTCGCAGGTAAACAAATCGCCGGTTACAGCCGACTCCGCGTCCTTTCCTTTGAAAGGCTCTCCTTCTGGCTCGTCGGCAAACACACCGCCGGAGGCGAAATCTCGCGCCTTGGCCGCGAAATGATTGTCCACAAAATCCTAAGAGCCGGCCGGGACAAACTGACCCTGTTCAGCCAAGCCGCTCAGACACCAGGCCTGGCAGCAAAATTGGCCGAGGTCATTATTGAAATGCACGAATGTGCTTGCAGCGGCTCTGATGTACGCCAATTGGCGCTGGACCTTGCAAAAGCCGAGCCGCGCAAGCGGCCGAATGCAAAAGCCGAACCGCACAACATTACCGCAATGAAATTTGCCGACATCGCGCTCATATTCGCCGAGTATGCCGGGTTCATTGCCGGCAAGTTTGCCGACCCGGATATTCAACTGGCCCAAGCCCTTAAAAAAATCCCGCAGGCCGATTTTCTAAGCGGCGCAAAGCTCTGGGTCGATGGCTTCGCAGATTTTACCGTTCAGCAGTGCTATTTACTCGTCGAGATGCTCAAAGTGGCATCGGATTCTTACATTGCCCTGTGTCTCGACCCACAGGCTTTTGACCCCCGGTATCCCGACCGGTGCGAGCTCGACGATACGAGTTTGTTCAGCCCCACCGAGCGCACCTTTGCCGACCTGGTTGAAGCAATCAGAAAATGCAGGTTGCCACTGGCAAAGCCGATTCTCCTTGACCGGCCTGTGCGATTTGCAGCTTCACCGGCCCTTGCCCACATCGAAAACAGTATCTTCAATCCGACCGCCCCGCCCGTAAACACCAACAACGCCATACACATCGTATCAGCCGCAAACAGACGCGCCGAGATCAAGTATATCGCAGCCGAAATTACAAAACTCGTCAGGGGCCGCGACTATCGCTTTCGCGACATCGCGGTAATTGCCTCCGACATATCTTCCTACCAGCATTACATAGAGGCGCTGTTCAACGACTGCAATATCCCGTTTTTCATCGACAAGCCGAAATCACTCTCGACACATCCTGTAATTGAGCTTATCACTTCAGCCACCCGCGCCGTGACAAACGGCTTCCCAGGCAGTGATGTCTTCATATACCTCAAGACCAATCTTGCCCCTGTCAGGGGAAATGACGTTGATGTCCTTGAAAACTATTGCCTGGCCTTCGGTGTTGACGGCAATGACTGGCTCGCCGGCTCCGACTGGGCCTTCGCCCCGAAAGACGACACACAATTCGACCGGAAAATGATTGACCAAATCAGGCGAAAGGCAATCGCTCCGTTATCCAAACTAAGAAACGACCTCGAACTCAACAAAGATGAACAGCTTATCACCGCCGACAGGTTCACCCGCGCCGTATGGGATTTCTTGAAAAACTTGAAGGTCCCTGAAAAACTTTCCCAATGGAGCGAAGACGACCCCTCGGACCAAAAGTTGGGCCATCGCCAGTTCTATGACAAACTCGTGAACTTGTTCGATGAGCTTGATCAAATCTTCGGTGAAGATTTGATGTCTGTCCCGGACTGGACGGCCATCCTTTCAACCGCCTTGTCCAAAATGGCGCTAAAGCTCATACCGCCCACGCTCGACCAGGTCCTCGTTGGCTCCATTGAACGCAGCCGGCATCCCGACCTAAAGGCCGTATTCCTCGCAGGCGCTACTCAAAAACACTTCCCCCAGCCCGTGCCCTTTGACAGCATACTCACCGATGATGACAGGACCGTCGCCCAGGACCACGACTTCCATCTCCGGGAAAAGGCCACCCGGCAACTGACAAACCGTCAATACCTTGCCTACATCGCCTTTACCCGACCGTCGGAATATCTGTGCATAACTTATCCCCTGACAACAGAGGCGGGCACGCCGGTCCTGCCTTCGCCGTTCTTAGACAATCTGAAATCGCTCTTCGTCGATTTAGCCGACCAGCCCGCCTCCGATACTAACGACGTAAAAGGCGCATGCAGCGAAGCTCAGCTTGCGGACCTGCTTTGTGCAAAACTCGGCAAAGATTCGAACTTACCTCAAGAACAACGCAATACCCTGTATTCATTGGCTGAAAACCTTCGCAAAGACGGCAAACTCGCCGACGTAAGCCGGCAGGTCAAATACGCCCTCAGTTATGAAAATGAAGCAACGCTGGATAAGGTTTTTGCAAACGACCTTTTTGGCGACTCAATCGAATGCTCGGCAACCAGGCTGGGCAGCTTCGCCTCATGTCCTTTTCAACACTTCGCCCGATATGTCCTCGACCTGCAGCAGCGCAGGCAATTTGCTCTTAAACCTCTCGACCTCGGCAGATTCTACCATCGAGTCCTCGACGACTTGTTCAAAAGACTCAAGAAAGATAATAAAGACTTTGCGACCGCCTCCGAGCACCAGCTCCAAAACGCCTGTGCCGAGGTGATTACCGCTACCATTGAAACCGACACCTTCCTGTCAAACTTCAGGAAGCGAAGCCGGCACAATGCATACATCTTGGACTCGGCCACCGACATTCTGGCCCAGGCCGTCGGCGCTTACGCCAAAATGGCAAAGGCCGGCTCCTTCCGACAAATAACCTCGGAACTCGCCTTCGGCAAAGACACCCGGGTAACACCGCGAAGAAGTTTCTCGACGCCGGAGGCGGTAAAGGTCGGCCTTAAAGGTATAATCGACCGAATCGACTGCGCAAATATCAACGGCAGGCAGGTCGCCCTCATCTTCGACTACAAGCGAAGACCGCAAAGCTTTTCGTGGAGCCGGTTTTACCACGCTCTCGACATACAGCTTGCCGTCTATATGCTCGCCGTGACCGATGCCCAAATTGCCTCTCGGACAATTGACTCCGTAGCCGGTGCATTCTATATACCTGTCGAAACCACGCCCTCGAAAGGTACAATCGCTGACACAAAGCACGGGCCCGATAAGTTCACCCGAAAAGCAAAAGGCATATTCAACGGCCAATTCGCAAATAATCTCGATAGTGAAGTAGAATTCGGACAGAGCACCTTTTATAACTTCCGGATTTTGAAGAAAGAACATACTCCCTATGGCCATTACGGTCGCAGCGGTGCGATAAAGCCCGCCGAATTCGAGAGTCTTCTCGATTTTGCACGCGAAAAGATTATCCAAACGGCCAAACAGATAGTCTCCGGTTGCATTGACATAGCACCCTACCGCCTCGGCAATAAATCACCCTGCAGTTATTGCGACTTCAGGGCCGTCTGCAAATTCGACTGGCAGGTCAACGAATATAAGGCGCTTGAGCAGGTAAACAAGGAAGAAGTACTAAAACAGGCGAAAGGGTAAAACGGAAGATTCGGTTATAGAACAGGACAACATTATTAAACCTGGATTTGGCAAGTAAATCTGCAAGTGTTAGTCACCAGCGAGGCTCACTTGTTAGCTACAAAGAGATTAATGATACGTTTGGATTGACGGACATGGCTGCTTACGAATTGACCGACAATCAAACTGGCCGGAATACACAGCATAGCATAATAGCAAAATCACTTGACTTTTCCACTAACCCCGCTTACCTTGTTATGGTAGCCAACGGCAATACTCTCTGAAATTACCTTAGTTGACCAGACGGAAAAAACAGAACTCGAATATCGAGTTATAGCATTAAATAAAGCAGGTGAAGGGCCTGAGTCAAATGTGGTAATGGTCGTGTTGTAGGAATTGTTACTAACCACGAAGTGCAGGAAAAACACGAAAAGAGATTTTGTTTTTTAACCTTAACTTCGTGAACTTCGCGTCCTTCGTGGTGAAACTAATGTTGTAAAAGAAAAAAAGATTAGCCACAGGCTTGTCCCCGCGAAGGCGGGGAGGAAAAAGAGGAAATAAAAGTTGAAAGGAATTGATTATGACAGATGAACAAGATAATTCATCGGAACCGGTAGATAGCTTAGATAGAGAAAAGAAGATTGATTTCTCTATTAAAATGCGGAATGCTGCTTTGGATTGTGCTGCAAAGCGTCAGGTGTACGAATGGAAATTCTGCATTCTAATATGGACAGCTATTGGTGGACTAATTGGCGTTTTATTAGTAAACAAAGTGGCTTTGGATCGTGAAGTGCTCGATACTGGCCAATTGCTTTTATTAGGCAGCATTACAATAATTATTGTAATAGGTTTTCAAATCTGCTGTGTCTTAGCTACCCACGTAGACAAACGACGTGCGGAAATGTACGAGGACATTATAAATGATGATTTGGGAATAACAGAGGAAAACAAAGAGGAATTTAATAAAGCACTTAAACGGATAAAATGGGCAAAAGGACTATGGTCTCCTATTTTGCAAATAGCTGTTACAGCGACACTTCTTTGGGCTTTTGGGTGTGTCTATTCAGCTATTCCAACTAACAAGGAAAAGGAAAGCAATGATCCGAAACCGTCCGTTAAAAACGTAGCTGGAATAATAATTGATAATGGTAAATAGACTTGCCACAAAGGAAGCGTGATATGCCGCGGATAACGGGTGATTTGTTTCTGGTGAGGCGTTAGGTGTGGCGGATGACAGGTGATGTGTGATAAATGACAGGTGACCCGTCTTGGATAACCGATGATATACCGCAGATGAAGCGTGAGTTGTCGTAGATTAAGCGTTATCTGTGACAGATTAAACGAGAGAAAAAGCATATAAGTCGTTTGCTTTAATGGAGTTAGGCGAAAAAATTGGCCACATAGAGGCATAGAGAAAGATTATGGAATCGAAAGGCTTGGTACAGCAAATATGAATGTTTTATACAAATATTGTGATCAGAAGGGTATTGAAATTATATTGAGGACACTGGAATTAAAATTACCATATGTTTCACGAGTCAACGACCCACTTGAATGTTTACCAGTTCTTTATTGCCCAGATGATAAGTCAGCGATGAAAGAATCATGGTTACGGTCATTTAATCGCAACCACATTAGCCCACCAGCCAACTGGACACAAACATTCAATGAAGAATTTAAAAAAGGCGATTATCAGAAAAAACTTGAAAAAGAAACACGGAAAGTTTGGAAAGACTATAACCGAAAAAACTGTTTGTTGTCTGTTTCAAAAACTGCACAAAATACCGTGATGTGGGCTCACTATGCTGATAAACATGAAGGAGCGGTTATCGGTATCGATTTTAATAATGTTTATCTTTATCCGGACACAAATGGACCATCTAATCTTGTAATGGAACCCGTTAGCTATTCTATAGATAGGCCCAAAATTAACATTTATTCCGAGGATAGGTTTGAAGAACTTCGAAAAGCATTTTTAACCAAATCAATCGATTGGGAATATGAAAAAGAATTTCGTACGATACTCCCAGTTAGTGTTTTGGAGATATCGCAACAACAAGGGTTGGCACTTCTTAAAGACTTCCAGGTCAAGAAAGACTTCGGAAGCAAGAAAACTTGGTTTTTGCGGCTGAACCCAGCATTGATAAGAGAAGTTATTTTTGGTTTATTTACGGAAGACTGTTTAAAGTTAGCTATTAGGAAGTTAGTTGAGCGACCAGAACTACAGCACGTAAAATTATATCAAGCTGAAGAATCGGAAACATATACCTTTAATTTGAAGGATATAGCATAAAAGTCTCCCGCAACGTTGAGGGCAAAGGTTTCGATATAAAATGATTAAATGGACAACCCAGCAAAAACTGGCAATCACCTCAGCCTGTGAGCAGTTTCTATTTGCCGGTTCGGTGAAAATGTTCTAAACTGTTAGAAACTGTCACCCTGAGCCCTTCGCTTTGCTCGAGGACAGGCTCCGCGAAGGGTCTGGTTGGCTGAAATAATAGATTCTTTCCCGTCCCGCCGGGACTCAGAATGACAAGCTGCTGCGCTCAGAATGATATTTTGTTTTTGAGATAGTTTCTAAGACACGTAAAGTGATAAGATATATTTCGTTGAAAGGGAATGGTCTTATGCGGAAGCGGATGAGCATAATCGCAATCCTGACGGCAGCTTTCATTTCTTTTGGGCCAATGTTATCTGTCGTTTCAGGTGGCAGCGAACCTGTTGAGGTGGCCAGATATGAACAGGAGTATTCTACCGCGCGTGTTGAGCCGGCTCGGATGGGAGACAAGGAAGGGGTAGCAGTAGTATTCGAGGGGACGAGCGACCTTCATTTTTACGCGAAAAAAGACACCGCTCCGGGCGGATATTGGCTCAGGGTGGAAGCGAAATCCGAAGATGTTGACTTTGGCGCAGCGGTCTTTCCAAAATGGGGCACATTCGGCGATCCGGCTCTGAATAAAGATGTCGAGGTCTATGTCGGCCGATTTGATGTTTTTGTCCCGATTGAATCTGAATATGCAAAGACACGGCAAACCGACGTTGAGGTCAGGATTTCGGGAATAGCGTGTACGAGCAAGATTTGCCTGACACATTTTGAACATAAGCTGAAAACGAGGATTGATTTTGGCGATGCGGATTCGTGGCGCCGGATTAAGGTCGCCGCAGCCGGCGCTAAAGAAGGGGGTGTGAAGCCGGCGGCGTCTTATTCTGCACCTATAGCGTTTTTGTTGGCCCTGGCGGCAGGGCTGCTTCTTAACGTGATGCCTTGTGTCTGGCCGGTTATTCCGATTATCGTAATGCGGATATGGAACCAGGCCGGTGAAAGTAAAAGCCGAAGTATCGGTCTTGGCCTGGCGTTCTGTGGAGGGATACTTCTTTTCTTTGCGGCGATAGCGGTTTTGAATATTGTGCTTATTTTAGGTTTCGACAGGGTCTTTCAGTGGGGCGACCTATTACGCAATCCCGTGTTTGTAGCCGCGATGGTTCTATTAATGGTGGTACTGGCGCTATTTATGTTTGGTGTTTTTGCGATTGGGATTCCAGCTTCAGTTACGAGCAAGGCCGGCGGCGGCAGCGGATATGCAGGGTCTGTGGGTATGGGCTTTTTAGCGGCACTTTTAGCCACGCCGTGCAGCTTTGCAATTCTGGCGGCGGCGGTGGCGTGGGCACAGACCCAGACATTGGGGGTGGCTACGTTTACCCTGATGCTGATTGGCGTTGGAATGGCGGTGCCTTACCTGGTTCTAATTTTGACGCCGGGGCTGCTTAACCGATTGCCAAAACCCGGTGTCTGGATGGAACGCATCAAGCAGGGCTTGGGATTCTTACTGCTCTTGGTGGCGGTCAAACTGTTGAGCGCATTGCCGAGCGAGTGGCGGATAAGCGTGCTGTATTACATCGTGATACTTTCATTTTGCGTATGGATGTGGGGCGGCTGGGTGAGTTACACAACGGCACAAGGCCGCAAGTGGCTTGTCAGAAGTATCGCTTTATTGCTTGCAGTTGCGGCGGGCTGGGCGATACTGCCTGCGCAAGCGGAGGCGATTGACTGGCTGGATTATGACGCCGCCGAGATTGCGACCGCTGCCGGCGAACAAAAACCAGTGCTGATTAAGTTCACCGCCGACTGGTGCAGTTCGTGCAGCGTTGTCGAAAGGTTTGTTTATATGCGAAAAGACATCAGCGAGCTTATTAAACAAAAAGGAGTAGTGGCGTTTAAGGGCGATACGACTTTAGCTGGGGCGCCTGCGACGGTTGACCTGGCGAATGTATATCATGAGCCGGGCGTTCCGGTTAGTGTATTGCTGTTGCCCGGGGGCAAAGAGGAGAAACTGCGCGGGTTAATCGGCAAGGACGACTTGAAGGAGGTTCTCAACAGCTTGCCGGATGCGGCAGATTATTGATTTTTTTATAACAAACCGAACAACTCGTGCTACGTAGCGACCCGTCCTCCGTCCCGATGACATCGGGACTACGGAGGGTGGAAGCTACTTCGCAGAGTAGTAGTTGTTATTTAAGAAATCGAAATAGGATATTCGGGTGCCACTGTCAAGCGCCAGCTTGGCAGTGTAGAGTATGCTAAGAGGACAACATTGCTTCTGCACGGCCAAATCCCGATGAGATCGGGATGGCACCCATGTTCCATTAGTAATGTAAAGGTCGATAGATGGCGAAGCGAGCAAAGATTAAAGTTAAAGTTAATAAGGCTGAGGCTGCTGAGCGTGTGCAAAGGATTTTTCCGCGGCTTAAGAAGCTTTATCCGGAGGCAAAGACCGCGCTTCGACATGCAAATCCGCTTGAACTGCTGATAGCAACGATTCTTTCGGCCCAGTGCACCGATGTTCGGGTAAATGCAGTTACAGAGGTTTTGTTTAAGAAGTACAAAAGCGCCGTCGACTGGGCGAAGGCGGACATCAAACAGATTGAGGCGGATATTCGTCCGACCGGTTTTTTTCGAAACAAGGCGGCAAACATCAAAAGCTGCTGCCAAACAATAGTGGATAAATTCGGCGGGCGGGTTCCGGATAACATGGAAGCGCTTCTGACGTTATCCGGCGTTGGTCGAAAGACGGCCAACGTGCTGTTGGGTAACGTGTTTAATACCCCCGGGATGGTCTGTGATACGCATGTGATTCGTCTCAGCCGGCGTTTGGGGCTTTCAGGGGCCAATAAGGATGCGGTCAAGCTTGAATATGACATGATGGAGATTGTGCCGAAGCGAAAGTGGGGGGGCTGGACGATGTTCAGCCATTTGCTGATATTTCATGGTAGAAATGTTTGTAAGGCCCGCAGACCTGATTGTGGTAATTGTGCTATAATGGGTGACTGTCCGTCGGCGAATAATCCGCAAATGTGGTAACTTTTATGCTCATTATCAGGGCCGTTTAAGCCGATATAATGTTGATTTTCATGTAATTAGCCTGGAGTTAACCAATGGGCGAAATTAGCGTACCAACCGAAGAGACGTGGCGGATATTCCGGATAATGGCCGAGTTCGTGGAGGGGTTCGAGGAGCTTTCGTCCGTGGGCCCGGCTGTGTCGATATTCGGCTCATCGCGGATTGGCCCTGACAACAAGTATTATAAGCTCGCCGAGCAAACCGCCGGTGAAATCGCCAAGGCGGGTTTTGCGGTGATAACGGGTGGCGGCGGTGGGATCATGGAAGCCGTTAACAAGGGAGCTGCTGAGGCAGGCGGCAAGAGCATCGGGCTGAACATCGAACTGCCCGTGGAGCAGATGCCCAATGAGTATCAGAATCTTTCGCTGCACTTTCGATATTTCTTCTGCCGTAAAATGATGTTCCTGAAATACGCCAACGGCTTTGTGGTGATGCCCGGCGGGTACGGGACAATGGATGAGTTCTTCGAATCCTGTGTGCTGATACAGACGCTCAGGCAGGCGCATTTTCCGGTTATTCTGATGGGCAGCGAGTACTGGTCGGGTCTGATTGACTGGATGACCGAGCAGATGTTGAATAAACACGGCTATATATCGCCGGAAGATTTGGATGTCTTTTCGGTGGTGGATGAGCCGCGTGAGGCAGCCAAAATCATACTCGATTTTCACAAAACCAATGGTCGTAGCGGTCTAAAACAGCCGCACGGCATAAAAAGACCAATCATTTAACGCCATTCCAAGTTCCGCCACCGGCTCCAAGCACCTGGCGAGTCTTCGGCGTAATGGTCGGCGTTTTTTATATATATTCAACGGTAGCCGGCGGTTTCGGCGTTAAGTCGTAGAGGCAGCGATTGACGCCGGGAATCTGCGTGATTCGTTCGCAGATTTTGTTCAGCTTCGGCCAGTCAAGTTCGGTTGCCGTTGCCGTTCGAGCGTCTATGCTCTCAATACATCTTACCACGATGATTTCGCCGAATTCCCGCTTGCCGCTGCGAATACCGGTCGCTTTGTCATTCAACAGCACGGCCATGTACTGAAACGCGCCGCTATCGCCTAATTCTTCCTCCACGATTTCCGTTGCCGCCCGTACTGTTTCGAGGCGCTGTTCGGTTACCTCACCCACAATTCTCGTGGCTAACGCCGGGCCGGGGAATGGAATCCGCCGGGTAACTTCAGCCGGCAGCTCCAACACCTTTGCCACCTCGCGGACACCGTCCTTGCGGAGTGTTTTTAACGGCTCAATTACCGTATATCCATAAGCTTCCTGCGGGTCGATACCAAGCTGGGCGAGGATATTGTGCTGGCGCTTGATGCCGGCAACGGTCTCCTCAATATCCGTTAAGATTGTCCCGTGAAACAGGAACTTAGCTCCCGTTTCTTTGACGAGCCTGCTGAATACCTTTGCGTAAAACGTTTTTGTTACCGCTTCGCGTTTTTCTTCCGGGTCTGTCAGGCCTTTGAGCGCGGCCAGAAATTCGGCCCTTGCGTCAATTAGTTGAACGCCGATGCCCATGTCGGCAAAGGTTTTCACAACGCGTTGGGGCTCACCTTCCCGCATCAGGGCACTATCAACAAAGTACGTCTTAAACCGATTGCCCAAAGCCCGATGCCCCAGCACTGTTACTACCGAGCTGTCCACTCCTCCGCTGAGGGCGTTGACGGCGGTCGCATCGCCTACCGCCTCTTTTATCCCGGCAATCTGTAACTCTACAAATTTCTGATAGTCCATCTGTTCTCCTTGTAATCAGTCGCACACAAACCGGCACACAGAGCATATCAAAAGACAGCCCAAAATCAACCCTCATACCAATTCTATAAATTACTCAAACTGACCGTTTTTGTTTTTAGACACAGATTAACACTGTTTCTTAATGAATTTCTTAGACACGGATTAACGCTGATTAACACTGATTTTTGTCATTTTCTGTCATAATATTGTTCTCCCTAATGTCATCTATTCCAGCCTAACTATCCTCAACTCATGCTCTATCGCATTTCGTTTCAAGATTATACAATCCTCAAACTCTCAACTTCCCAGAGCCTTCCACCAAAACACGCAATTAATCACTGACAAATTCTACTCTACCCCCAAACCTTGTCTTCTGTTGAGCGCAGTCCCGATTCATCGGGAGCGCGCCGGGGTCTTCTGACTTCCGACTTCTGACCTCTGACCTCTGACCTCTGCCTTCTGACTTCCGACTTCTGACCTCTGCCTTCTGTCTTCCGACTTCTGACCTCTGCCTCTAACTCCCTTGATAATATATAATTACGAGTCCAAGAAATATCTTGCAAAACCATGTTGTCCCCATATAATAGTGAGACAGCCCAACTGAAAGCAGGTGCTGTATCCGCGTGGGGGGCGGGTGACTGAGAAAAGGGTCTGGCGTGTTGAGATGAACCAGCGGCTTTTTGAAGGCTGAGATATAGCTCTTGCTACGCCCCGGCGCGCCGGGACTTCGCAGAGTAGTAAAAGTTCAAAAAACAACACTGCTGTTAAGTTCTTAATTCACAATACGTTACAATTACCGGCCGAGTGGCGGAATGGCAGACGCTGGGGACTTAAAATCCCCTGCCCGAATGGGCATGTGGGTTCGACTCCCACCTCGGCTACTGTGTTAGAGATGGGGTGTGACCGCCCTGTTGCGGCCACGTGATACGTTTATTGCATCGCGGCCGGGTCGAAAGTGTGAGCGCGTTGTGTTTACATAAGTACTGACCGGATAAGAGCTTGGAGAATTACTATGACCGACGAAGACATCAGATTAGAGGACGTCCAAAGGCCGAAGCTCTACCGCGAGACTTTTCCATACACCGAGTTTCCCAAAGTCATCTTTGACGGCCAGATAGTCCCCTTTGAGATACCCGACAAGATATGGCTAACCGACACAACCTTCAGGGACGGCCAGCAGGCCCGCCCACCGTATACGCCCGAGCAGATACTCAGAATCTACGATTTTCTCCATGAAATCGATGCTGGAACGGGCCTGATTCGCCAGTGCGAGTTCTTCCTGTACTCTAAGCGGGATCGAAAGGCTGTCGAGCTTTGTAAGGAGCGGGGCTACGAATTTCCTCAGATTACCGGCTGGATTCGGGCAGTGGCGGCTGATTTCAAGCTGGTTGCCAAGATGGGGCTTGCCGAGACCGGTATTCTGACCTCGGCAAGCGACTATCACATCTTTCTGAAGCTGCGCAAGACCCGCAGCCAGGCTATGGCCAGCTATCTCGATGTCGTAAAGACTGCTCTGGACAGTAAGATCGTACCCCGCTGCCACTTCGAGGATATTACCCGTGCGGATTACGAAGGTTTCGTCCTGCCGTTTGCCGCAGAGTTGATGAAGCTGGCCAAAGAGTACGATTCGCCGGTCAAGATTCGTATGTGCGATACTTTGGGCTTCGGTGTGAGCTTTCCAGGGGTGTCGCTTCCCCGAAGCGTGTCGAAGCTGATCCACGGGCTGCGGCAAATCGGTGTACCATCGGAATGGCTCGAATGGCACGGGCACAACGACCTGCACAAGGTGCAGGTAAACGCTGCGACGGCATGGCTTTACGGGTGCTGCGCCGCCAATACGTCAATATTCGGCGTCGGCGAGCGGACGGGCAATCCGCCTTTGGAGGCGCTGATTATAGAACATGCCCAGCTTAAAGGCACGGACAGCCGAATCAACTACGCAGCGATTACCTCGCTGGCGGAATATGTCAACAAGGAATTGGGTTTTGAAATACCGAGCAACTATCCGCTGGTCGGCAAGGGCTTCAATGTTACCCGTGCGGGCATTCACGCCGACGGCCTGCTCAAAAATGAAGAGATTTACAACTGCTTCGACACCAAGAAGCTGCTCAACCGCGCGGTGGGCGTGGCGATCACCGATAAGACCGGAGCTGCGGGCATTAAGCACTATATCGAGGAAAGGTATGAAATCGAGATAGCCAAACACGACCCGCGGGTAGTGGCGATAAAGGACAAGATTGACTCTGAGTATGCCGCCGAGCGAGTGTCGGCGATTTCCGATGAGGAAATGAACGCCTGGATCAATGATGCTTTCGGCAAGAATTTGCCGCCATTGAGGTAACCGATTGTGGTGCAGACGAGAATCAGAGCGGTCCTGTTTGACCTCGGCGAGACGTTAGTCAACTTTGGAAAGATTGACAGCGGCAGACTCTTCAAAGAGGCGGGCAGACGGTCTTATACTTTTCTTAAGAAGCTCAATCAGCCGGTGGGGCGGTTTCGGCGCTACTTCTGGCGAAACATGTGGGGCCTGTACGTGCGGTATTATATTTCCCTGATAACCGGCAGAGACTTCGATTCATTGGCCCTGTTAGAAAAGTACGGCAGGATGAGGGGTTTTAATTTGAGCCGTGAAGAGTGGCAAGAGTTGAACTGGTTGTGGTATGAGCCGCTCCGCAAACGGGCCCGGACGGAGCCGGACCTTGCTGAAACGCTTACCAAACTCACCGAGGCGGGGCTGAAATTAGGAATAGTCTCAAATACGTTTGTAAGCGCCGGTGCGCTGGACAGGCATTTGACCGAGGAAGGATTGATAGGTTTCTTCGATACGCGGGTTTATTCGTGCGAGTTCGGTTTTCGCAAACCGGACAAGCGCATCTTTTTGGAAGCGGCCCGGCAGGTAGGGGCGGAGCCTGCGAATATTATTTATGTGGGCGACCGGATCAATAAGGACGTTAAGGGCGCTTTGCGGGCGGGGATGAAGCCAGTGCTGAAGAAAGCCTATACAAACGCCGGGAAGAAGGCGCCGGACGGCGTTGAAAGAATTGACAATATCGCTGAGTTGCCGGAGCTGGTACAAGCAATAAATGGGAGTTAGTCGTTAGTCGTTGGTATTTAGTTCACCGCCGAGGTCGCGGAGAGCGCAGAGAGGATTAGAATCGACTAATTTAGATTGAGAGTTTAGTATTGGGGTCCTGAAATAGTAATAGCGCGAAGGAGTAAATATGTCAGAGCATAGCGGTGCAGCCTTTCAAAAGTGCATTAACCCGGACTGCGCAGCCCGGTTTTTAGCTTATGGCATCGCTGTGGTGGTGGAATGATACAAGGATCTTAGATTATTTGGAGAATAGCTATGGAGCAGCCAGCAGTGAAATTGTGCAAGATGTGCTATATGGAGATCGACAGTCGTGCAAAAAAGTGTCCGTATTGTCACCATTGGCAAAGTAAACTGGCGATGATGACATACCATCCAGCCTTAGCTACGATAATTGGTGTGGCGCTTTTTGCCATCCCATTGTTATATTTTGTTAGCTTCTTTGGACGCATAACTGATCGCGGAGAACCGTTTGCTGTTTACAGAAACCAGATAGCGGTTACCAGTTCCGAATTGAAGTTCGGGGAGAGGAAATCCGGGCCGACGGTCGCAGTGATTGGAATAATGAAAAACAATAGCGACATCGATTGGGAGGATGTGCATTTAGAAGTGCGGTTTTATGACGGTGAGGGCCAAATGGTCGATGCAGGTCATACTGAAAAGTTTGTGATGGTTCTGCCTGCGAAAAGTGAGAAGTCATTCAAGTTTTCGTTACCAAGAGAATTTGCAGAGGAACAGTACGTTTCATGTAAAATGAGCGTAACCTGGGCAAAGGAGGCAGGGACGTTTTAAGGGTATTGGGGCCTGTGAGATTAGGTGTTGGGGTGATTTTTTTAGTGGTCGGTTTTCTCAGTTTCTTCTCGGCTATGAGTGGTTCGGGGCCTCCGAGGCATTTTTGGTGTATCTTTGTAGGTATGCCCCTGTGTGCTTTGGGTGCACTTCTTTGCAAGTTTGGCTATATGGGCAGGACCTGGATCTGTGCTTCCCGTGGGCGGGAAGTTTGAAGAGAAGGCAGAGCTTTTGTAAAGGGGAAAATTTGCAAAGAGTAAGATGACGGGCGTGGTACTGCCGGGGAATGGTACGGTCGAGTTTCGAGAATTTGCGGTTCCTGAGCCGGGGCCGTTGTCCCGGACGGCAACTTCGATGTGGTCGGTGCGGACGTTACTGGCGACGGCAAGTTTTGCTTAGCGATGCTTGAGAGTCTTTTTTTGGGTTTTTGGGAAGAAAATGGTGATGGAAGGCCCGAAAAAGGCCGAAATGATAGGGACGGTTCGGACAGTTGAAATGTTCAAAGGAGCAATACAATGCCAGTGCTAAAGACAAAGAAGCAAAAAAGCATGACGATACCCCAGATACAAAAGAAGGCCAGGAAGCTCGGCATCACGCCCGGTAAAATGAAGAAAACCGAGCTTATCCACGCCATCCAGCGAGCGGAGAACTGTACGCCCTGCTTCGGCACAGCAGTTGACTGGTGCCAATACACCGACTGCTGCTTCATGGTCGATTGCCTTAAGAGCTAACAGGCCCATCCTTTCATCAAGCCCTTTCGGCCTGGTGCTTCCTCGGCGGTCTTACGACCCTGATGACTCCGCCGGGTCCCTTGCGGCCGGCTGGGCCCACCTGGTGCGTCAGACCGACGATAATCCCTCGGAGAGAAAGCAGGTCATCGCTTCTTCATTCGTGTAATGCCAAGGCACGGGCGGTCAATAGCCTAATGCCTTTATCTGCCCCATCAGACTGCTGTACATGTGGCTCATAAGCATGCTCAACAAAATGGTAAACACTATGACAACGGCTGTGACTGCGGCCTTGATGGTTATTTTATAGCGCGGGTTGAACCATACGAGCGGCAGCGCAAACGGCCCCACACACAAAATAGCGATGACAATGACGTACGTGGAGGAATACCATTTAGGCTTCTCGCCGTGTCTGCGCAGCGTCGCAGCGGGCGGCGCAGCCGCCCCGTCAGGCTGGTTGAGCCATTCACCACAGAAACGGCACTTTACAGCCTCGGCCTGAATCTCTTCGGCGCAAAAAGGACATTTCTTCATAGCTTTGCAGCTCCGGCATTACATTTCGCTTCGTATTGTATCGGCTAATCGCCCGCCAAAGTCTATTCGGCAGGGGTGGACATTTGTCGGCCCGGCAGCTTATAATTGGGTCTGGACGATTGACAACCGGCGTTTGAGGTCTTATTATCCTTATAGAACCTATAATCGCTAAAATTTGTAAATCAAGATAAGAGGCTCAGTTTACGGATTTTATTTGAGAGATGCAATTATGAAACTCATAAAATCGGATACAAACTTACAATTGTGGCGGTTCGGGTGGCATTTCTTGTTTGTTCTGCTGGTACTGGTTGCAGTGGCGACGGGCATTGCCGGAGCCATTGTTGCCCATGCAGCGCCGGAAGGGTCCAGGACTGCCTTGGCCCTGTGGACTATCGGGGCGGTCAGCTTTGTCCTGGCGGTTCTGTCATGCTTTTTCGCGATACTTTTGCTGACGCGTGAAAACGTCAAGAGTATCAAGGATAACGCTGAGAAGCTTGATAACACCGTAGAGATGGTAACCAGGAACCGCAACCTGTTAGGCCAGATAGCCCAGGGTGTGCGTTTGAGCGATGCGGCCAAGGAGATTGCCTTTCGCGACGCCGACAGAATGGAACTGGCCGAGGCGATATTAGCCAAGCTGCATCAACACGATTTTGACACGACCTACGCGATGATTGACGCCATGGCTGAGCGGACGGCATACAAGGACCTTGCCGAGCATCTGCGAAGGACGACTGATAAATATCGCAGCGCCACCGAAGAAGAACGAGTCAACCAGATAATCGCCCACGTTGAGAAGCTGTGCGAGCAGTCACACTGGTCCCAGGCTATGGCTGTAATCGAAAGACTCATCTCGAACTTCCCCCACTCTGAAAAGGCCAGGGCAATGCCCTCCAGGCTCCAGCGACAAAAGAATAAACGCAAAAGAGAGCTGCTTGCCGCCTGGGACAATGCCGTTAAACGCCAGCAGACCGACCAGAGCCTGGAGATACTGAAGGAGCTGGACCAGTATCTGACGCCGACCGAGGGCCTTGCGCTTCAGGAATCTGCAAGCAGCGTTTTTAGAACGAAGCTGCACAATCTCGGTGTTCAGTTCTCTTTAGCCGTGTCCGAGAGACAATGGCAAACGGCATTAGAGACCGGCCAGCAGATCGTTCGGGATTTCCCCAACAGCAAGATGGCCCACGAGATCCGCAGCAAGATGGACATCCTGCACGAAAGGGCAAAACAGACCGCAGAAACTTAAATCCCACAGGGGCAGTTAAAACCGCGGGTAAAACCCGCGGCTAAATAATATTGTTGGGGTTGCCGCGTAGTTGTCAATGACGGGTGAAACCGGAGAACCGGCGAATCGTGAGTAATTGGGTCTTGCATTCAGCGCGGATGCAAGTATAATTCCAATTATGTCATTGGGTCAAATAATCAGAACCAGGCGGCAAGAGCTTCATCTGACGTTAGATGAGGTTGCCGTAAAGACGGGCTTTTCCAAGCCGTATCTATCGACTGTGGAAACGGGGAGGGTTACGAATCCGCCCAGCGACAATCTCCTGCGGAAACTCGAGACGGTGCTGGATTTTGAGGCCGGTCTTTTGCAGCATATCGCCCACGTCGAGCGTATGCCGGCGGATGTCCGTCGTGATTATGAAGCGATAGACGCCCAGAACCGACGATACCGCCAGCTCATAAGGGATGTCCTTGAGCGTAAGAGGGACACGGCAGAACTGAGCGATATCCTCAGCGCCGAAGTGCTGGATGTCGAGCCACAACCGGCACGGTTGAAGCCGGGCCAATTAGTACCTGTTATAAACAAGGTTTCAGCGGGGTATCCGACGGACTTTGACGACCTCGGTTACCCGGTGGGTTTTTCCGACGATTACGTTCGCTGCCCGGATATGCACGACCCCAATACATTTGCAGTGCGGGTGGTAGGTGATTCGATGGAGCCGAAATTCACGGAGGGCGATATAGTCGTATTTTCACCTGCGGCGGAAGTATCCAACGGCGATGACTGTTTCGTGCGTTTTAGCCAGCCGCACGAGACTACTTTCAAACGGGTCTTCTTCGAGGCGGACGACACGGTGCGCCTGCAGCCGAGAAATGAAATGTATCCGCCGATGGTAGTGGACGGCAAGCGCATCAACGGCCTTTACCGGGCGGTGATAAAATACGAAAGGCTTTAGCGCGAGTGTGTCAGCCAGGCTGGGCCTATATATTCAGCCAGTGGGGGTGATAGTGTAAGATAGCATACGACCCAGTAAGCCCAACCCGGCTGGTTCAGGGACGCGGGACCTACATTTAGACGGAGGGAAGTTTAACGGATTTGGGCAAGGAAGCACCTCGGCGAATATTTGTCCGGCAGGAATTTGTAACAATTGCGGCAATTTATTGATGTTTGAAAAACTAAAGAAACAGTAACGCTCTGTCACCCCCGCGGAGGCGGGGGTCCAGAAACGCCTTGAACAGGCCTGGATTCCCGCTTTCGCGGGAATGACATCTTCGCTTTGCTTGTGCAGCAACGTTCCATTTAATATTCAAAGGTCAATAGAATCGGTGCTTTGTAGAAAAGGTCTGAAAATTGTCATTCTGAATCCCGATATATCCCCGAGGTATCCCCGAGGTTTCGGGACATGCGGGACACGCGGGATGAAGAA
>CAZLWL010000048.1:0-11994 GCA_964563335.1 uncultured Pirellulales bacterium
GACATAAGGTTGTATTAAGTACCGTGTCCTCCATCACCAACTTTATTGGATGAGAACCAGAAATAATAAAAGAAAACCCGTATTTTTCAAACACAATTGTAGAAAAATCAGAAACTAAAATCCGGCAAAAACAGGTGTCTGTCCCAATATAAAATTTTGTTGCAAAATGGGGGTTTTCTGTGAGAATGACAGTCATGGTTTTTACGATACACAGATATATATTTCGTGAGCTGCTGCGGGTTTTCGTGCTCGCCGCCGTCGCGCTTACCCTGACGGTGATTCCCGGTATGTTAGTAGGGCCGATTCAAAAATTCGGCGTCGGTCCGAAACAGGTGGTTCACCTTTTGGGCTACTTTATACCTATTATTTTGACCTTTGTGCTGCCCATGGCCGCTCTTTTCGCTGCGGCCTTGATATACGGCAGATTCGCTTATGACAATGAGCTTGATGCCTGTCGGGCAAGCGGTATAAGTCTTTTGACGCTCATTTATCCCGGGCTTTGTCTGGCGATTATTGTCGCCATAGTTACCCTTATTCTGAGTTTCCACGTCGTCCCCGCCTTTGTCCACCGCGCCGAAAAGGCCATCCAGGGTAACGTCAAGCAGATACTCTTTAGAAATATCGACCGTAAAGGATATTATACGCTGCCCGACGGGGATTTTAGAATCTACGCCGACCAGGCAGCGCCGGCCGAGGATGCGCTCGGCGGAGTTGTAGTCATCGAATCCGAAGGTTCAGATATAACAAAACTTATTACCGCAGAGGCCGCAAAGATAGTATTCGTCGACATCGGCAAATTGTATAACAAGGTTACGGTGGTTGCGCGAGAGGCTTATACAATTGACAACCAGGGCCGCCAGGCCTACTTTCAGCAATTGCCTGTTTCAGGCAGGTTCGAATCGCTGTTAGCCGACAGCATAAAATTTCAGAAGATCGACCAGATAAAGCGGATAAAAGTCGATATGCTCAGCTTTAATCCCATCCGCAAGCTCGCACTTAGAATGCGGGCACAGTTAGCGGCGGAACTGTTGGCTGACCAAATCGCCGAGACGATAGCCGCCGAGGGCACGGGATACTATCAGCTTCTCGCCGAAGACAGGATTGTTATGTTCAGTGCGGGCAGGTGCGTACCGAGATCTCCCGATCTCAGCAAGAAGGCCAAGGACAAGCCGCCCACAATTGAATTGAGCCACACAGTGAAGTTGTCGGAGTATGATAAGGTCCGTCAGCAGTTGATATTACACTGGGAAAGCGAAAAAGGCATCTTGAGATTAGAAGACAACCAGATCGGGTCGCCGCTGGAGATTGTTCTTTACAGCCCTACCTGGCAGCAGAGCGACGGCTTAAAGGGATTGGCACAACAGCATGTGGTCAAAAATGTTGCCGTGCCCGAGGTAATCGAAGAAAGACTTGCCGGAGATAATCTGCTCCAAAAGCTCCTGGACGTCCGCTCTATATTGCCGACTGCTTCGCCGGGCCTGATTGGTCTGCAAGAGAAGCTTAAAAGCGATATCCAAAGCACGACCAACGAAATAAGCTCGGAGATTCACTCCAGGCTGGTCTTAGGCTTAGGGTGCACCACGCTTGTATTGATCGCTATCGCGCTTGGTATAATCTTCAAAGGCGGCCATTTGCTCAGCGCCTTCGGAACAAGCGCAATTCCCGCCGCGGTCCTTGTAGTATTCATACTGGCAGGCAAAGACCTGACTAAGAATCCTGCGGTCCCTGCGACGGTCGGCATAATGGTGATGTGGAGCGGACTGATTATATTGTCGGTCCTGACTATAGTGGTATATCACAAATTGCTCAGAACATAAACACGGCGATTATGAAGATTTTAGACAGATACATTGCCCGCAACTTCATTATCGGTTACGTCATCGTGCTGATAGTGCTGATGGGACTGTGTATTGTTATCGACTTGTTTATCAACCTCGATGAATTTGCGGAGCACTCGGGTTTAGGCGCCTGGAAGGTTCTCTCGAATATGGCGACGTATTACGGCGTCCAAAGCGCACTTTACTTCCGCTACCTTGCCGGTTTCATTACCGTCATCGCCGCCTTGTTTTCATTAGGCAAAATGATATGGACCAATGAGCTTATCGCCGTGATGGCTTCCGGTACGAGTCTCAAACGAATCATAGCGCCTGTTGTGCTGCTTTCGATTCTTTTTACGGCCCTTCTGGTTGTCGATCAGGAGTTGATCATACCACGTCTGGCAAATCAGCTTGTGCGACCTCACGATGCCCTGCCGGGCGAACAAACCTATGACGTGTGGTTCATGAGCGACGGCAGGGGCTCATTGATTAACACACAAAACTTCGACGAAAAGAGCCGCACTATGCAAAAGCCGACCATAATCATTCGCAAGCCCATACCCGACTCAATCAGGTTGGAGGTGGTGGGCCAAATCAAGGCCGATAGTGCGACCTACAACCCCGAAAAGAACCGGTGGGACCTGGAAAATGGAATATTCCTCAAGATTGTCAAGCAGGATGAGGAACTGGCGATGAGCCAACAGCCTGAGCCCGTAGTCTTTTACGAAAGCGATGTAACGCCCGAAGATATACCGGTAAGGCGGCAGGAAGATTACAAATCACTGCTTAGCTCGGCACAACTATCCATATTGGCCGAAAAGGGAACAAGGGTAAAGGACCTGGCTGAGCTTTACAGCCAAAAGCATTTTCGCATCACCGACCCCGTTATCAACCTGGTGATGCTCATGGTAGCCCTGCCAATTCTGGTTTGTCGCGACCCGAAGGCGATGAAATCGGCCATCCTGATAAGCTTTGCTGTCACAATCGCCTGCTTTGTCGTGACATTTGCCTGCAGAATGGTCGCTACCGAAGTGATTTTCAATCAGGTAAGGCCCGAACTGTGGCCATGGGTGCCGGTCTTTATCTTTCTACCGATTGCGTTTATAGGATTTGACTCGATGAAAACGTAGCAGTATCAGATAAAGGAATGAACAATGATTATAGTTACAGGTGGAGCAGGCTTTATCGGTTCGGCAATAGTGGCAGGGCTCAATAGCAGAGGCATCGACGATGTTGTCATAGTTGACATATTGGGCAGCGATGAGAAATGGAAGAATCTGCGGCGCCTGCGCTTTGCCGACTACGTCGAGGCCGACGATTTTCTTGAAATGCTCACAGCCGGCAAGATTGACTGGCCCATCGAGGTGATATTTCACATGGGCGCCTGCTCGGATACCACCGAGCGGGACGCTTCCTATATGATAAGGAACAATTACGACTTCTCGAAGATATTAGCCAATCGGGCCGTCCAGGACGGGATACGGTTTATCTATGCCTCCAGCGCCGCGACATACGGAGACGGCTCGCAGGGCTTTTCCGACGACGAGGCCGAACTCGACAAACTGCAGCCGTTAAATATTTACGGCTACTCCAAGCAGATGTTTGATTTGTGGGCAAGACGTGCCGGCCTGCTCAAACGAATTGTTGGGCTTAAATATTTCAATGTCTTCGGGCCGAACGAATATCACAAAGGCGAGATGCGAAGCTTCGTCGTAAAGGCCTTTGAGCAGATAAATGCCGCCGGCAAAGTCCGCCTCTTCAAGTCCCACCGTCCCGACTATGCAGACGGCGAGCAAAAGCGCGACTTCCTCTATATCAAGGATGCCGTGGATATGACGCTTTTCTTCTTAGACAATCGAAAGATTGCAGGCATCTTCAATATCGGCACAGGCCAAGCTCGAACCTGGAACGACCTGGCAAAGGCGACCTTTGCAGCGATGAACAAAGAGCCCCATATCGACTATATCCCGATGCCGGAAAACCTCCGCGACAGATACCAGTACTTCACCCAGGCCGACATCACCAAGCTCCGCACCGCCGGCTATAAAAAAGAACCAACCTCCCTCGAGGATGCAATAAAAAACTACGTCCAAAACTACCTGCAAAAAAACGAACACTTAGGTGCAGATTAATTTTTGCCGTGCCTTGTGCTGGATGGTCGCTAACCGCAGAATAATTTGTTATACTTGGCAATCATGGCTAATGTAAAGTTAGACGAGATAAGTTACTGGTCTGAAGTTAAATTGGACATCGTTCAGAAGTATGCAAAAGCGTACTCGACCATAATAAATAAGAGACCTAACATCCGACGACATCTATATATCGACGGATTCGCTGGTGCAGGGGTTCATATTTCAAGGCGGACACAGGAATATATTCCCGGGAGCCCTTTGAATGCCCTGAATATTGAGCCCCCCTTCAAAGAGTTTCATTTTATCGACCTTGATGGCGGGAAAGCCAATGCGCTTCGCAAATTAAGTGCAGACCTTTCCAATGTGTACGTTTACGAAGAAGACTGCAACAAATTGTTGATTGAGGAAATATTTCCTCGAGCTAAGTACTCGGATTACCGACGTGCCCGGATCCATCGTTTATTATCTTTTCTTTGCTTCGCATAATAAGGTCGGCGCAAAGATTGTGAAGGATATATTTGATAAGTATAGAGATAGAGGCGTTACGTAATGGCGGCACAATCGGCAATAGAATGGACGGAATCGACCTGGAATCCTGTTACGGGTTGTAGCAAGATTAGTGTAGGATGCGCTAATTGTTATGCCGAGAGGATAGCGAAGCGGCTCCGGGCGATGGGTCAGCGAAGGTATATAAACGGCTTTGAAGTAACACTCCACCCGGAAGCACTTGATGAGCCCTACCGGTGGAAAAAGCCGCGTATTATATTTGTTAATTCGATGAGCGATTTGTTCCACGAGGAAATACCGGTTGAGTTCATACAGGATGTCTTCTCGGTAATGAGTGCCAACAAGCGCCACACTTTCCAGATACTTACAAAGCGGTCTGAGCGGCTGTGTGAGCTTGCACCACTGTTGGACTGGCCGGAAAATGTCTGGATGGGCGTTACGATTGAGAACAATGATTGTGTCGCTCGGGCCGATGACCTGCGAACGGTCGGAGCGGCAGTACGATTCCTCTCATTGGAGCCGCTGCTTGGGCCTTTGCTCGATTTGGAGCTTAACGGAATAGGCTGGGTCATTGTAGGTGGCGAATCCGGGCCGGGTGCCCGTCCGATGAAGCTTGAGTGGGCGACCAACATGCGCGATCGGTGTCTCGAAGCTAACGTTCCTTTCTTCTTCAAGCAGTGGGGCGGTGTAAATAAAAAGAAAGCAGGCAGAATCCTGCAAGACAGAACGTGGGATGACTATCCAGAGGCCTTTCATCAGAGGCTGGAGTTAGTATAGTCTATGCCATTTACGCCGTATCATTTTGGGCCGAGTGGGTTTGTTGGATTAGCACTGCGCAAGGTGATTGATGTGCCGGTGTTCTTGCTGGTCAACGTCGTCGTTGACCTTGAGGTGTTGTACAACATCATGTTTGCCCACGCTCGCCGACCTCATCAGATTTGGCACTTCCATACCCTGTTAGGAGGCGCGATAGTCGGCGCTGTCTTTGGCACCGCCGCTTACTGGATAAAGCCGGTTCGGCGATTCTTTGAATGGGGTATGCGATTAGTGCGCTTGCGCTATAAACCGAAACTGTGGAAGATGATTATCGCAGGTGTCCTCGGGGTCTGGCTGCATGTAGTCATCGACGCCATATATCACTACGATGTACAGCTTTTCTGGCCGAGTAAGTCTCGAAACCTTGCCCGTCCGTTGTGGCGGCTGCTCAGCAGAAATTCAGCCGAAAACATGGCCCGTGTGGAGTTTTGGTGCCTGGTCTGCTTTATAGGCGCAGCGATCCTATATGTTCTTGCCGTGCGCTCTTTTATAAAGTCAAGGGCCGCCGAGAACAAAACAGTGCGGCCTTAACTGTGGTTCTTATCGCTGCGAAATTCTCTTAGCTTATCAATCAGCCGTTGCATATCATCCGGCAGGGGAGCAACAAACTCCATCATTTCACCGGAAATCGGGTGCCGAATTTCGAGCTTCCAGGCGTGCAAAGCGACCCGGTCAATGACCGGCTCAGCCGCCTCGGCGTCTTTGTCTTTTATCTGCCGGTCATACACCACCTTGCCGCCGTACATATCATCGGCGACTATCGGATGCTGCAAGTATGCCATGTGTACCCTCAACTGGTGGGTCCTGCCGGTTTTGGGCGACAGCTTAACCAGCGAAAAGCCCCGAAATTCTTCCAGCACCTCGTAAAAAGTTACCGCCTCCTTGCCATCCGGACGAATCGCACATTTTGCCCGCATTCTTGGATGCATACCAACAGGCTGATTTATACGGTCCGCTCTAAGTTCCAACGTACCGTGGACCACCGCCAGATATGTCTTATTCGTCTTGCGCCGTGCAAATTGTCTTGCCAGTTTCCAGTGGGCCGTGTCCGTCTTGGCCACAACCAGCACGCCGGTGGTGTTCTTATCCAGCCGGTGTACAATCCCCGGCCGAAATTCGCCGCTTCCGGTTGAAAGCTGATTGGCGTAATAAACAAGCCCGTTCACCAATGTGCCGTGCGTATTACCCCGGGCAGGGTGCACAATCAGGTCCGCCTGTTTATTAACAACGATCATCTCGGCGTCCTCATATATGACACTTATCGGGATATCTTCCGGGATAAGTTCTCTGACCTCTCTCGGCGGCAAAATCAAATCGATCTCGTCGCCGGGATTGAGCTTATGGCTCGGCTTGGCCGGTTGGCCGTTGACGTTTACCCCTTGGGCCTTGATGAGTTTTTGCAGCCTTGTCCTGCTGAACTGACTGAATCGGCTCCCCAGATACTTGTCGAGCCGCCGCAGCTTTATACTTGAACCTACGCGAAACCGCAGATGCTCACCCACCCGCTCATCACCTTCTTTAGAAAGCATTTGAACGTCGCTGTCAACTGTCTGTTCGCATGGTGGTTGGGCAGGCTGATTTGAATCTTCGGGTGATGGAGCAGGTGTCGGTGCCATGTCCAGCTAATCCGTTTCGGATTCGCCCCTGGGCGTTTCATCGGCTGCTTCACTCGGCGCAGTCTCGGAAGTTGACTCGGCGCCGGACGCATCCGGTGTTGTTTCGGTTTCGGACGTTTCGCCGCCGGCGCTTTGTGGCATCACGGGCCCGATTAGCTCGTCGATGGTTTCGCCCCCGAGTCCTCCGGGTATCTCGAACTCGACTGTTGGAGGTTCAGGTTCCGGCGCGGCGACAAACACAAATTTTGCCTTGTTGTCGTCCATGACCTCAAGACGAAATTGTGCCTGTGCCGGGAATACCGTGCCGGCAAAGTCGGCGTTCGATGCTATTTCTTCATAAATCTCCTTTGCCCGGTCAAACTTGCCGACCTCCTCGGCGCAAAGCCCCAACCCGATTCTGGCCATGCCTGTCAGCGTGTTATTGCCCTGCGCCTTTTCAATTGCCAGCTCGTAAGCCTTCTTTGCCTGGTTTATCTGTGCCACCACAGTCGACCGCTCGACGCCGCCGGATTGATAGTGCAAATCCGCTCGCAGCGCTTCGCCCCGCTTGATAAGCGCAAGGGCCGCTGAATATGGATTCTTTGCCTTGTCCGCTGCAGCTTCAAGTGAATTGGCCGCGACAAGCAACTGGCTCTGTATCTCCAGAATACCGGTGCTCTGGTTGCGAACCACGGCAGTTTTTTCCTGAGCGATCCTTTGGATAAGTTGCGTGGTCTCCGTCTGCCGGTTCAGCGCCGCGTTGTGACGCGCACGCTTAAGTACCGGCACAACCAGTAGGCCGATGATAATAAGAGCCGCGCCAACAACTTGAACCCAGTTCCGGCGCAGAAAACCGGGCAGATGCGCAATCCAATCGGCCAGTTCGTTTGTTTTCAGTTCGTGACGATGTTCTGGGTCCACAGGGCACCTCGCTAATCAATCTACGAATTATCGTTGCCAATTAAAAATTTCATGGTATTATATACTTCATAGTAACCGCTGAATGAAAGGTAGTCAAGGGAAAATCAGAGACGCAATGTTTGACATCTTAAAAACCGCCATCGGCATAAAACTATCCGCATTATTATGCTTTATGGCCCTGTGCCTGCCTTTTTCACCGGCCGGCAGTTCGACCGTCGCCCCGGCCATCGACAAAGCTAAGTATATAACAATCGACGAGATTCACCCGGGCCAGGAGGCCTGGTGTCTGACCGTGCTTGAGGGCAGCACGGTCGAAAAATTCGATTTGGAGGTACTCAGCGTCGTTCGCAACATCCGGCCCGGCCGAGACGCTATCATCGTTGTCGGAACGGATGAGCGGTTCAAACATCTTGGCCCCATAAGAGGTTGCAGCGGCTCACCGGTCTACATCGAGGGCCGACTGGCAGGGGCACTTGCCGCAAGCTGGAGCTTCTCGAAAGATGCTCTTTATCAGGTTACCCCAATAGAAGATATGCTCCAGGTCAGACCACCATCGAACACCCAGCCGCCCGCCTCGGCCGGCAATCCTGCATCGCTTGGCCTTGATTTTTCAAAGCCGCTCGACCTTGCCGACATTAACAGCCGCTTAACCACCGGCTACACAAACTCAAAACTCAGAACTCAGGACTCAGAACTATTAATTACTTCTTTGCCCGCCGAAGTATGCGACCACGTTGCACCGTGGTTCGAGCCGCTGGGCCTTATGCCCGTAGCCGGCGGCTCGGCCAACTCAGAACTCACAACTCAAGACTCAGAACTGACGTTCGAGCCTGGCAGCGTCCTGGCTATACCGCTGGTAAGCGGCGATATCTCAATGGCTGTCATCGGCACCACCACCGAAATCGTGGATAACAAGGTCTTCGCCTTCGGCCACGGTTTCTTGGGCTACGGCGACGTTGATTTGCCAATGGCTTCAGGCCGCGTGCATACCGTTGCTTCAAACATGCTCATCTCATTCAAGCTCGCCACCGCCGGACCAATAATAGGCGCTATCCGCGCCGACGGCGCAAACGGAATATACGGCCAAATCGGCGCCCACCCCAAACTGATACCGATGAGAATAACAATTGACCACTTTAGCGCCGGGCCTGAGCGTCCAAAGACATACGACTGTGAAGTGGCCGTCAATCGCATTTACACTCCGCTGGTAACCCGGACCGCTCTTATCGGTGCAATCGCAACCGCAGGCACCTTCCCGCCCGAGCACATGGTCAGGTACAAGGCCGACATTGGCATCGACGGTTTCGACCCAATCAGCTTTGAAAACGTCTCCTCCGGGCGGACAATCCGCGAATTTGCAAACGAAGCTGTCGGTACAATGGCTCTGCTGATGAACAATCCCTATCAGCGGGTAAATATAACCGCCCTCGATTTTGAGGTCGAGGTATTGCCGAAAAACATACTGTCAAATATATGGTCGGTGAGACTTTCTGATACAAAAGCCCGCCCCGGCCAAACAGTCGATGTCTCGGTCGTACTGCTGTCATACCTGTCCGAAAAGAAGACCCACCGCTTACAGTTCAAGGTCCCCGAAGACCTCCCGCCGGGCCAATATGATATCCTTGTGGCCGGCGCTTATGGATATGAAGAATTCCTGCGAAAAGTCTCACCTCATAAATTCACAACTCACGACCTGCCGACTTTGGTCGAGGCCTTAAGAGATCTCCTGACTATTCGCCGCGACAGACTCTATCTGACAATGACATTGCCCCCCGGCGGAATCGTCATTCAGCGGGCTGAACTCGCCGACCTGCCGCAAACAAAAGCCATGCTCCTGGGCGATGCCAAAAGGACGACAACAAGCCTTCCGTTCCAGCATTGGCTCCAAAAAGACACGTACACCGGCGACATCATCCTCGGCAGAAAGACCTTGAAAATTACAGTGGAAAAATAACAAAGGAATCTGTGATGAAGAAGTCTCACATCAGAAAAATGACTCTATTAGCTGGTTTCGCCGTGTTTATCCTGAGCGGCTTGTCCGCCGCCGTCACCAGCAAGATTACGCGCCACCGCTCGGCAGCCGACTTACTCAAAGGCGAAACCCAAAACACCGTTATCGACTCCGAGGGAACAATCAAACTTGCAAGAGAAGCCGCCGAGATTGACTGTGGTCGCCTCTTGAAGGACATCTGGATTATAAACGCCGTCGTTGCCGACTCCGCCGGCACTATATATCTGGGGACCAGCCCGAATGGTGACATAATCAAATATGCCGACGGCAAAGCAACAAGGCCCTACCCACTCGAATCGAAACAAGCTCCTGCCGCAAAGGCTGAATCTACCGACCCAAACGCTCCCAAAGCCGACGAGACCTTTGTCAATGAACACATCTTCGCAATGGCGCTGGATTCGGCGGGCCGGCTCCTGGCCGCTGTCAGCGGAGACGACTGCCGACTGATGCGCCTGGATGCCGGCGAGTTCGAGACAATATACTCACCGCCCGATGCAACCTACGTCCTCGCAATCACTCTTGACGATTTGGGCAACATCTACCTCGGCACCGGCCCGGAAGGCAAAATCTATCGCCTCGACCCCGCAGGCCAAAATCCTCAGCTTGTCTATGATAGTCGCGACAAAAACATCCTCTCGCTGACAATTGGCGATGACGACTTTGTCTATGCCGGCTGTGACCAGCGAGGCCTGGTTTACAAAATCAACCCGGCCGCCAATACCGCAACCATCCTGTACGACAGCGAGCAAGCCGAAATTACTTCACTTCTGTTCGATGGCGAGGACAACCTTTATGTAGCAGCCACCTCAGCCGAGGCCGTCAAGAGTCAGCTTAAGTTCGGCGGTATCTCAGCCACAATTTCTGCAGGCAGACCCGACACCGGCTCAAAACCCAAAGATATCGGCAAGGAAACCGGCACCACCACACTTAAAATCGCAAACACCTCCAAAGCAAAAAGCAAAGGCGCCGACACCGCCCCACCTGCCGCCAAACGCGGAACGTCCGCCAAAAAGGCAAGCCACATATACAAAATCGACCCCCACGGCTTTGTTACGGATATCTTCAGCGAAAAGGCCGTTTTCTTCACCATCGTTCGCCAGGACGACCAACTGCTGCTCGGCACCGGAAATAGCGCACAACTGTTTGCCATCAACCCCGAAACCGAGCAAAAGTCCGTAGCCTACGAGGATAAAGAGGCCTCCCAGATAACCGCTCTTACCGCTGTCGGCGATGAGCTTATTCTGGGCACATCAAATCCGGCAAAGCTGGTAAGCCTCTCCAAATCCTTTGCGAGCAAGGGCACCTTCTCTTCCGACCTGCTCGATGCCGGCCAGCCTTCGATGTGGGGCAAGCTGCAAATCGATGCCGATATCCCCCCAGTGTGTCGCGTACTGATGTCGGCCCGAAGCGGCAATGTCAAAGACCCCAACGACCCGACCTTCTCGCCCTGGACCGAGCCCGTCGAGGTAACCGAGGCCACCCAGCTTACCTGTCCTCTGGGTCGTTTCTGCCAGTATAAACTCACCCTTGAGACGGCTGATGCCGGCCAGACCCCCGTTATCAGGGAAATCGCCATCCCGCACCTGGTTCCGAATCTGCCGCCCCGCGTATTGTCCGTAACCGCAGCTAAGGGCGATAAGAAAAAGCCGGGCCAGTTCCAGATTACATACAAAGCGGAAGATGACAATAAGGACACACTGATTTATAAGATTGAGTTCAGAAAGCTCGGCCGGGCAAACTGGATTAAACTCGAAGATGAATTCACCAAGGCCAAGTTCGAGTGGGACACCAAGACGATTGAGGACGGCCGATACGAGGTGCGCGTTACCGCCGGCGATGAAAGGAGCAACACTACTACAACCAAGCTAACCGGCTCACGCATCAGCGACCCGTTCGTTGTTGATAATACCGCCCCTGTAATAAAAAATTCGAATCTCGAAATTCGAAATTCGAAACTAACAATTAGTCTAGAAATAAAGGACGAATTCACCGCCATCGGCAAGGTAAGTTATACTGTCGATAGCAACGCCGACTGGGTCGCCGCTTTGCCGGATGACATGGTTTATGACACAACAGATGAGTTCTTTACGATAGTGATTGAAGACTTAGACTCCGGCGAACACGTCATCGCCCTAAAAATCGCAGACGACCTCGAAAACACCATGTATAAAACCTTCCTCGTTGACATAAAGTAG
>CAZLWL010000048.1:12094-18225 GCA_964563335.1 uncultured Pirellulales bacterium
CGCAGACGACCTCGAAAACACCATGTATAAAACCTTCCTCGTTGACATAAAGTAGTCGATAGTCGCTTGTGAATAGTGAATGGAGTGGGCCTTTTGTCCCGCCATAGCCTTGGCAACGGCGGATGGCCCACGCGGCCTCTAACCCGGATGTAAAGAATTATTGGAAGTGCCCAATGCGAACGGTCAGCTATGAAAAAGTTGTGAGCACAGTTGAGCAGCTTTGTATTGAAAGCTGTTACGAGCTGCCGGACGATGTGCTAAGCGCTCTTCAAAGCGCGTCCAAGAGCGAAACAAATCCGCGCGCAGCAAAGATTCTCGACCAACTTATTGAAAACGCACGCATCGCCGCTGACGAGCGCATCTGCCTGTGCCAGGATACCGGCCTGGCGGTTGTCTTTGTTGAGGCCGGCGCCGGCGTTATGATTGAGCCCCCGACGGATAATCCTGATGCAACGTTCTTCGATGCGATTAACGAAGGCGTTGCAGCGGGCTACAAAGAGGGCCTGCTTAGAAAAAGCGTTGTGGCTGAACCGTTGGACCTGCGGAAAAACACCGGCACTAACACACCTGCAATAATTCACCACACTATCGTCAGCGGCAACAAGCTCGCTATCACCGTAATGACCAAAGGCGGTGGATGTGAAAACAAGAGCCGGTTCAGGATGTTTAAGCCCACCGCCGACAAATCGGAAGTCGCCGATTGGATTGTCGATGTCGTAGCTCGCGCCGGCGCCGATGCCTGCCCGCCTTTTGTAGTGGGCGTTGGGATGGGCGGCGATTTTGAACGGTGTTGCCTGTTAAGCAAAAAAGTGCTTCTTAGAAAGATTGGTGAACCTAACAGCGACAAATTTTACGCCGACCTGGAATCACAACTTCTGGCTAACGTAAACGCCCTCGGCCTTGGACCGCAGGGTCTCGGCGGAGATACCACCGCCCTTGCCGTTCACATTGAAACCGCCCCATGCCATATTGCGTCCTTACCCGTCGCCGTAAACATCGAGTGCCACTCCCACCGCCACAAATCCGCAGTGATTTGAGCCCGGATTTGGCAGAGGAAGTCTTGGCTGTTCAACACTTATTTTATATCCTCAATGATTTGGATTATGGTATCGTGTAAAGGTTTAATTTTGGTTTGGCAGACATCGAAAATTGCTTCGGCATTCACGTCAAAATACTGGTGCGATATAACTCCTTATCATACATAGATCGCTTCCTTATCGATTCTGTTTTTAAGAAAAGCATTCATTTTGTCACGATAACTGATTACATCGACATTTGTGCCCAATATTTCTTCCAAATCCTGTTTTATACCTATCATATTAAAGAGGTCCTGTTTTTTCAGCTTTATAACAATATCAACATCACTTTCTGCCCCACTTTCTTTGCGTGCTGCAGAACCAAACAGGCCAAGAGAGATTATTCCATATTGTTCGGCACAATTTTTCTTGAATGCTTTCAGTATATTTAATATTTCTGTATGTGACATTTTTACATCTCCATTTTTCCATTTTTTCTACGGATAATTTTATATAAAACTATCAAACGAGCATTCTACACCGTTTTTTTGCCTCTTAGGCCGTTTACAATACCAACTTCTACTTTTATAAAGTAAACAGCGTCAGCGGAAAAGTCAACTGGTTTCGTGGATAACCAGGTTCGGCTCTGGCGGCGCGCCGGGATTTATTATGGCGTATAATATGGGCAATGTCAGTTAAAATATCATTGCATTTGTTCGTTGCAGATGTTTGCAATTGAGATGAACTCATCGGCGCTCAATTCTTCGCCGCGGTGGTGCGGCTCGACAAAGGCTCTGGCAAATACATCGTGCCAGTCTTGAACCTCGCCAAGCCGGCCGCCGGCAAATTTCACGCAGGCCTGCAGCATCTTTCTTCTGTGCCCCATAAACAGATTCACAACTTCCTTAAAAAGACCGACATCGTGAATCCGCTCGGCTTTATCCCTTAGCCTCCGGAATCTTATCATTACCGATTCCACCTCTGGACGGGGCCAGAACACGCTCGCTTTGAGCTTGCGCATGACCTGCGGCTCGCCCGTCGCCACCATGAACACGCTCAGCACACCGTAATTGCCGCTGCCGGGAGTCGCTACCATTCTGTCCCCAACTTCCTTCTGCACCGTAACACACATAGAATCGACAACAAGCGACCCTGTTGTCAGGTTCATCATTACCGGCGCCGCAACGTTATACGGCAGATTCGCAACCAGCCTGCACCGGCCCCCAAATCGAGAACGAGCGTCCCTGACCGCCGCCGCCACCTCATGGCAAATGGTATTTTTGTTCTCTAAGATATCGGCGTTGATAATCGTAACATTCGGCGCCGACTTAAGCTGTTCGCAGGCAATAGCCGCAAGCTGCTTATCAAGTTCGACGGCTATAACCTCACCGGCTGCCTCAGCCAGTCCCTCAGTGAATGACCCCGTCCCGCAGCCGACCTCGAGGACAACATCGTCGCTCCTGATATGTGCAGCACCAATCAGCAGGCGCATCAGGTTCAAATCTATCAGGAAATTCTGCCCTAACCGTTTATTGGGCCTTACACCTGCCGTCGCAAGCAGGCGCTCAATGTGCCGTTTGGTCTGCATTTCAGTTTTTCACTTGTGCCGTTTTTAAGCGTTTTGTCCTGGCCATTTCAACGGCCATTCGTATCGCCGCCTTCATGCTCGCAGGATTCGCCACGCCTTTTCCCGCTATGTCGAAGGCCGTCCCGTGACACGGAGACGTGCGAATAATCGGTATACCGATGGTAATGTTCACGGCCTCGTTAAAGGCCAGAAGTTTGACCGGTATCAGTCCCTGGTCGTGATACATCGCCACCACCCCGTCAAACGCCCCGTCCGCAGCCCGCACAAAAAGCGTGTCCGCAGGATACGGCCCGTAGCAGTTTATCCCTACCTCCTGGGCCATCAAAATAGCCGGGCTTATTATCCGTATCTCCTCGTCGCCGAACTGCCCGTTCTCACCGGCGTGCGGGTTCAGTGCGGCCACCCCTATCTTGGGATTTGCGATGTCGAAGAATTCTTTAAGCGCCGTATTAAGCAAATCTATCGGCTCAAATACGCGGCCGATCGTAAATTTGTTCCGGACGTCGAACAGTGCCTCGTGAATCGTCGCAAGCGCCATCTTCAGAGGCCCCGCCACGAACATCATTATCTTCCGCGGCGACTTGCACCGCTCCGCCAACATCTCGGTATGTCCCGGCCAATCGGCTCCTGCAAGTTTCCAACTGCTCTTGCTGATTGGCGCCGTAACTACCGCGTCGATTATCTCATCACGAGCCGCGTCTATCGCATCGAGGCAAAACCGTATCGACGCCTCCCCCGCGATTTTATTCGGACCGTGGACCCACGCCGCAATAGGATATTCGTCGTAGTCCGCCACTACAACCCGACGCGGATAGTCACCGCTGAGCTTCTCATGCTGGTGCCGCAGCCAGTAAGGTGCTATCTCGGCCGCGTCCGCAGCATATTCGAGCTGCTCTTCCATGCCGAATATGATGAACTTGGCCTGTCTGCGGATAACCGGGTCCGCCAGGGCCTTAACCACAATCTCCGGACCGATACCGCCGGGGTCACCCATGGTCACCCCGATAACCATTTCATCCGCCGCAGAATTATTGTCGCCGTTCTTACCCATCAATCACGTAGCTAAAACTGAATTAATCTTGTCTACAAAGCACTACTCCGAACTGCGAACTCTCAAAATCCCAGTTCTTTTAATTTCTCTACCGTAAGCGCCTCTTTAGCAGGCAGTATCTTCGCAAGCTGCTTTTTCACCGTCTTGGTGATTACGTCCGTCTCAATATTGACCACGTCTCCAACCTTAACCTGCCCTAATGTGGTTTCTTTTAACGTTGTTGGTATCAAGCTGATGCTGAAGCCGCCCTCGTCCATTCTCGCTATCGTCAGGCTGACCCCGTCAACGCATACAGAGCCTTTGACCACCATCTCGTCAAGCAAATCCGCAGCAGTTGCAAACGTTATCTCAGCAAAATCGCCTTTTCTTTCGATAGACCTGACACTTGCGACTCCGTCCACATGACCGAGAACAAAATGTCCGCCGAACCGCCCGTCAGCCGACATGGCGCGCTCGAGATTGACCTCTGACCCTGCCCTGATTCTATCCATTGCTGAGGCCGCTAACGTCTCGCTGCTGACATCAAATTCAGCCAAACGCCCGCCGCCCAGCCGTGAAACCGTCAGGCAAACGCCGTTGACAGCTATACTCTCACCGACCTTGACCCCCTCAGCCGCCTTGCCGAGGTCAACCGAAACCACAATCCCACCCGCACCGCCGCGGACCGTCTTAACTAAACCAATTGTCTCTACAATACCGGTGAACATATGCCAAATCCTGAAATAAGCTGTCTAACCATATAACTATCATACATTTATAACAACAAAAAGTCAATTGCGTTTTCAGGACTTTCCAAATCACCTAAGACCGGCAAACGGAAGATAAGAAGCAAACTTGAGTATTTTCCTTATATGCAGCGGACTTGTGCCTGTGCACAAGATTTCGGATCCTTGTTTTTTTATTGCAAATACAGATTGGCCGATGCATTCTTCCGTTCGGGGCCGACGGGTAAACGGTACTTGCTTTTCACCCTTGCCGTCCGGGCGGCCAAAAGTTGAAACAAAAAGGCCACGCCACACAATAATTTCTTCCAATTTAACTTAAATAGTGGTATCATATAAATAGGCGTATCGCCCGTAAGCTTGTGCGCGTTTGGAGTGAAGGAGTGTGTATATGTTGAAAACGTTATCAGAACTGAATAGACAAAGATTCGCACTGCCCTTAGTGCTGTTTTGCATTGTCTTGGCAACTTTCAATTCCTCTTATGCCGCAGTCGCACCTCAACGAGGCGCCCGAGGAGGCCGTATGGGGCGGGGCTCGGAACCAGGCTCAAGACAAAGCGCCGCCCGCCAGGCTCAAGAGCAAAAGATACAGCAGGCCCTTGAAAATGCAACTGGAGCAATAGACACCGGCCTTGTAGAGATGCTTGACCTCGTCAACCAGGGGCGGCGACCGAATACGAAAAGGCTCGCTTCTGCTCAGCAGACTGTCCAGAAAAGCAGAAAATACCTCAAACAATTCCAGGACAACATGGTATGCCAATTTCTGATGTTCAGTGCCTGGACTGATTACTTCGACGCCGGCGCGGACAAAGCCCTTTCACCCGCAACTCAGGCCTACAGAAAAGACCGCGCCAATAACGATGCTCATGCCACACAGGCCGCCATAGCCGTTCTTGCCGGCAAAAAACCTCTCGTCATAAGGCCCCGAAGACAACAAAGTCAGGCCAACGAAGCAGCTACCGGCCGAAGGGGGGATGGTCGAATGGGAAGAGGCGCTACGACCGGCAGGCAGACACGAGGTCGCTCCAGAGGACAGGATACGCCCTCCGGACGCGGCCGCGGCGGAGGCAGGATGGGACTGGGACCCGACGCCGGCTACGGCGCCGGTGCAGCCGGAACCTACTCGGGCACCGTCAGCTCCGGCAGCATCTTAAACCTGGATGCCGATAGCATTAAGGCCGATTGGCTTGGCCGAAAAGTCGGTCAATTCAGCCTCAATTGCCTTAATGGAACCACCTTCACCTACAACCCCGCAGAGGCAAACCTCTGCGTCCTTTTCTGGAAGCTCTCCGCTGCGGATTTAGGCGACTATGCAGGCTCCGCAGATGAAGAGCCCAACGTGCCGGCCGAAATACCCCAAAGAACCGTCTCCACTCGCCGGAGGCCTTCCTATCTGTCACGACCCGGCCGCATGGAGCGTATGGCACCAGGCGGCAGGTTCAGCGGCCGAATACCTCCTGGCCGTCGCCCAGGCTTTTTCGGCGACGAAGAAGCCGCGCCAAGCGACCCGGTTTCTATGCAAATATCTGCGTTGGGAAGTCTGTTTAATTCCAAATTTCAAAATCCCGAAGTGAAATTTGTCGGCATCAATACAAATCATCCACGCACCGCACCCGCCGTAGTCGCCAAACTCCTCCAAAGCCCAGCGCCGTGGGCACAGGCAATACTCGATGAGGCCACCGCGACCTCTGCCTTTAACGACCTCGACATCGCAAAAGTAACTTCCGCCAAGCCCATACTGGCCGTCGTTGATA
>CAZLWL010000049.1:0-17236 GCA_964563335.1 uncultured Pirellulales bacterium
CCTGCGGAGCGCCTGTTATACTGCGTTCATTAACCCCCGGCCATCTTTTTGAAAGTGAGGTGTAGTATGGCACGGAAATTAACAGACAAACAAATGCGTGTTTTGCGTTTTATCTATGACTATATCAAGAGCAATCATTGTGCTCCGGCCATGAAAGAAATTGCCGAAGCACTCGGTATTTCTGTGAGCGTAGCCCATGACCGAATACAGTACCTTTTTGGTCATGGTTGTTTGAGAAAATCCGAGACAGGGCAATGGAGGCGCAGCATCGCATTAACTGAAAAAGGCATTTTGGCCTGTGAGGGCGATGAATGACAGCCGAAGAATTACAAGAAGTTGTTGAGCAAATAGAAAGCATTAAATTCCTGCTGGACGAGCGGAATTTGGACTCACAGGCTTTGCAGGTCGAATTAGCCGGACTTCCACCAACTGGATACTAACGACTGGATACCAGCGACTCTATTTCCACTGGCTTGCAAACCTCTTGCAGGCCATTTCTCAAGAATGCCCCTGTTCGAAGGGCCGCGCCTGCCGGATGTTCACATCCAGCCAGGCCGCTCCGAGAGCACCAGGCAGACAAAACTGCGTTAATCTTGAGCAACGCGAAATCTTGAGCACAGCGAAATCTTGAGCTTTGCGAAATCCCGATACCTCGGGGCCGATTTATCGGGACCCCGCCGGGACCGCGTCTAAGAAACTCTGTACTTTTTCTCTGTGGCCCAATAATCAGTGTTAATCAGTGTTAATCTGTGGCTATTAATTCCTGCGTCCTCGGCGGTTAAATATTATCTGTGTCAATCCGCGCAATCCGCGGTTAATATCTTGACTACACGCACCTTTTAATTTACCCTGCCTGTTAATCCTTTTATCAGGGAAATCTAACCATTCGTCAATTTAAGGGGTGCTATTATGCAGGAATGCAAAGGGATGAAATTTTCGACGAAGGCGGTGCACGCCGGGGAAATACGGTATAACGAGTATGGGGCAATCACTACGCCCATTGTTCAAACCTCGACGTTCATCTTCAAGAATATTAAGGAGATCGAACAATTAGCCAAGGGTACGGCCGGTCGTTTTGAGTACGGCCGATACGGACATCCCACGCAGCTTGCTGCCGAAGGCAAACTGGCCGCACTCGAAGGCGCCGAGGAAGCCGTGCTTTTCTCCTCAGGGATGAGTGCAATCACAACTTCGATGTTTGCACTGCTCAAGGCCGGCGACCACATCATAATCACCGACGATGCATACAAGCGGACGCTGGATTTCTGTCAGACGTGCCTCGACAGATTCGACATCGAATGTACCGTTGTTAAGATGTGTGATTACGACGCTATTAAAAACGCGATAAAACCCAACACGCGAATCTTCTTCTCAGAGTCGCCGACAAATCCCTACCTGAATATAATGGACATCGAGCGATTGATGAGCATATTCAAGGGTAAGGATGTCCTGGTTATGTCGGACAGCACATTTGCCACACCTTACAATCAAAGGCCGCTGGAATATGGAGTTCATATTGTTATTCACAGTTGCACTAAGTATCTCGGCGGTCATAATGATTTGCTCAGCGGCGTTGTGCTCGGCAAAAAAGAGCTGACCGGGCCAATTCGAGAGTACCTCAAGATTACCGGCGGTGTAATAGACCCGCATTCGGCATACCTGTTAATCCGCGGATTGAAGACTTTTGAGCTTCGCATAAAGCGGCACAATGAGAGTGGCCAGAAGATAGCCGAATACCTTGAGGGGCACCCGAAGGTCAAACGGGTATATTATCCGGGTTTGCCGAGTCACCCACATTATGACGTCGCAAAAAGGCAGATGGCCGGCTTTGGAGGGGTTGTCACATTCAAAGTCAAGGACGATGCGGCATATGCGTTGAAATTTATGAGTCGCTTGAAGATTGTCAATATCGGGCCGAGTCTTGGTGGGGTGGAATCGCTCATAACACATCCTGCCTGTGTCAGTTATTACAACGCAACAAAAGAAGAGCGCATGGCGCTCGGAATCACCGATGGTCTTATCCGTCTTGCAGTCGGCGTGGAAAATGCCGAAGACATCATAAACGATATTGACCAGGCCCTGCTTTGAGGCGGCCGACGTCGATGCCGGGCCGGAGTGCGACTGTTTGGTGTAGGCATGAGTTTTATTTCGTGTATAGAAAAAAGGGGCAATCGCGGGGAATTTCACCATTTTGACTTACCCACAGGCAGGTAACAATGGTTATTCGGTGGTAACTGCGGCCCTATTTTTTGGAAGGAGGTAGAGTCATTAACATAGCTTTTCCGAGTCCACTTCCCCGGCGATTACCCTTGCCTTTCAATGCATCACATTCAGATTGTGCGATGCATAATCTGAACTAATTTTTCATTTCTATCAGTAGCCTTCATTCCTCCAAAAGACGACAATCTCTTATACACTGCTCATGCCGGCGCCACCTGTTGAATCAAGTTGGGTCCTCGCCAGTTGAATCGGTCTCGGTCTCCTGGCGGCCCGGCTCGCCGTTTTCTTCAATCGGTTTTGGCTTCAGCTTTCTCAGTTTGCCGGTGTCGGCGTGTAACTGAATATATCCACAGGCCGCACAGACTCGCGCCTGTGTCGGGACCATTGCTTCTGCAAAGGTCCAGAATCGGGGCTTATCCGGCCTAAAATACAATCTGCCGGCGCCTTGAAGCCTTCCGGCGACAAGGACACTATGGCCGCAGGCGGCACATCTGCCTGCCGCTGTCTCGGCTTCCTTGATGCCGGTTGTCTTTTCAATAACGGCATCGAGACCTTCCTGTGAGAACCTGGTGGAGCCGCCGACTTTGTAGAACGACAAAGTTCCCTCTTTCATCCAGCGAAAGATCGTTGGCTGACTTACAGCGAGATATTCAGCGGCATCGCGAACGCTGAACCACTGATTGTGGCGGTCCTTCGCCTCATCGGTAGTAAGATAGCCTTCTTCGGTCATTATGCGTCCTCTATTGTCTGCAATCATATACTTTCACCCAAACTCACTGACTTCCATGTACTTTTATATACTATCACAAAAATTGTCCAAGTCAAGAAGAAAATTAATATTTTTCCATAACAATTTTATTTTTGGCCCAAAATTGAGTATTAACCCCATCTTGACAAGAGCTGTTTGGGTTGCTATAATAGTTTTGAACCTGCAGGCAGGTTTCGTTTTTAGAGTTGTTCGTAGGAGACTGATGAGGGCTAAGGCCGTTCGAAGGTCAAGTGCATCGGCGAAAGCTAAGGAAATAAGGGTCCCGGCGGGGTCCCGATAAATCGGCCCCGAGGTATCGGGATTTCGCAAAGCTCAGGCTTTGCTCAAGATTTTGTTGAGTGAGGAGTGTTGGATATGCAAACAGGAGAAGGTTTCACTATTGTCGAAGTTCTTGCGGCGCTGATAATAGTGGGCGCTGTGGCAATAGTGTCTTGTCTGGCCGTACCGATATTTTAAGTTTAACGAGTTGTGTTGACCATACCTTGTGTGCTTAATCGTCTCTTGCGCCCTGGGCAAAAGCAGACACAAAAGTTCTTAGCCACAGATTTCACGGATTCACACAGTTTCTTAATGAGTTTTTTAGCCACTGATTAACACTGATTAACACGGTTTTTGGGCCACAGAGAAAAAGCACAGAATTTCTTAGACGCTGTCCCGGCGGGGTCCCGAGGTATCGGCCCCGAGGTATCGGGATTTCGCAAAGCTCAAGATTTCACTACGCTCAAGATTTCGCGTTGCTCAAGATTAACGCTGATTATTTAGCCGGCTTTGGTGCTCTCGGAGCGGCTTGGCTGGATGTGCACATCCGCCAGGCGCGGCCCTTCTATCACGGCCATTTTTGAGAAATGGCCTGCTGGTTTCGGTTGCATCAGTTGGAATCTTCATCGGTGGAGTAACATGGTCGGCGTGTTACAACAGGTATCGTTCAATATGGCCGGGATACCTCAGCCATGCTATTGTTGATGTTGCTGTTTTTACTATTGGGTATATATTAATCTTTGAATAAGATGGTGTTTTGATTTTTAACCACGGATTGCGCAGAGAACACAGAAAAGTTGTTATTCAGAGCGGAGTCCTGCGAAATTTCAAAAAGGAACTTTGCCCTCATCAATATACGGGACATCGGATAGTTCACACTCGCGAGGCTCGCTCTTAAAGACATTAAGCACACGTTTGCGAATCCGCTTTCCGCTTTTTCCCGCTACTGTGTACCGTTGCTTGAAAATACTCGCCATACGTTACCTCACTTTCTTTTAAGTCTCCTTGGTTTCTGTTGATATTTTCTCACCTGATTTATTATTTGCCATTTTAGGCTGCTTCAGTCCTAATGCACCTATACACAAAAGTGTTGTTATCAAAATAAAACTACAGAAAGAGCCAATTAAAGAATTAAGTAGTCCCGTAAATTTAGAGTATCCAAAGAATTTTTCATATACATAGGATAGCCCATTAACAACAGTAATAGCAAATAATTGAGTGTTTGAAAAAAAACCGCTACCAATATCGAGTACTCCCATAAGAAAACCCACAATCCATAATACGACTAAAGCTGATATAACAATCCATATCATTTTCTGTTTTTTCAACAGAAGTGCGATAATATAAAGCCCCAGAAGAAGAATAATTATTGAGACTGCTACTGCAACGCCATTAAAATCTGATAAATACTTCCATGCTGTTATAAGTATCCCTACGATTAACAGAACTGTTGTTATCAAACCAGTCATAATCTGTATTGTTGCTTTCATTATTTCCCCTTTTTTGGTTTCAATTTGAAAATGCTTGCCATAATTCACCTCGCTTTCAATCTTCTTCTTGTGTCGTCTCTATCCAAGGAAATGTTAGTGGTTGTCGCCAGTCATATTGCCTTTCTGCCTTGCGTGTTCTTGAGCCACTTCGCGTCAACAACAAATTGTACTTGCAAAAGATTTCATCAATGAGCGTTAGCGCCTCCGCCACGTCTTTGTATGTTGGAATCGGTGTCGTCTGTCGATTGACGACGTTATGTGCTACCCACTTGTTCGTGTAGTGCCTAATAAGCTCTGTTCCTTTGTTTAGGCGTTCGATGTCTTTATTCAGCCTTTTGACACTTATTAAGTCATCATTATCATCGGCAAAAGAATTGAAGTCTGCGTCAGCATGTCCATTTTTTTGCAGCCACTCAGGATAATCGGAAACGAAATGCTCGCGCGTTATAACGTCACGATTGTCTCGAATATCCTGAATGAGCCTTTTTAACGACAGAGTTCCTTTCCCATCATCATTAAGTCGCCTTATAGCACTTGCAACGCTGTCGGCATAATTCTCAAACATCCAATTACAAATGTCTGGTGGGTCTTGGATTTTCTCGTTAGACCGGACTATCCTGAGAATCCCCTCATAAATCTCATGTTTACCGAGGTATTTCCCTAATTGTCTTCCTACCTCCTTCAGTTGTCCTTGCCATTTTTGACGACGCCCTTCTTTCTGCTCTTCTGTCAGGTTTGCCATAATATCACCTGCCTTTATCTTTGGTTTTGAACCATCAACTGCTAAAAACAGTAATGAGAGCCACCACTGAACTAACAAAAGCCAATATAGCTGCCGCTGCTGCCCATCTACAAGCACTTAGCATCATTTTCGTTTGCAGCCAGGTATGGATACCGTTAGTAAAATAATATATCTGTTTTTGTCTATTATCCTGCATTGTATGCGGTAGAAACAGTCCGATTTCCTCCAGCAAATTGATTAACGCTGTGTTTTGCCTATCTATCTCCAATTTTTGAATCTTGCTTAATTTGCGCTCAATTTTGCTAATCCATATCATTATTTCACCTTGCCCTTTTCTTTTTTGGTTTTATCTCAAGTCCAAAATACTTGAGCAAAATATCAGCAGTTTCAACAGTGATGGTTTTGCCTTGCATCAAGCGGGATATTGGTGAAGTAATCCCTGTTTGTGCAAGTCCTTTTCATAGAGTCTCTGCTGGGCTATTTCTGGTTATAATTATTCTACCGGAGAGTGGTGATAGGGTCAAGGGTGATTCGTGATGCGTGATTCGTATTGCGACAAGGCACCCTTTTCCGGGAAAAGGGTGGCACCCAGCAAGCAAAGGGCGAAGATTACCACGTTGTATCACTCGAATAATTGTGGACACGATGTGTCCAGATAGCCCCGGCGCGCCGGGACTTCACTGCGTTCAGCACGAAAAACGCTTGCACTATCGCCACGCCCGGAGGGCGTGGAAATCCTAAATCCGAAGCACGAAATCCGAAACAAATTCGAAATCCAAAATGCAAAAACTCATGGGCAAACAATTTGCCCATCCTACAGCTACTTCTCTTTTGAGCGCGGAGTTTTTCGCAAGTACAAGGCGTCTGCCTGCTGCCGCACGGAGGCGTACTGTAGTACATCGAGTACGTGCAGTCAGGCAAAGACAACACAGTAATTGCGGAAAACCACCGCTCAAAGTGGATAGAGAATGTCGGAATAGCGCCAAACACGCTTGCACTATCTTGCTATTGGCCAAAAAAATAATTTTTTTTTACTCCTTGTTGTGCAAGCGGTTAGCGATTTTGGCGGACAAAAAAATTCCCGAATTTCGCATCAAACGTGCAAGTTTGTGCAAAGGGTGGAGGGACAACTTTTTTTAGATTGTAAATTTTAGATTGAAAATTGGAGTTGAAAAAGAAGTGAAAGGAAGAAAGAAATGAAGAAAAGAACGAAGAATGATGATCTTTTTAGCGCGAGATTTTGCTCATCTGGCAAGGCCGTAGGCCCGCGAGGAGCACAGGTGTGCTCTTGCACATCGAGCATCAGCAAAGGGCCGAGAACACAGCCAGGGTGCAAAATTGCCGCTAAAAAACGGATTGAACTGACGTTTGGAAAGTATGCCATCGTCGATGCCGAAGACTATGACCGGCTCTCTAAATACAAATGGTTTGCATTGGAAAAAGGCCGCTCCTTGTACGCTAAAACGTTTCGTCTAAACGGTACACCTCTTCACATGCACCGCCTGGTTACCAGCGCCCCGCCTCACCTTGTCGTTGACCACATAAACCACAACGGCCTGGACAACAGAAGGCTGAATCTGCGACTCTGTACACATGCCCAGAACCAGAAAAACACTAGGCCACGCTCCGGCGGAACGTCCAAATATAAAGGTGTTCACTGGGAAAAAGCCAAAAAAAAATTCCGAGCAAAGATAATGTACAACCGAAAGAGTATCCACCTCGGATACTTCGATGACGAGATCGCCGCTGCGAAAGCGTACGATGAAAAGGCAAAAGAGTTATTTGGCGAATTTGCTTACTTGAATTTTCCTTGATTGTCATTGCGAGGAGCGAAGCGACGCGGCAATCTCAACCACGCAATACGCGATACGCTTCACGCACGACTAATAGCCCGCTCTTTCAAAAGTTAATAGCGACCAACACGCCTGCCCTGACCCGAACACCCTTCAGGGTGAAACGATCAGCCGCGCTAAAAAGAGAGTCAGATTCCTCCGCTTCGGTCGGAATGACAGAAGGGCACATTGATAGCAATGCCGGGTTTGAGGAAGTAGAGCCAGATCCCTTTGATTTCTTGATTCAGGATTGCAGAGGCGGCGGTGGCGTAGTGCCGCATCTGCGGGTAGTAGCTGCGGCGGTCGGCGTATTGGGGGGCAAAGTCGGCGGTTACATCGTCGGTTTTGAAGTCGATGATGACCAGGCCGGCGGGGGTCTTTATAATCATGTCGATTATGCCCTGGACGATGACGGTTTCGCCGGGTGATATTGCACCCAGTTGGGTCGCATCGGAGGCGAAGGTGAAGGGCCATTCACGCAAAATATTATCCTTGTGCTCTGTAACCAGTTTGCCGAGGTCGGACAGGAAGAATTTCAGTATTGAATCGCAATCGATTTGTTCGGCCACTTTCGGTGAAATTTTGTCTTCGCTTGCGAGCTTTTCGGCGGTTGCCTGTATTGAGTCGATGGTGATATCACGGTCGAGGGCGAGCTTTTGAATGACGAGGTGTGTAGCGGTGCCGATGAGTTTGTTGTCGGTCTTGTCCGGCGATACGGCCCCGGGGCGGCGGTCAAAGGCATCGGAAAGGTCAGCCGGTGCGAATTCGTCGGCGTGGTGGGTCAGTTTGCTGACGGATGTTTTGGCGGACAATTTCGTTAAATCATCAAAAGGATATTTCCAATTCAAAGATTCTCGCACCCGCCCAAGAAGCTGTTGGGCTTCGCTGCTGATTTTGGTGGTCCCGGCTGAGAGAGGTTTGGGCCTAGCGCGTTTTTGCCGCATGATTGCATTTGAGATTTCGTTGAGTTCGGCGAGGTCTAATAGCCGGGCGCTGAACAGATTGTCGTCAATAGTATCCTGAGTTGATTCAAGCTCAAACAAATCGTGCAGTTTCCTGTGGTTGGCGAGTGCATACAGGAGCCAGTCGAAGTGGCATTTGGCGGATTTCAACTGCCAATCTCTTACAGATTCGTCGGGCAGCAGATTGGGAGCGGCAAGGATGTTTCGGCAATTGGACGCTTTCTTTGAGGCTGTCAGGATGAGTCTTTCCCTTGCGCGTGTGATTGCGACATAAAGTATGCGCATCTCTTCTGCGAGCATTGCGTTGATTTTATATTCAGCGATTACCTCGTGTGCGATGGTGTTAAGTTTGACGTTTGACTCTATGATTTGCAGGCCGAGTCCGCATGTATCATTGATGAGGCAGTCGCCGTAAGAGTCTTTCTTGTTGAAGGGGCTGTTCAGTTCGGCGCCGAATACGACGGGGAATTCGAGGCCCTTGCTTTTGTGGATGCTCATGATTCGGACGGCATTTTCGGTGATATTGTCGGGTTCGGCGGGTGCCCAGTCTCGGCCTCGTTCGAGGAGTTTTTCGATGAACTCGACGAAGCGGGCGAGCGACGTGGTCCGGGCGCCGGTTACGAAGTTTTCAAACTGGATGGCCCTTTCGTGGAGCTTGAGGAGGTTGGCCCTGCGTTGGGCGCCATTGGGCAGTGCCTGGACGAATGAGAGGAAAGCCGTGTCACGATATATTTGCCAGAGGACCTCGGCGAGGGGCCGGCGTCGGGCCTGGAGCCGCCACTTTTCTATTTGTGTAAGTACTTCGCCGAGCCTTTGGCGCAGGGGTCGGTCGGGGCCGTTTTGTGAATACGCGTGTGCGCAGTCATAAAAACTCAGCCTTAATTCACTGCCGGTGGAGTTGCCGTATTTACGGAGCATGGCGAGGTCGGTGTCGGTAACTTTGAAGAAGGCACTTCGGAGGACGGCGGCGAGTTCGATATCCCGTTGAGGATTGTCGAGGACTTTCAGGAGCGAGATGCAGTCTGTGATTTCGGTGGCGGCGAAGTAACCGGCCTGGCTCTGACTTGTTACGGGTATGCCTGCAAGCTGGAAGACCTCGACGTATTGGTTGGCACGATGGGCCGGTGAGCGCATGAGGATGACGATGTCGCGATATTCGACGTCGCGATATTCGCCGGTCTGCTTGTCGTATATTTCGAACTCGGCGGCGCCGGTCCCGGTGCCAACCATTCGGCTGACTCTGTTTGCAATAAAGGCCGCCTGTCGCTGGGTCGAGTTGACGATGTCGGCAGCGGCAGGAGTCCCGATGAAATCGGGGTCGAGATTGTTATCGTCCGCCTCGTCTTCTTCTTCGTTGAGGACATACACTTCAACCAACGGTTTTTGGCCAGCAGCAGTTTGGTCGGCCGGTTTGTAATCGAATTCGGGTTTTAAGTATGTTTTTTCGTCGTAGTCAACGAGGAACGCCGGTGCGGTCATTATACGGCTAAAGACGGTGTTGGCAAAATCAAGGACGGCTTTGCGCGAGCGGAAGTTGCCGCTTAAGTCCACGCGGACGGGCGAATTTTTTGGCGAGGCTTTTTCATTCGGCCGCTTGCGCGGCCCGGCTTTTGCGGTTGCCTGCTTCAGGCGGTCCAGGAAGATTTTCGGCTGGGCCTGTCGGAATGCGTAGATGCTTTGCTTGATGTCGCCGACGACGAAGACGTTATCGGGTCGGCTTATCCTGTCGAGGATGGCCTGCTGGACTGGGTTGATGTCCTGGTATTCGTCCACAAAGATATATTTGAATTTTTCGCGCAGGGCAGCGGAGGTTGAATCGGAATCGGTCAAGAGTCTCAGCATCCGGTGTTCGAGGTCGGCGAAGTCGAGACAGTTGAGTTTGGTTTTTGCCTCGGCGTAGCGTCTGTCAAACCTTTTGACAAGCTCAATCATGACCTTGGTCTGCAAACCTGCAGACGGAGCCACCATCTTTTCATACTCCGGGTTGACAATCGCGAGTTTGGCCAGATCCCCAAACGTTTCCAGGGCTTTTTTGGCGGGTGCCTTTACTAAATCGGCGACTTCGGAAGAGAGAGCTTTGGGCCTTCTTTTGAAGCTGGGTCTGTTGAAGCTGTGAATTATCTCGGCGCAGGCGTCGAGGTCATCTTTTTGCAGATATTCGATACAGTTGTTAATCGGGTCTAAGAAATCGGTCTGTATCTGGCTTGTCCAGTGGCCGGTGTGTGTTATTTTTTGGTCGAGCAATTGTGTGTATTCGAGTTGCGATTTGCATTGGGCCAGTTTATTCAGAATGATTTGTTTTTGCTGTTGTGCGAGACCGGATGTGTAAAAGGTGGCGTCGTCGGCCAGGGCCAGGGCCCTGTCATACCAGTCGGTGCGTCCGACGACACTGTCGAGGAACCGGCTGCAGGCGATTATCCTGTCGAGAAAATCCGAGGTTTGGCTCTGGATATTGCGACTGCGTAAAAGGGTGCTCAGGCCGGGTGCGAGGGAACTATCTTCCCAGGCCTGGTCGATTATCTGGGTGAGTATCTCGAATTTGAGCAGGTTTTGCTCGTCATCTTCAATGATGCGGAAGGTCGGGTCTATGTCGAGCAGGTGGAAGTTGTCGGTTATAATTCGTTTGCAAAATGTGTGAATCGTGCTGATGTGAGCGGCGTCGAGGGTGAGCAGTTGCCGGCGAAGATAGCTGCTGCGATTTTTCTGAAACCGGGTGTTCAGGTTCTCTGCGATGCGGGCCTGCATTTCGTCGGCGGCGGCGTTTGTGAAGGTCAAAACGAGTATCTGGGAGATATCGGTCGGGTCGGCCGTGTCGGCCAATAGTTGAGCACATCTTTCGGCGAGGACGGCGGTCTTGCCGGTGCCGGCTGATGCTGTTACGAGTACATCTTTGCCGGCTGAGGTGATTGCCAGTTTTTGCTGGGTTGTCCATTTAATCATTTTAGTAGAAACCCGATTCGAAAAAATCTCATATTTTGCGAGAGCACTTTTCTCACAGCAACCCAACTGGCCCCCGTTCGGGGACGTACCCCCTTGGCCTTAATCTTGCTTAACCTCTGCCTGTCTTGATTTAGCAACAATCTGTGGCCCATTATTCACAAGCTACTAATGACTAGTTTTCCACCGCGCACTCTTGGACTTAAAACCATATCTTAGTAGTGCTATGCCAAGCCATCCAAGTAAAAAAAGGATGATGATTAAGACTAACATAGTACCTGCGGTCGGCTGATGAATGAACCATGTATACCTATCAATAAACAATGCCTGCCCATAGTAGCGCATTGGCGTTATCACAGCTGCCGGAACAACATATTGCAATATCCAAACGCCAAAAAAAACTGATAATCCCTGAAATAGGCCAAATCTTCCCAGGCAGCATCGAAATAGAAGGAATAAACCAGGCAATATCGTACCAATTAAAACGTGGTCAGTCCAATCCAATGGTGGCTTCATCCCGGTCTTCAGAAATACAGCCACCTTCTGATTTACAGCCAAGAAGCAGAAAGCAATTAACCATAACGCCACTATGAGTCCTATGACTTGGCTTAATCCTAACGATGAAAGTTTCTTCTTTTGCCGAGTCTGCTCGGCTTTGTTAAGAGGAGTCTTATCCTTTCCGGCAGTCCCGACTTCATTCGCAGAGCGTGAATCAATCTCCTTGTCACAAAGAGAGCTGATTACAAACATCTTACCACATTTAGGGCAAGTTGCCTTTTTTCCTTTGTTTTCGTCAGATGTGTTAAACTTAGCTTGGCATTGAGAACACATTGTTTTCATCCGTTTTATCCCCCAAAGCAACTTCTATCTGACATTAAGAGTTTTCTCATTTTAACTCCCTTCTATGCCATATAAATTTACCCACGACAAAATAACAAAATTCCCCTATTTCGTCAACCTTCTTTTCCCCCACGCAATACGCATCACACACAACAAACAAAATACCTCGCTTTGGGTTTTCCCGCCCCCCGAATTACCTCACTATAAAGGCCCTCCTTTACCCTTGACCGGACCCCCTTAGCGTGTTATTGTCTGGCGTTCCTATTTTACAGAAACCGGACCTATTATAGTGCTCACGATTGAGTTTTCCCGTTTATCCTGAGCAAAGTCGAAGGGTTAGTTCGCGGGCAAGTAGCTTTAGGAAATAAATTATAATCTTACTCGCGGGATTTTTTTACCCTGAAGGGTATCAATGAAATCATTCTGGCGGATATTCAAATACGTCTGGCCCCAATGGCCCCGGCTGGTGGTTATCGTCGTAACAGCCGTGCTGATAGCGATTCTTTTTTCGTTCAGCTTCATGACGATTATACCACTGCTCAAGGTGATGATGGGCGAGGAAGGCCTGCACGGCTGGGTGGACAGAAAGACCTGTCACTGGCGATTCGGCATGGATTTCTACGTTCCCGACACGGTTGCTTTCACCGAAACAGGTGCCGACATCGCTTACTATCTCCTCATTGCCGATATCGAAGACGATAGTCCCGCCCAGTCCGCCGGCCTTAAGCGCGCCGACAAAATCTTTGCCGCCGGCTCGCTCTTATCTGACGAGGGTGTTTCCAAAGTGCCTTCCGCCGGATTGCTCGAAGAACTCGCCACCGCTCCAGCCCAGGGCGTCATAGCGTTACAACTGCGCCGGGATAATCAACAAGGCATCTCCGAAGACAAACTCATACAGCTAAATGTCAGCCGAACTGAACCATCCGTCATTGATAACGCAAAGATAGCCGCCGCTGATTTGGCCCAGCGGGCAATCAGCTTTATGCCTCGCGGCGAGATCAGGGCCAACAAAAAACGTGCCATCGTGTTCATAATCCTGCTCATGGCCGCCGTTACCACCGCTCGCTGCATTGCAAGATTCTATCAAAGCTACCTCGCCGAAAAGGTCGTCCAGATTGCAACCGCCAGGTTGCGCGAGGACACATTCGCACACGTGATGGACATGCCCGTATGCTTCTTCTCCGACGCAGGCACAAGCGATACTATCAGCCGGTTATTGGGCGACATCTCGACAGTAGGAAGAGGCGTGAAGGTCCTGTTAGGCAAAACCCTCCGTGAACCGTTAAAAGCCCTCGGCACCCTGTCCTGTGCCGCGCTCATCAACTGGAAGCTCACGCTGATATTCTTAGGCTGCGCCCCCGTGACCATCTGGTTACTTGCTTTGTTAGGCAAGAAGATTAAAAGGGCCACGAGACGCTTCCTTATCAGCAGCGCCCTCATCCTCGGTAAACTCCAGGGAGTAATGAAAGCTCTGCGCGTCGTAAAGGTTTACAACCGCCAAAAACACGAGGTCCTGACCTATACGGGACTCAATCGCAGATTTCTAAGGCAGGTACTTCGAGCCGCCAAGGTTCAGGCGGCTACCGGCCCCATTATGGAAGTATTAGGCATGGTCGCAGGCTCCGCTGCCCTTCTGGTCGGGGCCTATTGGATTTTCAGTGCGAGTATCAATATGCAGCCGAGTTTATTTTTCGGCCTTCTTGTCTTCCTGGGAACTACCGCAGAATCAATCCGCAAGGTCAGCGACGTCTGGAACAAGATACAGCAGGCAAATGCCGCCTCCGAAAGGGTTTATGCTGTTGTTGATGAGCCGCCCGAATTTGAAGATATCGACGCCGTCGAACTGGAGCCGTTGAAAGATAAAATCGAATTCCGTGATATCACCTTCACCTACCCCAAAGGCGACGGGCCCGTATTGAACCGAATCAATTTGACGATTAAAACCGGCCAGACTATTGCTGTCGTCGGGCCGAACGGCTCGGGAAAAACCACCCTCGTGAATCTTATTCCAAGGTTCTACGACGCCGACAGCGGCCAGGTCCTGATCGACGGCCGCAATATCCGACACTGCACCCTAAAAAGCCTCCGCGACCAGGTCGGCATGGTAACACAGCAGGTCGTAACATTTAACGATACGATAGCAGCCAATATCGGTTACGGCAAAAAAGGCGCCACAATGGATGAGATCATCGCCGCGGCAAAACGGTCCTTCTCACATGAGTTCATCGAGCCACTCCCGAAGGGATACGACACCCTCATCGGCGAACACGGCTCCGGGTTCAGCGGCGGCCAGCTCCAGCGAATTGTCATCGCAAGGGCCATCATCAAGGACCCGGCCATCCTCATCTTTGATGAGGCCACCAGCCAGGTTGACGCCGACAGTGAGGCAAAGATTCACCAGGCTTTAGCTGAACTGATGCGGGACAGAACCTGCTTTGTTATCGCACACAGGTTCAGCACCGTGCTCTCCGCCGATACCATAGTCGTCATGGATGATGGACGAATAGTGGCCCGGGGCACACACGAACAGTTAAGTCGTACCTGCCCATTATACCAAAACCTGTACGAAACACAGATGGTCGTCTCGGAATGAATTTACCAGCCGCTGATTCACCGTCCCATAATCACCCAACACGGTCCACAGTACCCCTAATGTACGATTTTTATGCTTGACATCTCAAACAAAGCCGGATTAGTCTGTAGAAATCTGTCCGTTTTGCCGAATTTAGCAAGAGATAAACCAATTTGTCATCCCCGCGAAGCTTGTCCCTGCGAAAGCAGGGAGCGGTGACCCAGGAACTTATAAACAGTGTTAATATTGTCATCCCCGCGAAAGCTGGGACCCATAATCCGTGTCTAAGAAATTTATTAAGAAAACGGTTTTAATCCGTGTCTAAAAACAAAAACGGTCAGTTTGAGTGCAATAACTTGCCGGATTATAGGACTGAGGAATTATTCTATGAATTTAGCCCGTGAAACCCTGGCGGCAACGCTCTTTAAGCGATACGAGGGCAATCCGATTTTGACACCGGATATCTGGCCTTATCCGATTAATTCCGTGTTCAATCCCGCTGCCGTCAGAATCGATGGCCAGACCCTGCTGCTTAACCGCGTCGAGGAGCTTTGCGGATTCAGCCATCTGACTTGTGCACGCAGCAATGACGGCCTGACCGACTGGGTCATCGACAAAGAGCCCGCTATGAAGGCCGACCAGGGTACCAAGGAGGAAAAGTGGGGCCTTGAAGACCCGCGAGCAGTCTGGCTCGAAGAGCAGAATCAATACGCCATTACCTACGTTTCGTTCAGCGAGAGCGGACCTGTCGTGTCGCTGGCGATTACGAAAAATTTCCGTACCTTCGCCCGCCTCGGCGGGCTCTTGCCGCCGGAGGACAAGGACGCGTGTCTGTTTCCGCGACGCTTCAACGGGCGATTTGCTCTGATTCACCGCCCGATTGTGCGAGGCGAGGCGCATATATGGCTCAGCCTCTCGCCCGACCTCAAGCACTGGGGCGACCACAGAATCCTGCTGAAAACCAGAACGGCATACTGGGACGGCTCCCGAATAGGGCTCGCATGCCAGCCTATTGAATTGCCCGAAGGCTGGCTCATGTTTTACCACGGCGTTCGCACAACTACATCCAGCCAGCTCTACAGAATCGGAATAGCCCTTCTTGACCTCGAAGAGCCCTGGCGCGTCTTGCGAAGAAGTAAGGAATGGGTCCTCGGGCCCAAGGAGCGTTACGAGCGCATTGGCGATGTTAACGACGTCACATTTATTACCGGCGCAGTGATTATGGAAGAAATGAACCAGTTGTATGCATACTACGGCGCCGCCGATGACAAGGTTGCCGTCGCCATAGCCGACATGGACCTGTTAAGAGAGTACATAATGGCCTGTCCGGAAGTGACCGAATAGCTAAAACCCCAACTCACAGACACGCCCAAGCCTTCAAGCCTTCACCCGGGCCGGATGAAGTAATGCTGCAGGCCCGACATTATCATGTGCACACCGATCGCAGCGATAAACAGGCACATTACTTTTGAGAATACCGTACAGACCAACCTTCCAAGAAACCTGTGTATGGGTTGGATGAATCGCATTATAAGCCAAAGTATCCCAAAGACTACGGCGATAGCGATTATTGCCTTTGCCGGGCCGGAACTTTCAAGCGTTGTGAGGCTCGTTACCATTGCACCGGGCCCTGCAAGCAGTGGACAGGCTAACGGTACACAGCCGATCTCATAAGGAGTGAAAACGCCATTAACCGCCACCGACCGGCGGAGCGACCCGAATATCAGATGGTCAATGGCGATGATCAGCAGCAATATCCCCCCGGCAAGCTGCAAATCAGCCAACTCTATGTGGAAAATATGATTCAGTATCGCATTGCCCGCAAATGAAAAGATTAAAAGGATAAGCACCCCGACGGTTACAGCGGTATTGAAGGCCTTTTGACTCTGACCATTTGGTGTGTGCTCGGCAATATCGAGAAGTATTGGAATGTTGCCTATCGGGTCAACAATGGCAAACAATGCCAGGATAGCTTCAACATAAGACATGCTGTCACCTTTAGACCAAAAGCATTTCTATTGCCTGGGTTTTTGCGCGGCAGTCTTCTTCGTTTGTGGTTTGGGCGGCGGGATATTCAGTGCCTTTTCGATCCGCCCGATTCTCGTCCCAAGCTTGTCAATCTTTCTCTCGATCGAATTGAGTTTCTTGATTACTACGCCCACATCCGTTCCCATATTGCTCAGATTGCCCTCCACCAGGGACATATACCGGTCCATCAGCCGCTCATATGCATCCATTATGCGGGCCGAATCGCTCCTGTACGCCCCCAACGTATCATCCGGCCGAATCTCGTAAACCTTCTCGGCCGCATCCGTCCAGGAACCGAACCAGACCACAGCACCACACAAACACACTACTACCACCACAACTTTTAGCGTCCCTTTCGGTGTCTTCATGTTAACTCCTTTCAAAAATTCGATTCCTTCTCCCAAACAATCAAATCTTCCTGATTATACTTCCACTAATCAAGCCCGATACCGCACCTATCACAATTATCGCCCAAAACAGGTTATCAATTGAATAAATCGCCGCTATGTGGTAAATATTCCTTCAGAAACCGAAGCGTATTTGGCGGAGCCTTTCTGATGGCGATACAATTTATTCTTGGCAGAAG
>CAZLWL010000050.1:0-17105 GCA_964563335.1 uncultured Pirellulales bacterium
GTGCCTATTACGATACCCATAATGACAATCATCAGCGGCTCTATTAGGGCGGTTGCGGTCCTGATGGAGCTTTGCAGCTTCTTCTCGTAGAAGACGGACACCTTGTCGCAGACATGGCCGAGTTTGCCGCTCTTTTCCCCGGCACGGAGCATCTGGATGATTCCGGGCGCGACAAGCTCGCCGTAAGGGGCAAGGACGATGGATTCGGAAAGCTGATAACCGTTGCGGATTTTCGCATCGGTAGCGGCCCACAGATGCCGGAAGTAGTAATTTTCGCACGACAACTGCATCACCTCGAGGGCATCGAGCAGACTCACGCCGGTGCCTACCATCGTGGCCATGATTCTCATGCTGCGTGTCAGCACAGCGTCAACGAACATCGTGCCGAAGATCGGCGTGTGTACCTTCATCCAATCGAGGACCTTCTGGCCGGAGGTCGTGCGATACCAAAAGTGCACCCCTACAATAAGGGCCGTGATGGTAGTTATAATGGTGGCCATTATCTGGGCATCGCCTAACATCTGGCTGAAGCTGACGAGCACCTGGGTCAGTTTAGGCAAAGCCGCCCCACGTGATTCGTAGATTCTTGTAAACTTGGGCAGGACGAAAAACATCAGCGACCCCGTCGCAGCCGAGGCCATCAGCAGCATGATAAAGGGATAAATCAAGGCACCTTTGATTTGCTTGCGGGTCTCGGCGTCGGCATTGAGGTAGCCGCTGAGTATTTCGAGCATGTGTGCCATCTTGCCTGAGGCCTCGGAGGCCTTGACCATGCTGGTGAACATCGAGTTGAAGACCTTTGGGTACACCGCCAGCGCGTCCGAGAAGCTGTCGCCGCTCTTTATTCTGTTGGCAACGTCAACGATTATATGTTTGAGTGTGCCCGGTGCAAGCTGCTCGGCCATTGCTTCAAGGGCGTCACTTAAGACGACACCGCTGTCGAGCATGATGGACAGCTGCGTTGTGAACAGTATCAGTTCGGCCTGCTTGATTCTGGCGTCTGAAACGGTTGGATTTGCGGTCCTTTGCGGCAGTTCCATTATCGGGGCCTGTGTGGTCATTGTGTGCTCCCATCGGGCATGTTGGCGACTCGTAATATTTCGTCTATTGTTGTGATGCCTGCTCTAACCTTCTCAATTCCGTCGATGTACAGGGGGACCATCCCGATTTTAAGGGCGGCTGCGCGGAGAGCCTTGAGGGTTACGCTCTGGGTAATCATGTCAAGAATATTTTCATCCGGCACAAAGAGTTCGTGAATGGCGATTCGCCCGAGATAACCGGTATTTCGACATTTCTTACATCCCATGCCCCGATAGAATTTCAGTGGTTGGCCGGTCCACTTCTGCACGGTCTTTTTGATGCCGGCGGGCGGGTCGTAGTTTTCCTTACAATTTGGACATATTTTTCGCACGAGCCGTTGCGCAAGCACCCCTATCAGCGAGGCGCCGACAAGGTACGGCGGGACCTTGAGGTCGAGGAGCCTGGTTACGGCGCCGGGTGCGTCGTTTGTGTGAAGTGTGGAAAGGACAAGGTGTCCTGTTAAGGCGGCCTGCACTGCAATGTTTGCGGTATCTTTGTCCCGTATCTCGCCAACCATAATGATATCGGGGTCCTGTCTCAACAGGCTCCTTAGAGCATTTGAGAAACCGAAGCCAGCGGCTTCATGTACCTGAAACTGGTTTATCGCCGATATGTTGCATTCGACGGGGTCTTCGATAGTGCAGATGTTGATGTGCTCAGCATTAAGCTCACTCAAGGCGGCGTAAAGGGTAGTATTTTTTCCGGAGCCGGTGGGGCCAGTTACGAGCACTATACCGTTGGGGCACTGGATTTTTTCCTTGAACAACTGCAAATTGTCGTAGTTGAAACCAAGAGATTCGAGATTTGTGAGTATCTTTCTGACATCGAGGATCCTGACGACGACTTTTTCGCCGAAGTTGCCTGGCATTACCGAAACTCTCAGGTCGATCGGCCGGCCTTCCATAAGGACGTGAATACCGCCGTCCTGCGGGAGGCGTCTCTGGGCGATGTCGAGTTCGGCCATGATTTTGACTCTTGAAACGATGGCGGAGTGCATCTGGTGAGGCGGGCTCATCTTCTCGTAGAGTCGCCCGTCAACGCGGTATCGGACCCTGAGCTTTTTGTCATCCGGCTCGATGTGGACGTCGCTGGCGTTTTCACGGACGGCGTTGTAGAGTAAATAGTTGACGAGCTTTACGACGGGCGACTGGCCGGCCACTTCTTCGAGATTGCCTATGTCCTCGATGATGTTTTCAATGAGGGCGAAATCTTCGAGGTCCGTCTCGTCAATGATATCGTCGATGACGAAGACATTGGCAGCGGGCAGGTAGGTCTGGAGAGTGGCCTTGATGTCTTTGACGGTGGCGCAGACGACCTGGACGCGGCAATTGCTGAGTCGGGCAATTTCCTCAAGCAGAAAAACGTTCGACGGTTCGCTCAGTGCTATGGTGAGGCAATCGTGGATTTTGAACAACGGCAAAACAGCGTGTTCTTCGAGGAAGTCCCTGGGGAGGGTTTCGACGACGGCGGGGTCGCATATTTTCGGTGTAATCTGGGCATAGGGGACGCCATAGGCCTGTGCAAGGGCCGAGGCTACCTGGTTTTCACTGCAATAGCCTAATTCGACGAGCAGCTCGCCGAGCAGTTTTTGGTGGCCGTCAGCCTCCTGGCGAGTAAGGGCGGTTTCGACCTGGTCTTTTGTAACCAGGCCCCTGTCCAGCAGTACCTGCCCAAGCTGTAACTTGTTTTCCGCTGCTACTTCCGTCATGTAAGTCTCTGTGCCCCAATAGTCCGTCAAACTTGAATTTGCCAGCCATAAGCCCGGCGCGCCGGGGCTAAATATTTACCACCCTCTATCGGGCGGCTTGCGCCGCCGCGCTTTTGTCCTTTTTCAAATAATGCCCGCTCCATTATTCAGACAAAGCTCTTGACCGCCTGTGAGACCTCGTTGTAAGTGTCAAAGCGTGAGTCAAGGCGGGTAATCTCAAAGATTTTGGTGCAGTTTTCATCGAGGCCCGCGATTTTGAGCTGCCGATTGTTTTGGCTACAACTATCCGTGAGCCAGAGCAACTGCTCGAGGCTGGGGCTGTCGATGAATCCCACGTTTGTCATGTCAATCACAATTCCGGTTGTGCCGGCAGCGACGATACTGCTGGTTGTGTCCTGAAACGGTTTTATGAATTCAGCAACGAATTCACCATGCAGCTCGACAACCGTAACATTGTCGTAGTTTTGCGTTTCTATTTTCATTTTATAAGCGCCCCCACCGCTACGGTCCCGTATTCCGAGAAATTGCTGTAATCCCAACTTTCAATGAAGCCGTCCTGAATGATGCTGGCCAGCTTTCGTATATCACTTTTTATGAATACTTGGCCGACTTCTTTGTCGAATTGTGTGCCGAGTGCCTTCTCTATTTCGGCCAGTGCTCTTTTTATGCTCATGGCCTCCCTGTAAACCCTTTTTGAGGTCATCGCATCAAAGGCATCGGCCAGACTGATAATTTTTCCTATCAGTGGTATCTGGTCTCCGGTAAGTCCTTCGGGGTAACCGGTGCCGTCAACATGCTCGTGATGATAGAGGATACCGGGGACAATGTCTTTCATCTGTTTTATATCGGCGAGGATGTCGGCACCAACTCGAGGGTGTGATTTTATATGCTTGAGGTCGTCGGAGCCAAGTTTTCCTTCTTTTCTCAGCACGGCTTCGTTAACACCGATTTTACCGATGTCGTGTAGCAGGCCGGCGATGTAGATTTTGTGTATCTCATCTTCTTCAATCGGGCGTTGCTGCGCGAGTTTTTCGGCGATCCATCTTGAAATGAATGCGACCCTCTCGGAATGTCCGCGTGTGTACGGGTCTTTGGCGTCAATGCTGTTTGTCAGGGACTTCAAGGAGCCGATGAAAAGCTCCTTGAGGTCTCCGAAGAGCCGGTTATTTTCAATAAAACCGGCACATTGATTTGCGACGGAGTTGAATAGTTTGACATCGGTGCTGTCGAAATCGGGTTTGCTGATAATATTGGTCGCAACCATCAGGCCGGCGATTCTGTCGCCTGCGTGCAGAGGCACAGCGATGATGTTTTGTATTCCGTCAGGCCAATCGTATTTGAACGGCGAATCCACAATGCTGTCCAAAAGCGCCTCTTTTCCGCTCTTTAGCTCTTCGGCGAGCCTGATTTCAAGGACATCAGCAGTGAGCTGGTCAATCTCAACCACTCCGGAGCCTGCAGTGAGTACAAGGCGTTTTTCACCATCGACATCCCGCTCGATGAAGACGGCGATGCCTTCGACGTTGACCAATAACGTAATCTGGTCGCACGCCATCTGCAGATAGGTGGCGTTGGACTGTGTAACTTTTGTGCTTGTGCTCATATTGTACAGGAGTACAAGTTCTTCGTACGTTCGTGACAGTTCGGTGCTGACCTTTTCAAGCTGTTGTGCGGTTTTGGCGGCGGCCTTGAAGTGTTCGGCAAAAGACAGGAGCATTTGGTCAAAGTAGTCGCGTTCGTCTCTGTTGCGATTCACAAACTTTTCCAGCAGTACGTAGTCGATACGTTGTTGACTGCAGAACCGTCTGAGGTCTTCATCGTCGGCAAGATTCATGTCGCCGGCGTCAATCACGATTGCGCCGACGGTTTCATCACGCGCCTTCAGACATACGGACAGGACCTCGTTGTATGTTCCGAACCGGCTGACGGCGTCCGATTGCCGCCGACAAGTGAGGCCGGCATATTGAGCCAGTTGGTTTGTGTCACTGTCGAACCTGCCTGCGTGCGAGTCCAAGATGCACGCCCCGGAGGTGTCGAACGCCGCGAAGTTTGCACCAAATTTGTTTATTTTCGCGGCAAATTGGGCCAACATATCAAGCTGGGTTGCAGACAGTGTTGTTGTAATCGTATCAGTCATATTTCTTAATAAATTTCTTAGACACGGATTAACACTGTTTATAAGTGCCTGGGTCCCCGCTTCCACGGGGATGACAAAGGGTATTCACTTATATCCTATGTAGCCACAGATTCCTTAAGGACTTCTTCAATATTTTGCAGGAGTTCCCGGGGACTAAAAGGCTTACTCACACACGCCGAAATCTTAAGGTCTTCGTTTTGCCGGTCCTGGATGGCAAATCCCCTGGCGGTGAGCATAACGACCGGTATGTCGGCGGTGTCGGGGTTGCTTCTGAGATTTTGCACAAGCTCAAGGCCCGTCATAACAGGCATCTGGAAATCCGCAACAATGATGTCGGGTTTTTCATTAGTAGCAAGCTGGAGTGCCTGTGCACCGTTTTCGCATGTGATTACGTCAAAGCCGTTGTTGCGAAGTTTAATGGCGACGACCTGGACGATATGAATTTCGTCATCTACTACCAATACTTTAGGTGCTTTTTCATCTGACATTATTATTTCTCCAAAACTTTCTCGAGAGTCCGCCCGGTTGCCAGCGGCATATCAAAACCAAAGGTACTACCCTCGCCAGGTGTGCTGGTAACGAACACCCTCCCGGCGTGAACCTTTTCGACAATCTGCTTTACGAGGTTAAGCCCAAGGCCCGTACCTTTTGCACAATCTTTATTTGCCTCGACCCGATAGAACTTATCGAAGACGTGTTCGAGGTCCTCGGGTGGGATGCCGACCCCCGTGTCGGAGACGGTTACGCGAACGATTTGGTCGGCCTCGTTGACTTCGATTCCAATTTCGACGGCACCACCGGCAGTGGTGTACTTCACGGCGTTACTGAGCAGATTAGCTATGACCTGGGCAATCATATCCTTGTCGGCATAAACCTGGTCGCAGATTATCGGTGCCTGGACGTTTACGGTGATGTTCTTTTCCCGAGCGTAGCTGTCTATCATCATGGCCGCATCCCTGATGAGTATTGCGACACTGAGCGGCTCCTTCTTTACCTTTGTAAGACCCGACTCAATCCGCGAGATGTTCAGGATGTCCTCAATCAGGCGGTTCAATCTCTGCGCCTGGGTCTGGATCACCGAGCAAAACCGGTTGAGCATTTCGGTGTCCCGGGCTTCGCCGTCAACCAACATCTCGGCATAAGCATTGATGGAAGCGAGAGGTGTTTTCAACTCGTGGGACACGTGACTTACAAAATCGCTTTTCGTCTGTGAAATCTCTTTTTCCCGGGTCACATCATGCAGTACCGCCACGACTCCCGAAGTTACATCCTGTTCATCTTTAACGCAGGATATTATGCAATCAAAGACCTTTATGTGCCCGCTGGTCTCGAAAGTAAGTTCGTGTTTTACGTGCCGAAGCCTGCTGCGTCTGCTGTGAACGATGAGTTTAACGAACTCGGTGTGATTGATGAGTTCGTCGATTTGCCGGGTTCCGGCAGGGGTGTTGTCGAATCCGAAGAGTTTTTGTGCGGCGTTATTTGCCAGTATGAGTCTGTCGAAGGGGTCGGTAACAATAACGCCGTCGCGGATGCTGTATATGATTTCTTCGATATTCTGCTTTTGCTTTTTCAGGAGCTGATGCTGAAATGCCAGGTTACTGCGGGCGGTCTCAAGCTCATCGACTCTTTCGGTATGACCGGTTGCAAACCGGACAATGGCCTCAGCAAGGGGTCTTACAAGCGAGGACGTCTTCGTTTTGATGTGGCCGAGTTTTGCGTTTTCGAGCATATCAACCAACCGATTCAACGAAGTGGTAATTTGGATGTAATAAAATGCAAGGCACGCCAAGGCTGTCATTCCGACAACGGCCCCGGTTACAGCAAGGCCGGGCCCGGCCCTGGTGCAGTCTGAGATAACCGTCAATATCACACCGGCGGCGATAAGCGAAAAAAGTGTTATAAATATATACTTGTAAGAACGCAATCCAATAAACCTCAGGTGTTATGTGTCTTATGTTCGTCTGTGCTTTTCCATCAGCAGGGACAACAACTCACTGCCGGGACTCAGACGAGCGGCCTTTTCATAAGCCTTTTTGGCGCGTGCGGCCTGGCCTAATTGCTGGTAACATCTTCCGGTCATGGTCCAGGCAAAAGCGCCAATTCTCTTGTTGGAAGTTATTCTCTTAAACGTCTTTATGGCAGCGGTATAGTCGGCGCCGAGATATTGAGCGCAAGCCTTGAGTGCGACAGCGTCGGGCCAGGCGGGCCTCAGCGCCAATGCCCTGGCGGCACAGGCGTATGCACGGTTCGCGGCGTCCACTCCGAGGGCGGCCTGGCCCATTTGCAGCCACAACTCGGGATCGTCCCTGTTGGTGATGCTGAGCTGGTCGTAGTATGTAACGGCCTTTCCATAATCACCGGCGTTCATGCAACACATGGCAAGCAACTGGAGATAGTCGGTTTTTCGAGCTTCGTCGGCCTCGGCAACCAGTTTTTCGAACATTTTCGCGGCGCGGGCCCACTGCTTGTCTATTATGCAGCAGTAGGCTAATGCCTCGGTAATGTCGGGGTCGCCGGGCTTAAGCAACAGTGCCCGGTTGTATAACATTATCGCTTGTTCGGTGTTGCCGAGACGATTCAGTACATCGGCTGAGGCGACTTTTAACTCGACGCTGCCGGGCAGGAGTTTGGACTTGGCCTCAAGCATAGTGATGGCTTGGGCGTATTGCCCCCTGGCGGTGAATGTTTCGGTAACGGCAATAATATAGTCAACGTTGTCCGGTTTGAGCGACATTGCCTTGTCGTAGTACTCCAGTGCCTTATTCGATTGTCTGTTCTGTTGAGCTATTGCGGCCAGAAGATACCATGCGCTGTCAAGACTGGCGTCAAGTTTGACGGCCGAGTGGAGCGAGTCTGACGCCTGTGTCATTCTTGCGCGGGCCAGATGGACTTTGCCCATAAGCAGATGGGCCTCGGCAACTTCCGGATCTACTTCGAGACACTCTTGCAGGGTTTTTTCGGCCTCATCGAGTCTGCCGTTTTCGAGCTGGCCGCGAGCAACGGGAATCATTGCCTTAGCAGTGGCCTTTTTCCATCGAAGCGTTGCGGCCTCTTTGTGCTCGGCGTAGGATTCACAGCCTGTAGAAAGCGCCAGGATAGAAACCAATGATATTGCTGTTATTAATTTCATTTTAAACATAATCTCATCTCTTTCGTCTTTGCATACTCGGTCAAATTTTAATCTGTTGACCAGAACCCCACGTAAAACGTGGGGCTAAATATTATGCTCCGGCCGGTGCTGTTCGGCACCGGCCGGGGCATTTAAGCTATTGTTTTAGCGCCTGAGCCAGTTTTGCGTTTCTTCACGTTCGATGGCCCCGAGCATGATGCGCTCTATAGCGTCGGTGTTATCAGGCGAAGTTTCACGGATGATGCGTTCCCGCAATCTCAAGGCCTCGAAGTACGTCGGTCGCAGGTTCAGGGTCCAGCAAAGCTCGGTCAACGCTTCGGCGGAGTCTCCATCCGAGTATAGAGCGACAGCCTTGGAATAGCTGTCTTCAGCAAGTCGCCCTACGCCAAGGAAGTGGAGTGCGTCCCGAGCGCCAAGTCTCTTTCGCTCGGCGTCGGCAGCTCTTTTATCCCCCTCAAGCTCATCAAGATTATCAATAATATGAGGTGTGAGCAGGATAATCACTTCCTGGCGTACCGTCGAATCTGAGGTCCCCTTGAACAACTCGCCTAAAATCGGGATGTCTCCCAACAAGGGAACCTGGGATTTGGAGGCGGTTATGGAGTCTCTGAACAAGCCGCCTATTACCACCGTCTGGCCGTCTTTGACCATGATGTTTGCGCTCAATTCGGCAGTCGTTTCGGTCGGAACGCCATCAGAATCTTTGGTGGCGGAACTGTCCTTGGGATAAATATCCATGCGAATGTAGCCGTCGCTGGCGATGTAAGGCCTGAAGGACAGATTCGTACCTGACTTTAGAAATTTCACCTCGCCACTCGAAGCAACGCCGCTACTTGAAACGGTAGTGCTGCTGCGATAGCCAAGTTTCTGGCCGATAAACACGGTACCTACCTGCTTATTCAGGGCGAGGATTTTTGGATTGGCAAGAACCGTAACATCGGTGAGTGTTTCAAGGGCGCTGATGAATGCAGATATATCGCCCGCTCTGATACCAAGTCTTAGGCCATTACCTCCAACACTGGCAAAACCGGAAACTTCCATTGGCGAGCCCGCGGAGCCCCACCCGGCAATCTGTTCAATAGGTGTACCTGCTGCAGTGCCAGTTGTAGTTTCATCCCCGTCGTTATTATGTAGGGCCGCCACTTCCGCAGAACCGGTAATGGCGACACCGCCGGCGAGGTTGAGGTCAACGCCGAATTGCATTCCTTCGGTCAAGGTTGCACTCAGAATGGTGGCTTCGACGAGAACCTGCAGAGGTTTAACATCGAGCTGAGCTAATAAGGCTTCGGCTTCTGCGACATTCTCAGGATAATCTTTCATGATGATCGAATCATGGAGGGACATTGAATTGCCGCCCTCCTGGATTGAAAGATCCTCACCGGAAGAAATCCCAACTTGAGGAGCCTTGGTAGCTTCAATACTGCCATACTCGCTCAGCACAGGCGTAAGGAGTGCTTTGGCATCCTCGGCAGATACGTAGTACAGGGTAAATATCCTGGACTTCATTCGACTTTTGTCGGCCTGAAATTCATCGAGGCTGTAAACCATGATGAAATTGCCCTGAACTTCGTACTTGTTGGTCCCGATGACGGCGCTCAGGGCCTCTTCAAATGTTACGTCGTAGAGATTAACGATGGTAATCGGGCCGTCAACGCTTGAAGTGGGCACTATGTTCTTTTGGTACTTAAGTGCCAGGAAGCGCAGGGCGTCTTTAACAGTCATATCTTTATTGAAGGTGATAGACTGTATCGCCTGGCTCGCCAGAAGTTCCCGGGCGGTCCCATAGGCAGTTACACCTTCAACCGATGCACCAGCGGGCGGGTCGGCTTCGGCGAGCAGAACAACAGATTCTGCCGCCGGGCTGTCCTGGGCCACCACCAGGGCGGTCATGGTGGCAATTGCAAACAGCCACACTACTACAATGTTGGTAACTTTTGACTTCCCATACCTTTTGTGATTACTGTACAACATGATACTACCCCCTTTCAATTTTTCGATTCGTTTAACTGAGACATTTTCACATCCACAGTAAAATCGTTCCACTTTAGAACAACCTTCATTTCGTGAATTTCGGTTACGGTGAACTCGTATATCCGGTCATTGTAATGGACGGGAAGTTTATGCCCGACCGATACGAGCTTGCCTTCGATAAAGGCTTCGGGATTAGGGCCGGTGATGACGGCCTCGAGAGTGATGGTTTCGGCAATTTTATCGATATAGCCGGCGTCGTTGCGGTCAATTTCTTGTGGAGAGGTTCCGGTCCCGGCGCGTCTATCCGAAGGAAATGCTTTCCATCTGTCGGCGGTGAAGATGTCATGGTTTAGAACGTCATTTCGGCCCGGCACGACAGGCAGCGGATGAAGTGATATTTTTAGTTGCTGCTCTTTTTGCTGCCCAACGGTCTGAGCCTCTGCGGCGGCGCGAGTAACAGCTGCCCCGGCCTCATTTCTCTCGGCCCTGTGGTTCAGCAGTACCTTAATCCACATAAAGGCCATGACTGTTATCAGCACAGTCGCCATTATCACCTTGGGCCTTTTGAAGGTCGAGCGGCTTATCAGGCCGGAAACATTATTAACATTTGCCGTGTTTAGTTTCATTTGGCTTTCGCAATTCAAGTTTGCCCGGAGGCGGACGAGCGGTAATAGACATTCGCCTCGGCGTTCATTTTAAGCCATCCTGTAAAATCGCGGTCGTTTTCCAATCGGAAGTGCTCTATCCGGATGACCCTTTCAAGCTTCTCGAAAGATTTTAAGAATTCAAATATCTGCTCGCCTCTGCCGCTGCACCGGATACTTATTGGTATGCAGTTAAGCTGTGGGCCCTGGATTTCGCTGCCGGGCTGAACAAGCTGGTCTTTTAGGTTGTGCTTGTTCATAACATCCGCTATCCGGCGCCAGAGGAGCGCGAATTCGCGGCTTCGGGGGAGCTTTTCATCATAGTTGCCAAGCTTTCTCTGTAGAGCCTCGGCCTTTTCGCGAAGAATCGGCAGTTGCCGCTTTCTGGTGCCAGCTTTTTCGGCGGAGGAGGATTGAGCGGCATCGGCCTGCTGGACGGCTTTTGTCTGTCTGGCAAACGGATAATACAAGAACGTCGCGAAGCCGGTGATTGTCGAAGCGGCCAGAACAATTATTATTATTTGTTGTCTTTGCAAAAACTTCATTCAATCAACCTATTTGTGCCGAACATAATTAGCGAGGTAACAACTTATTTCAAATTCCGTCACTATGAAGTCCTTAACCTTCGCAGCGCGTGAAAATCCCGGCACGACCTGGCAAAAATACGAAGAATCCTCCAGTGCGGATATCAAAGCCGCAACATCCTCGACTCCCGCAGCAATACCGACGAGTACAACTTTGAAGCGACTGTCCTGGGCCGGCATCGCGCCGGCGGCATCGGCTCCGCGACGAAGCAATCTAACGTGGGATGTGTTCGCGGAGAACACATCGGCCTCGAAACGCTCAAGTCCGATATCAACTTTTCTAAGTATGATGTTGTCGGGAACCAGAAAGCTCAGCTCGCCAATCACATTGGCAATGCTCGTTTGGTGGTTGAGTTTATCGAGGATTTGGGCCTTGTCGCGCAACCGGTTCAAGATGGTCGTGAGCTTATTGCATTGGGCGGCCAGGTCTGCGTTTGCCGCCAGTGACGCCTGTATGCGTTTTATCTGGGCCTTTGCTTTTGAGACGGAGTAACAGGTGGCAAAGCTCCAGAGCACTATGGCGGCAAAGATGCCGATTATCACCACGTACTGGGTGTGGTAACCGACCCGTTGCTTTTGTCTATCCCTATACCATTGTGGGATAAAGTCAATTTCTTTCATGGTTTTCTGATCCGTAATCAGGCAGTTCCCAGCCTTTAACACCCAAGCCCACCGCTACAGCCCACTCACAGAAGCAGCTGTCCCTGTCGGAAGCAAGGTTTGTACCGGTCAGGTCAAAGCCCCTGAACGGCTGAGCTACTTTGACCTCGATGTCGAGGTGCTTTTTGAGTTCGTCAAGCAGTACAAGCTCGTATGCCTCGGCGCCTGCAAAGACGGCCTCGGTGGGGCGGTTTCCTCTGAAAGTTACGGCGTAGTATTTGAAGCAAAGAGATATTTCCTTTGCCAGTTCTTCAATGACATGGCTCATAGCGTCAACAACCGCCTGTCTCGTCGGCAGGTCGATTGTCCCGGGGTCGGCGTTTCGCAGCTTCGAACGCAGCACTACCGCCTCGTCATAACCAACGCCCAGTTTCGATGCGACCTGCTCATTCAGTTGTCGGCCGGCAATGGGAATCTGTTTCACAAACGCCATTTGCTGACCGCGACTTATAATTACCGTTGTGAAGAGACCGGCGACGTCGATAAAGACACTGACAAGCTGCCGGTCTTCCTGTCGCCTGAGAGAGCCCCGGAAGCATCTAAACAGAGCACATGGCACGGCATCGATTGCGACGGGGGCCAGGCCCGCTTCTTCGAGCAATGATATATGCTGTGATATGCTTTCTTTGTCCGCTCCGAGAAATATGACTTCGTTCTTGATTTCATCGCCCTGATAGACACTGCCGGCGACGATATATCTTATCTCATCGGTATCGGCGTCGAGTCCGAACTGTGCGGCAATCTCCTTCCGCATCAACTGCTCTATCTGCTCGGCTTCGGCCGTATCCATCCGTAAACACTTTATCTCGAGACAGTCGTTCGACAGGCTCGAGACGACGTTCTTACCGCGGAAGTTTCCTCTTGCAAGCATTTCCTTGATGGCGGAGACAGCAAATTCGGGGGTGATCTGCCCCTCCGCGGCTGCATCGGTATTCAGACGCGTCTCGTCAGCGGCTATAACGCGGGCGTGGTCGCCCGAGCGAGCTAATTGAATCATGCGGACAGAATCGTGCCCTATGTCCAATCCTATCGGTCTGACTTTGTTGTGAGTGAAATTAAACATAATCCACCAATTCTCTTTTACTGTATGGTTACATAGCCGGTCATAGGTTCCACTGTAACGGTCATGCTGAAAGAGCCGGCCTGGAGGGTGATTTGGCCGCTGTTAAGCGGATTCGCGGTGCCTGTGCCGCTATACGGGCTGCCAAGATAGTCAAAGCTAACGGCGGGCTGCGACTCAGGGTCAAAGTCGGCATTGAATATATCAACCCGGCTGAGGCGGCTGTCGCTTCGTAAATCGACCTTAAAATTCGAGCCTGCTTTGATGGGGTGGTCAATTACAGTTCCGCCTGAGTTGTGGACTTCATAGGACTCATTTGCAGAGTCAAAGACGACCGAATAGTACTGCTGCCGGCTGATGGCCATGCTCTTTGCATAATCCAGGTCGGCCGCAATCATGTTGGCTGCCGAGCGGACCTGCACATCCGCGGCGGAACTTATCATCGGCACCGCAAGCATGGCGGCGATTGCAAGGATGACCATCACCACTATCAACTCAACGAGTGTGAACGCATTTTTTTGCATAGCAAGCCTTCTCTTTGCTAACGTTGTCAAAATGACCGTTTTTGTTTTAGACACGGATTAACACCGATTAACACTGTTTTTAAGAGCCTGGATTCCCGCTTTCGCGGGAATGACAAATTCAACGTTATCTTTTTCTCTATGCCAATTCTGGTTCCATCAATCGGCCCTGATGTACGGACAGTGATTCTACAATAGCTCCGTATCTGTTTTCGTCACGGGGTATTGTCGGCTTAAGGCTGCCAGTGGGGTCTTTGCTGAAGTTTGCCGAGTTCGCAGCGGGATTTGGATTTTATGGTCCTTACAGGCTCGCAGCCCAGGAGAACCAGCGGTTTCAACCATCCTGTTCGGACGATTATGACACCAAGACGCCGGTCTCGGCAAGATTCTATTCTGTGTAATCGATATAGTCATCACCATCCCTCCTGATAGTTAGGTTATGACGAAAATACCACCAATTCAGCCGCGGCTCTGAAGTTTTCAGCAAGAAGCGGAGAAGCCGGAAGCTAAGCCGCGTTATGGGGCGTTATTCCCTCTTGATCCATTTGAAGAAAGCTCCTCCTATCGGAGTCCACCTCACGGTGGTACTGCCGTCCGGCGAAATCTTTGTCGAAGCCATCATAGGAGCGGCGGTAATAGTGATATCGCCCGCGTAGCCTGCTTCGACACTTATTCCACTATCGCGGACGAACAGTGCACCGGATATCGTCACGTTCGCAGCAGCAGCGCTAACAGACATTGTATTCGTCTGCGCCAAGCCGGTAACTGACAGTTGCCCATTTGCCACGCTCAGTCGGCCATTGACCACAAGCGCAGGGAAGTTTTTAACGGGCGAAATACTGTTGTTTGCGCCCTGTACGGTCAGGTCACCGTTTACAATTAGCGTTCCTTCTTCTATTAACACACCGGCCAGTGTCAGATTGCCGTTGCAGAAGATGACACCAGTGTGATTGCCGCTGAGGGCACTGTTGGCATCAACGATTTGAGGCGTATAAGCGACGGAGTCGATGTAATACTGAGGGGTGAAATCATCAATCTGAAAGTTAGGCGGTTCTATCGGAGCCGTCGAAACACTTTCATTCTTTTGACCGACTACAGTTCCAGAATCAGTTATAGTCCCTGATGCAAAGACGTCGCCGTTTATTGTGCCGCTGTTGGTCAAATTTCCGCTGCAATAGACATCGCCGTTGACCGTGATAGTGCTCTTGACCTCGGTGTCGGCGCCGGCCCAATATGCGATGCATGGGTCGAGGCGGAGACGGGCGTTTAAGTAGCTTTGGGCCGTTTTTTCGATGCCATCGAGGCGATAGGCCAGGCAGGATATGTCATAATTGCACCTGTCTGTGGGGTCGGAATCATCACGGGCAACAACCACGTCATAATAATCACTCGTTTCCAACAAGTCGTAGAAATCTAAATCTTTTAACGAAAAAGCCGTGCATTCTTCCCAGAAGCCGGCAACGCCCGTGTCGGCGTCTTGCGGATTTGTTATCATGGCCTTTGCATGTGCAAGGCCGGATTCGGCAAGGTAGTCCATCTGCATACGAAGGGCCATATTATTGCCAAAGGCCAGCTCCACATCGGACCGTGCGATAAAGCTGAGCGAAATCACGGTCGCAAATATGATGACAAACAGCACGACTAATATCGCTACGCCCGGTCTTGAGTTTTTAGAACCTATCTCAAAACTGTCACCCTGAGCGAAGCGAAGGGCCTGGTTTACACGAGAATGATGAGATTCTTTCCCGGCGCGCCGGGACTCAGAATGACACTTTGTGTTTTGAGATAGTTTTTTAACAGGTTTCGGTTTCATCAGTCGTCATCACCTCCATCAGGCTCACCCGCAGGACCCAGCAGATGGTCTGCCGAACACCGCAAGGTGGCGCATATCTGATAAGTGCTTGCGACACCGGCTTCGGTTAAATCAAACAGTATGTTTACAAGGGTGCCGGAGCCAAGTGTAAGCTGGACATTGCTGCACTCGGGCAGAAGAGTTATGTATCTTTCGTCTGTATTATTTATGAGGTCTGTTTTTCCCGCACCGGTTTCAATGTTTTCAATTGTCACGGACAGATTTTGGCCGGGAAAATCGAGCAGTCGGAGGGTGTGGCCCGTTTCGTCAGTTTCTACATAAACCAGTTCGGAGCCGTTGATGAGGCCGTCATCGTTGTCGTCACCGGTCCACAGGGCAATGCCGCCAGCAGGAGTGGTAAATGCCATGACGCTGTGCTTTACCAGTTCGGATATTCGCACGGTTGCGCAGCGCAGGGCCATCTGGTGGGCGCTCAAGTCTTCGGTGCTTCTGCCGGCTGAGCCAAGGGCGTAGGCAAGCGATGCCACGGCAGTAAAGACTATGGCACAAACCATCAAGGCCACTAACAATTCGGCAGTCGTAAAGCCGGCGCGATTTTGATTGTAAGGATAAAACCCAGCCATAATCATTTGCCTATAAGAGTGCCCAGACACACATCCATTAAGCCTTCGTCGTAAGAGACGCTGACCGTTATTAGACTAAAGTCGGAATCGGCCCCGGGCGCCACCTGCACGAGCGTACCGTTTGAAACACGAAAAGGTACGACATTTGAATAACGAAAGAATTTTAAGTAGATGGGATCGGTAAGGAATCCACCACTTCCATCTTCGAGGAAACCGGGAAATTCAGGGTAACCTTCGTACCACCATAATTGGTTGTCGTAGTCAATGCCAGCAATCTGCTCGAGTTGTTCGAGGCGGTCGTGGGCGAGCTTTGCGGCGAGAGTTCTTCGTGCGCCTTCTGCGCGGATGTTGGCCCCGGCCACAAAAGGCATAGAAACCGCCGAGGCGGCGAAAGCCAACAAGACCACAGCTATCATGGCCTCTGCGAGAGTGAAACCTTTTCGATTGTAACGGTTTGTTATCATTGCATTTTCTTGTTATACAAAGATATACATTCCTGCTCGCGCGCAAAAAACGATAACAGTGAGACCCCGCCCGGCGGGCGGGGCTAAATATTTTTAGTAAGCCGTATGGAATTTATTGTCACAAGGTCGGAACTCGCCGGTTGCGGCGTTTAGCCACCAGCCGGTGCCTTCGGTGCCCGTGGGAACCGAATTTACATCATTTACACACGTAATATCATCAGCAGCCTCACCGGCAACAAAAGGATTCTCAGGCATCTTCTTAAGATAAGGGCCGTAACCATCGACAGTGTTTCTGGTGGTCATCACGGCTATGAAATCCGCCTGTCTGATATCACCACCAATCACTTTTTGGCCGGGCAGCAGATCGCCGTGCTGGCTCTTGTAAAGCTCTATCTGTGAACGCACTAACTGGAGTCTGCCGACCAGATTAGATACTCTGTTTTCTGCACTTGCCTGGCTTATTCTGGGCACCGCGACAGCAGCCACAATGCACAGGATGACTACCACCATAAATACTTCCATTACGGTAAATCCGCGTTTCTCAGTTTCCATTGTTTCTATCCCGCTTATCATTATCTTATTGATGTCATTCTGAGTCCCGGCGCGCCGGGAAAGAATCTCAATTCTTCGTCTGCCTGAGATTCTTCAGAATGACATTTTTTTCGTAAAAAGAGCTGACCAGCCTCGGACAACCTCCAAAACCGGTCAGC
>CAZLWL010000051.1:0-2080 GCA_964563335.1 uncultured Pirellulales bacterium
ACAACCTAGCGGTTAACAGCCGCTCGCTCTACCAGTTGAGCTATCGGGGAACAGCCTCTAACAACCACAGAGACTACCGCCTCTGGCGGAGCGGTTAATCCCGGCGCGCCGGGACTCGCTCTACCAGTTGAACTATCGGGGAACAGCCTCTAACAACCACAGAGACTACCGCCTCTGGCGGAGCGGTTAATCCCGGCGCGCCGGGACTCGCTCTACCAGTTGAGCTATCGGGGAACAGTCCGACACAACTGAAAGGTCTATTTTGCACATTTTGCGGTGTTTGTCAAGCATTGGGCCGGATTTTTGCGAATGCCCACCCAAAAAATTTGTTCGTACTGGACAATCAACTCATAATATCATAGGATATGGCAGGTTGAAAGGGCGGTTTTGTCCCGCGCAATCGCAGCGACGGGGCAATAATCGGCGCGCACTAAGCGGACGACGGAAGATCAGGATATGGCAAATCCGACAGTTGACATAGAGGGGTTTGCGGTCATAAAACGGCTGGGGGCCGGAGCGCGCACCACCATTTACCTCGCCACGGACGAGGCAACCGGACAGACTGTCGCCCTGAAGCGGCTCGTATTCGAATACCCCGAAGACACGCGGATTATTGAGCAGATCGAAACCGAATATCGCGTGGCGCGTCAGATTGACCATCCATACGTTCGAAAGTGCCACAAACTCATCAGGAAGCGCAAGCTATTGAGAACGAAAGAACTGCTGCTGGCCATGGAGATGTTCGACGGCGTCAGCCTCGAGGAGGGCCCGTCTCTGAGCCTGGGCGATTGTCTGCTGCTGTTCCGCATGATCGCAACGGCACTGAACGCCATGCACCAGCGAGGATTCATACACTGCGATATCAAGCCAAACAACATCCTCATCGGCAAAGACAGCACAATAAAGGTCATCGACCTGGGACAGAGCTGCAGAATCGGCACAGTGAAAACTCGCATCCAGGGTACCCCCGATTATATTGCTCCGGAGCAGGTCCGTCGGGAGCACTTGAACCATCGGACCGATATCTTCAATCTTGGTGCGACCATGTACTGGGCCCTGACGGGGAAAAACGTCCCCACGCTTATCCCGCCAAAGACGGATTTCGGGCTGCCGCTCAGCCAGCAGCGGAAATTCAAAACCCCACATGAAATCTATCGCAAAATCCCCCGGGAAATGTCCACCCTTGTGATGGATTGCGTCAAGGAAAAACCGACCGACCGACCTGCGAGCATGGCTGAAATCATCGCCAGACTCGACGTGCTGATTCGCAAGATTTTCGGAAGCAAGTTCGCAGGCGACGGCACCAAAAATGATTGAGCTTTGCAAAAAAGGCACGGAACTGAATTATTCGGCCAAGTATCGCAGGGGCAATATTATTCATCTGCCCGATGTGGGCAAGCTGATAATTACAGGCGATCTTCACGGCCACCGTCGGAATTTTGAGAAGATTGTTACCTTCGCGGACCTTCAGAATAACCCGCAGAGGCATGTTGTTTTTCAGGAGATACTCCACGGCGGCCCCGAAGACGGCGAAGGGGGGTGTCTGTCTTTCAAACTGCTTTGTGATGCTATCCGGTATCAGCTTCAGTTTCCCGACCAGGTCCATTTAATCTTAGGCAACCACGATACCGCTGTTCTGTGCGATATCGACATCATGAAAATGGGCAGGGAAATGGCCAAGGCCATGAAAGCGGCTATGAAGCGACAGTTCGCCGACGAATACGAATCTGTTTACCTTGCCCTGAAGCAATACCTGCTGTCACAACCTTTGGCTGTCAGGTGCCCCAACAGAATCTGGGCGTCTCACTCCCTGCCTTCCGATTCTTACGCCGACAGCTTTGATGTGACCGTTTTCCAAAGACACTCTCGGGTCTCAGATATAACACGGCCAAATCCGGCGTACCTGCTTACATGGGGAAGGAGGCACAGTGAGCAGACCCTGGCGAAACTCGCTCAGCTTTTTGACGCTGACGTGTTTATCCTCGGTCATCAACCCCAGGACAGAGGCTGGGTCCAGGGTGGAAAGAACATGATAATTCTCGCCTCGGACCACAATCATGGTTGCATTATTTCATTCGAT
>CAZLWL010000051.1:2180-16808 GCA_964563335.1 uncultured Pirellulales bacterium
CCGGATGCAGCCAGAAAATCCACAACCTGCTGTATTCCTGTAAGAACGCCCTTGAAGATGCAGAGGTCTTTGCCTTTGCCGACTCTGATGCCTGCCTGCGGTCCGACTGGCTCAGTTACCTTGTTTATCCGCTTAGAAAATCAAAACAAGGTGCTTCAACGGGGTATCGCTGGTTTGTTCCTGCCCGCAGCAACCTTGCGTCGTTGGCCCTGTCGGCAATCAACGGCAAAATCGCCCAGCTTCTCGGTCCCACTATTTTTAATCAGGCCTGGGGAGGCTCCATGGCCATCCGGGCGGAAACCTTCCGTCAGATAAAACTCGACCAAATCTGGAAAAGGGCCATCAGCGACGACCTGAGCCTCTCATACGCGGTTAAGAAAGCGCATAAAAAGATCATATACGCCCCGGGCTGCCTCGTCGCTTCTTATGAAAAGACCACCTGGCGGGGGCTTTTCGAATTCGCCAGACGCCAGTTCCTCATCACACGTGTTACGGTCCCGGGAACATGGTGGTTCGGATTGGGCAGCAGTATCTACTCGTTAGCCGGTTTCTGGGGGGGCATGGTGATAACAATATTTGCCGCGCTCGGCAGCGGAAAACTGGTTGCGCTTTACGCCGCCGTACCGATTATCTTCCTGGCCGGGCAAGTCTGTCGCTCAATACTTCGGCAAAAAATGATTACGAAATTGCTGCCTGAAGATGCGCACAAAATGAAGCCTGCTATGGTCGCGGATATCTTAGGCAATTGTATATGGTCATGGGTGCTGTTTGTGTGCATAGCGGCTTCGGCTTTTGGAAGGACCATCACCTGGCGAGGCATACGCTACAAACTCATCGGCCCGACGGAAACAATAATAATCAGCCCGGCCAATACCGCAACTCGGCATTAAACAACAAATAGTCAATCCCGATGAATCGGGATAGAAAGTGGAAAATTACTTTGGTTTGCCGACCAGGTAGATTCGGTTCTTTCCGCTTCTTTTGGCTTCGAGCATCGCCTTGTCGGCCTGTTCCAACAATTCTTCCGCCGTCATGCCGTCGGATGAAAATGAAGCCAGTCCGCCGCTTACGGTGAGCACTCCTTTGCCCTCATGGCCAAGAAAAGAGAAGTCAGCCGAGCTGAGTTGGCTCCTGAAACGTTCGGATATGAAAAGTGCTTCCTGTGGATGGCCGGCGTCGGCGCCTCGTCGCTCGGCTTTGGTCTTTTGCGCCGGTTGCGCCTTATCCAATCGGGCCGAACAGTCCCAAAAGATGACCGCAAACTCATCTCCGCCGATTCTGCCTATGACATCATGCGCCCGGCAGCACCTGCGCATCATAACAGCGGCCTGCCTGAGCACCATATCGCCTACGTTGTGTCCGTAAGTGTCGTTATAATGCTTGAAGTTATCGATATCGAAAAGAAACAGCGTTACCCGCAACTCCTCGGCCTTTGCACGCTCTGTAATCTGCCGGAGAAACTCCCTGACGTAGCGCCTGTTCTTCAGGCCGGTAAGGTCGTCCTCTGTGGCAAGGCGCTCCAACTCTCTTATCCTCGCATCTCGGTAGTCGCCCCGGCCAAAACCGGCCTGCCCTCTGCGCCGGGGCACCTTCACCGGTTGCCTGCCGTTGGTAAGCGACTTGACATCGACCGGACAGATAAGATAATCATCCACCGGCTTGCTTGCACTTCTCGGCGAGCAAATCAGGCGCCGCGCTATCGGCTCCTCATACATCTTCGCTAAAAGAACAATCGTTGAATCCGGACTTACCTGCCTCAGCGCCTCAAGCGACGACTCCAGGCGTGCGCCAAAGCTTGACACCACCACGAAAATCCGCTCGAACCTTTCGGCCCCGGCTAATGTGACCGCCTCGGTCATGTTCCTGCACTGGCGGTACCCGAGTTCGGCCACCTGCTGAGGGTCTGTAACTGCCTCGCCGGCATCGCCAACCAGCAGTACCGCCGGCTCGCCGCTTCCAGCGGAAGGTTTGCTTTCGTGCACTTTTTTTGAAGGGTTTTTTTTCACCTTTTAGGCCCTCATAATCTCCTGATACTACTATGATACCAAAATTTACAAAAATGTCAAGTCAATTCCGCCTGGCCGTTACTTTGCCAAATACATGATGTAACCGGCTATGAAGCGGGGAATATTTTTGAAAAATTAACAGGAAAGGAGTTGCAGTATACAGAAAATGTGTTATAATTAATGTGTTATAGAACATCGTTTTTGTAGGAGGACAGACAGATGCGGTGGTTTAGAAGATTAAACGAGAAACGGGCGAGAAAGGCGGCAAAAAAAGCCAAAAAGGCCGCTACCGCCGGTGCCATAGCGGTAATTGCGGTCGGAGCAAGCTTCAATTTGAGCAAGGCCCTTGCAGCCCACACTCCGGACCCTCATGAACTGCCTGTCGTCAAGGATGCGGATGCGGATTTACTTGCAAACCTCGAGGAGCAGGCAATTGGATACCGCGTATTCAAGGCTGACCAAAATCGCAATGAAATACCGGACGGTGTGGACTTAGCCAAGCGCTGTGCGGCTGTCGTCAAAGAGCTACCGATTTACACAGGTGGGCCGACTCCAAACGAGACGTACAAAGAACTAATTGGGTGCTATGGGGATGAGCAGTGCGATGTCTGCGGCCAGTGGATTCACATGTGCGGCTGGGTGATTATCAACCCAAACCTCGGGATGCAGTATCCTCGTCCTGATGACCCTCTCGACAGTGAGTTTCTGCCTGACCTGGCAATACACTACATGGAACACGGCTCATTCAGTTGCGCCGGAGACGAGCATACCGGAAGGGTTGACCTGCCGTACTTAATGAGGGTTCTTGAGCTACGCTACCCTCACGAACCTGATGATCCTAACGACCATCGATTGGGGCTGGACTATGTCGTTGGCTCAGAGCGGTTAGCCTCGGATGCCAACGACCTTGATGGCGACCTGCTGGCAGACAGCGAAGAAATGGCCACAGACCTGAATCTATACAACGCCGACCAGGACCAGGACCTTACGCCGGATGGCATTGAGCTGGCTAAACAATGCAAAACGGCAATAGATGAACTGCCTGAATTTGAGTTTAGTGCACCACCTGGTATAGAAGAGCCGCATAAAATCAGATTTTTAACTGATGGTGTAGAAACTTGCGAAGTTTGTGGTCTCACTATACCTATGGATGCCTGGGACATAGTCAACCCCATTCTTGGCTTGAATGAGTATCTCCCAGTCATGGCGGCCCATTACATGAAGCACGGTTCTTTCAGCTACCACGCGACAGAACACACTGGCAGGGTAAATATTCCTCTCCTGCTCAAGATTCTCGAAATTCCGCGGCGATGTGGCGATTTGGGCACTAAGTATCTTCCCGCTGATACGAACGAGGACTGCCAGGTGAACCTTGGTGATGTTGCCGACCTTGCGGACAGATGGTTAGACTGCACCGAGCCACACGAGGAAGGGTGCATTGAATAACGGGGCACGTAAGGGGGCGATATAACTTGGACCTTGATTCGGCCCAGATTAAGACAGCCGTTCGCCAGCTGAAAGGCATCGACGAGCAACTTGCCTATCTTGCCCTGCTCACGTGCGAGGGAATCAAGCCATTGAGCAGGTGGGAAAAGCCGCTGGACCAGACGGGGCTGAATCTTCTTGAAGGCATGAGTCTGGTAACAAAACAGATTCGCCGAACCGTCAAGACCGGAAAAGAGGTTATTGAAACTATTTTCAGCCGTTCGCCAGGGTATATTTGGGCATATGAAGCAAGGTTTGCCGATACCCCGATAGACAAATCGCCGCAGGCCAGGCGTTTCGAGGGTTTCTTGTTTGGATTTCCACCTTGCTGCGTCGAGCAGTTTATTAGACACCCATACGCAAAAAACGATTTGAATCCTGAAGACCAAAAGGTTCTATTTCACTGGGCCTGCAGGGAATGCAAAATCACTCCCATCCTCTTACCGGTGTATAAGAGACTGCACAATACCCTGATAGATTTGTAACGACACGATAATACCACCTCCCAACTCATCTTCAAAAAACAGCACAGGTCTTTTCGAGCCAAAATCGAACTTTTTCTCTTGCTGTTGCCTGACCAATCCTGTAACAGGAAAGGAACCGTTTGCCGCTTGGCGCTACTATGATACATCAGGGCGGCATGTGGTTTTTACGCCGGATATTGCTTGCAATGGTTAGCTGTATTTGTTAAAATCAATAATATGGAGGAAGGTGAGCTGCTCATGGCGGAGGGTGTTGCTGTGAGCAGTTTTTTTATTACATGCATATACCGGATCGGCCTCGGGGGGTTGCTCTTGAGAAAACGCAGGGGATAAGACTTTCGGGGAATCTCGCCGAATTGAGCCGAGGCTGGAAATGCCGGCCCCAAATCCTCGAAAGGTCTAAGGCCGCTACCAGAATCGGTACAGCATGGGCTGTTGCGGCTGGACAAATCGAATTACGCTATCAGGGCAAACGTGTCCTTGGCAACCATTCCTTCGTTGATACCCAGACTATGGGCGTTTTCGTTTGCCTTGGTGATTTTCCTTTCGCAGAACCTTTCAAGTGTGCCGATGGGATTGTCGGTTTAGCTTTCGATGACAGCCGCGGCTTTGCCGTAGCCCTGGCAGGCGTCAACGTCGATGGCGGGGCAGGCCAAAAAGCCCTTCGTGCCGGTTACCATCAGGATACTAAAGCCCGGCCATTTAACACAGACCCCTTCAGCCGGTCCGTTCGGCGTCTCGAATGTCTTTGTGATAATCTCCATTAGGAATCCTTTCGATTGTCATTCTGAGGCGAAGCCGAAGAATCTCTATCGTGCGGATGCCTGAGATTCTTCACTGCGCTCGCGCTTCGTTCAGAATGACGGTTTTAACATGTTTTTCAAAGGCCAATTATTTTTACTTTTGTCCCGGTTGTCAGGTTCAACCTGTTATTTGCACTTCCATTTTTTAAGCTGATTTCCAGTGTATTGCATGAGCCTTCGACCAGAAATAACTCATTTTCTTTTGCCACATGATAGTTGGGACAAAATCTCATCTGATGTTTTTGTTGTCCTATCTGGATGCAGTACGTGTCCTTATCTTGTTTTGGCAGGTTCGTGATGATATTGCCGAATCTGTCAATTCTTACGACTATCCCTTCTCTTTGGTTTTGATAAAGGTCTACTTTTTTTACTTTCTTTATCTGATGGCCAACACTTTCGAAGCGTCCGAGGTTGATATTTGCGGCTGCCTTTGCAAAGACATCTCTTCCGTGAAATGTGTGGCTTGCATCGGGAGGGATGGGAATTTGTCTTATTTCAACGATTTCCTGGTCTTTCACGGTTTCCCAGAGCAGGCCGTTATCCGGGGCGACAAAATAGTATTGTGTCGTTTTCGCTGCCACAGCTTTTCTATCTGTCCCGACACCCGGGTCGACTACACAACAGAATGAGGAGCCTTCGGGAAAGAATTTATAATTATTCTTCAGTATCCACGAGGCTTCTATAATGCTTTGAGGTGAAATGTCATGGCATAAATCGACTATCTTTGCATCGGGGTCGATACTGTAAATTACGCCCTTCATCGCGCCGGCGTATTCGCCCAGACCGAAATCAGTCAACAGAACTATCATAACGTCTTGTCCTAATAGTGGACAATTCCAAATTTGTCAAGGCTCGAAAAGGGTGGCATAGCCCCAGTCATCTCTTTAATTTTCTTCGGATGTACCGCCAGAGTTTCTGGGCGTTCAAATATATGTGGACCGCTCCAAGTGCTAAAGTGGCATAGGCAAAATAGCGGTGTGGAACAAACTTGCGAAGCTCCAATTGCGATTGAATGTAACCTGTTACGCCGGTAACAGCAACTGAAAATAGCAGCAAAAGGCTGACGGTGTAGTTGATGTCCTCGCGTCTCATAAACTGCCCACCGCGTGCAGGTAAACAGCGGCCTCGGTGCGGCCATCAACTTCGATCAGCTTGTTGACCTGCTCGTCCAAAAACGCGCCCACGCTGACAGAGCCTAATCCCAAAGAGACCGCCTGCAGGTAGATGTTCTGGCTGATGTGGCCGGCCTCCATGTACACATATCGCAAACCGCGCTGGCCATACTTGCAGCGGATACGGTCGAAGATGGCAGATAAAATGAAGGTTACTCCCGAATCGCCTAACATTTCCTGGGCCAGACCGGCGCCGGTAATCTTAGCGCTGAAATCGCCCGCTTTGACCAGCTCCAGAGCATGGTCCAGCACTGAATAGTGGTAGATGCCCTGCGGCAAGTCCTCGACATTATTAACAACGGCGTAAATTTCAAACGGGTATAATGCGCCCGCCGACGGTGCGGCGCGCAGCGGATGGCCGTACGTCTTTCCCGTTACTCCCTGGGCTGCAAACAACAACTCAGATAATTGTGCCGTGCTGAGCGTTTTTTTGGAATAATTGCGTGCAGAGCGCCTTTTCGAAACGGCTTCCTCAAGGGTGATTCCGCAATGTTGGGGCTTCGGCAATGCCACCTTCTCGGAATTCGGGTAGTTTTTATACTGAGGCGGCTTTTTGGGCCTATCGCGAAACATGTCTCCCAAAACTCCTCGCCATGTTAACGAAGTCTCATAATGAAAGCGGTCGCTGATACCAAGCTCCTTTTCCCGCTTTTTGTCCGCAGCTAATGATACACAAAGACATGCTACTACACCCAATACCGCCACTGCAATCACAAATCTGCTTGCTTTTGACCAGGTACTCATTACCAGCTCCTTAAACTCGCTTTACCCTCCTCTGCCATCACAAATAAAGGATATTGAATTGACGCGCATTCTACCATAGGCCGGTTGTGTGTGGCAGTATTAAGTCGGCAGTGCGATGTTGACTCAAAGCCAGCTTCTATGTAGCATGTCTTGTCAGCGTTAAGAGCCGAGGAAATCTCATGAGCAAAGTAGCCAAAGTCAAGTTTACCGTCTATGAAGCGAGTGTTGCAAGGGCGCTCGATTTGATTGCCGCTGAAAGTAAATTGCCGCAGACGGGACTGATTATTATCAAGCCGAACCTCACCACAGCCGACCGGCCGCCGGTAACCACCAATGTAAAGGCAGCCCAGGCCGTTTATAGCTACTGTGCATCGCGCACCAAAGCTGAAATCGTCATCGGTGAAGGCTGTGGCTGTGGCGAAACCATGGACACTTACAGGGTCAATGGTTATGTCGAGCTGGCCGACAAATACCACATCAGGCTGATAGACTTTAATGAAGAAAAAGCCATACTGCTTAAGAATAAAGACCGCCTTCAATTGAAGCAGCTTTATGTCCCTCAAATTGTCAAAGATGCCTATATTATTTCGCTGCCCGTCCTTAAAGACCACAGCTTCACGGTAACCACCGTCGCCATGAAGAACATGTTCGGCATTGCACCGGCCCCTTTTTATCACGGCTCCTGGAATAAATCCAAGCTGCATTCGCCCTCGACCCACAAATCTGTTGTGGATATTTGTCTTTATAAAAAGCCGGATCTGTGCGTTGTGGATGCCTCGGTTGCGCTTAGCGGCACACACCTTTCGGGCACCCGCAGAAATCTGGGCCTGATACTCGCGAGCTTTGACCCGGTTGCAATCGACGCTGTCGGCAGTGAGCTGTTGGGCCATAATCCAAAAACGATTCAATATCTTACCCTCGCCGATGGCCTGTTAGGCAGTTTAGAAAATATTGAGATTCTTGAAAGGTAGTGCCCAAGAGGGGGCCCTTCTACCAGAGGATTCTAAGACCGTTGCAGTTGAGGTGCAAGTGGCCCTGCCGAGGACCGCAGCTAAGTAGCCGACCTTGTCGGCATCGTACGAGCAGTGCCGCTTAACCGTCAAATTTGCTCGGCCTTTTTATTATTCCGGTTTTTTTAGTTCTTCGACTTTCGGCAGGTCCTTGATGGTGTTTAGGACGAAAACTGCTCATTCCTGGAAAACCTCCGGACACGTCTCTTTGAGCCAGTCGTGCACTTCTTGTGCTGCTTGTCTTGCCTGGCGTGTGTCCTCAGCGGACGGCATGCTATAATCGTCCGGATATCGCACTTCAACGGCATACGGCATCAGTAGAATAAGAGTGTCCCGCAGTTGTTCGGCCTTGGGATCAAGCGACGTAATTTGCTCGAGAATCAAAAGAAGGTCGTGGCTAATGGGGTACTCCTTGCCTCGTGCTACCAAATACGCCTTCAGTATCTTCTCGGCGGCCTGTTGACAGTGGAAGCATACCGTATCATAAGGGATGTTCTCCGCCTTAAGATTATTATCCGCGTTTAACAGATCACTTGTAGCCTTAGCCAACCATTGCTTTGCTATTTCAGTCTCTTCGCTCATATAACGTTTTTCCTTCCCGCAATACGGTAGAAACAAAAGACAAGGACGTTAGTTTACCCTTTTCTATTTCCGCCGGCGTATAAACCAGGATATCCATTCCAAACGGATACGGCTTGAAAAGCTTGTAAAGTTCGCGGCTGCGCTTGTGCCGGGGCAAGTCGCTTTCGGCAATGACCAGAAGGTCAACATCGCTGCTGCCCCCTGCATCACCACTGGCATGTGAGCCGAATAGTATTACCGCTTCGGCATTGGCGGCATCTGCGATGCGTCTGGCAACGTTTACTATATCATTGTGACTGACCATACCACAGTATCCCGTTATTATTCTGGTTTTTTTAGTTCTTCTACTTTGGGCAGGTCTTTTATGGTGTTAAGGCCGAAGACCTCCAGGAATCTCTTCGTAGTGCCGTACAGCATCGGTCTGCCTAAGACCTCGGCTCTGCCGACGATTTTTACAAGGCCCTTGTACATCAGCCCGCGAATCACCTCACCTGCGGCGACACCGCGGATGGCCTCGATGTCGGCACGCATAACAGGCTGTTTGTATGCGATAATCGCCAGCGTCTCCAAGGCCGCCTGTGACAGTTTTGTATCCGTGCGGGCACGAAGAAGCTTCTTCAGCCAGTGATTGTACCGGCCCAGCGTCATCATCTGGTAGCCGCCGGCGATCTGCTCGATACGAAAGGCAAAATTGCCCGCCTCATACTTTTCGTTAAGATTTTCAATGCACTTGCGAATATCTTTGACTGTCCCTGCGCCGACTATGCCTGCAAGACGGTCGGCACTTAAAGGCTCATCACTGGCAAAAAGTACCGCCTCGGCTACCGATTCGACAGTAGGCTCAGCGCCCTCGTCCCTATCGGTGATTTCTTCAACCGCCGAATCGACATCGTCAGAGTCAACCTCCCGACCGCCCACGACCTCATCGCTAAGTTGCTCATCTGAGGCCTCGTCGTCAATTCTTTCCTCGCTTGCTCCATCCGTCATATATTCTTCCACCTAAAAGGGTCAGCGTCCTTCTTACTTATCTTTATTGTTACATTTTTGAGCCGTTTTTTCAACCTGTTTGCAAGATCCTTAAGCGCAAACCGCTCGGACACCGTATGCGACAGGCATATACACGTAACGTGCGCCTCCTTCGCAGCCAATGCATGATGATGTTTAAGTTCCCCTGTCAGATACAGGTCGCATTTGGCGGCGATGACCGAGTTAATTATCTTTCCACACGACCCGGCACAGACCGCCGCCGTTCGCACAGTCCGTTTTTGGGGCCCGACAATCCCGATTGCCTTTGCCCCGGTTGCCTTCTTAATCCTTTGTATTATCTGCGAAAGCGCCTCGCCCACGGCAAGTGTGCCCATCCTGCCTAAGCCAAACTTGCTCTCGACGTCGTAATGCCTGAACACGTCAAAGGCCGGCGTCTCGTAAGGGTGGGCCTTACGCATAGCGCTGACGACAGCACCGACCTTGTCACCCGGCACAACGGCCTCCAGTTTAATCTCATCAACCTTTTCAAACCTGCCCCTCTCACCGATAGTAGGCTTAGCTCCTTCCAGCGGCAAAAACGTCCCCACGCCCTCAGTTTGGAAACCGCAGTGAGAATAATTGCCAATCCTGCCTGCCCCAGCCGCGTAAATGGCTTCGGCAACGGTATTCACATCGTTCACAGGGACAAATGTGACCAGCTTATATTGCTCACCGCCCGGCCCGCCCACAAAATCTCCAATCGGCTCAGGGTCAATAATGCCAACGATATCGGCCAGAGCATCATTCACTCCGCCCATCGCCGCATCAAAGGCCGTGTGAATCGAATAGACGCAGATACCTGCCTTAATCAGCTCATAGACCACTGCGCTTGCCCCATCCGCCGTTACCTGCTTAAGGCCGTCCCATATAACAGGATGATAGCTCAAAATCATATCAGCCTTAAGCCGCCTGGCCTCAGCAACGACATCGGCGGTAATATCTATCGTTATCAAAATGTTCTTTACGTTCTTAGCCGCGCTGCCGACCAGCAGCCCGACGTTGTCCCAGTCCTGCGCCAACTTGAGCGGCGCAATCTTTTCAACCTCACCAGCTATTTCACTTATCTTCATTTGCTCGTTTCCTTGAGTTGGTCCTGCGAAACTACTTTCTCCAGATATTTCATAAGTTTCTTTGTCATCGGACCTACTTTATCATTGCCCACCGTGTGCGCCTCAACCGCCACTACCGGAAGGATTAGCATTATAACGTTCGTAAGAAAAACCTCGTCGGCAGCCAACAAATCCTTTATCGTGAGGTCCTTTTCGACAAGCTTGATTGATTCGGCCTTTGCAATCTCGCATACAGTCTTTCTCATAATCCCCGGCAGGACCGGCGTATCCAGCGTCGGCGTGTACAGTGCCGAATCTTTTACAAGAAACACATTGCTCACGCAACCCTCCGCCAAACGGTTGTCGGTGGTAAACCATAGCGCCTCGGCGGCCTTCTTCTTGTGAGCAATGTTCAGGGCCAGCAGCCGCGAGAAGAAATTCGTTGTCTTGTGCCTCATAGTTGGGTCGGCGCCGTTCTGCCTGAATTCCGTCAAAACAACGCCGGCTCCCTTCTGATAATACTCGGCCGGATAAGGCTCGAATCTCGTCGCCGTAATCAGCAAGGTCGCCTTGCCCTCATTACCTTCAGCCATCGGCCCGTTCGTAAGTGTCAGACGTAATCGCGCGTCAGTCAGATTATTAGCTTCCAGAGTTTGCTCGATGGCATCTGCTACATATTCTTTGATGTATGGATTATTTATAGCTAATTCCTTAGCGCTATTGGAAAGCCTGGCAAGGTGGTCGTCGAGCGCGAAGACCTTCCCGCCCGTACAGCGCATCGTTTCAAACAGACCCATCCCGTACAAGAATCCGCTGTCACTGACGGATAAATGCGCCTCTGCGTCATCTATGATTTTGTCGTTGAGGAAGATTTTCATGGCTATACGTTATCCGCTACCCGCTGTACGCTATTTATTCCCGCTAACAATGCCCGCGCCTTTGTGATGGTCTCGGCCCACTCAGCCTCGGGCTGTGAGTCGGCGACTATCCCGCCGCCGGTCTGGGCGAAAGCTCGGCCGGAGGTGATGATAATCGTTCGAATCGCGATGTTCAAGCAAACAACGCCGCCCAAGCCGATAAAGCCGATACCGCCCGTATATACGCTTCGCTGCGTCGGTTCCAGTTCGTCGATTATCTCCATCGCCCGAATCTTCGGAGCGCCTGTTATCGACCCGCCGGGGAAAACCGCCTTCAACATATCACAAAAAGTAACATCGGTCCGCAGCCGGCCACCTATTGTAGCCGCTGCGTGAAATACCGTCGGATATGCCTCTATCGTCCGCGGCTGAACAACCCTCCTTGTGCCCGGCTGACAAATCTTAGCGATATCATTTCGCTCAAGGTCGATTATCATATTCAGTTCAGCCCGCTCCTTTTCGCTTTGAACTAATTCCGTGAAATTGGCTTCATTCGTCTGCTTTGCGCCGGGCGCACCGGTAATGCGTTTGCGCGTGCCCTTTATCGGCTTGGTCGTAATAAAATCGTCCCGTATGGTAATAAACATCTCCGGCGAAGCGCTTACTATTGAAAAATCATCACCGCCGATGAATGCCGCGTACGGACTCGGGTTGTACTGATTTTGCCAGTGATACAAATCGATTGCAGAGGCATTATAGTCACAATCGAAACGCTGGGAAAAATTGATCTGATAAACATCGCCGTCATAAATGTACCTTTGGATTATCTTCAGAGCTTCGAAGTAATACTCCCTGCTCATGTTACAGCCGAATCTTGATACGTCCACCGCCTCAGTCTGCAAACCACCCCCGTCCGGCAAACCAACATGTGTTCTTTCCGCTTGCCTGAGCAGATTCCCAACAGAAGCCAACTTGTCTTCGACCGATTCACTATCGCCGGGAATCTCCAGAGCGACCAGCCACCACATTTTCTCCGCATGGTCATAGCAAATCGCCCGGTCATAAAAGCAAAGGTGTATCAGTGGAATATCAATATCGCGCACGACCGTTTGCGGCAGCCGCTCGATGAACCCGTTCAGTTCATAGCCGAAGTACCCAATCCATCCGCACGGGAACAATCCCTCAGGCAATTGTCCTTCATGAGTATCCTCAAGACGATACTTGTCCAAAACCCGCTGCAGTTTACCGAAAGGCCCTTTTTGACCCGCGCCGAACTGGAAAACTTCCCTCGGCTGGGCCGCCCAGACACTGAACCCGTTGCCGCCTGCAACCGCCGGATTGCCACCAAGAATGGATGCGAGATTCCTCTCGGAAACAACTTGTGTTAAAGCCGGCAGTGTCGCGAACGAACTTGCCTTTCTGTAGTACAGTTTGCAATGCATAACCATCGTCAGCAAGTCTCTTACCTGAATTCTTCGATAATCTTTACTGATGTCGATGTGCCGATTCTTGATGCACCCGCCGTTATCATATCGAGCGCCTGCCGGGCGGTTCTTATACCACCCGCCGCCTTTATATTACACCGAGGCGCCGTCTGGGCCATAAGCTTTACATCCTCCACAGTCGCCCCACCGGCCGGATTAAGACCGGTGCTTGTCTTTATGAAATCGACCCCCGCATCCTGCGCGACCCGGCACGCAAATATCTTCTGCTTGCGTGTTAAGGCCGCCGATTCGATTATCACCTTCAAAGGCACCTCGGGCACCATCGACCGGCACACCTTCAAAACCGCCTTTAATTCTCCCGCAAAATATCTCCTGTCGCCGACGATAATCGCCGCAAGGTCCGCAACCATGTCAACCTCATCGGCGCCGGCCATGATCATTTCCTCAGCCTGCGCTTTCTTTATCTTTGTAGAGTCAGCCCCGAATGGAAAACCCGCAACGGCGTCAATCTTTACATCTTTGCCGTGCAGAATATCCGCCGCAAGCGGCGTCCACCTCGGCAAAAAACACACGCTCCAAAACCCATACTCGACAGCCTCCGCGCAAACCCGCCGAACATCCTGCTCGCTCGTCGTCGCACTCAAAAATGTATGGTCAATATACTTCGCTAATTCCGCCTTCGTTTCCGGCATCACTCTGAATAACCCTTCTCTTGAAAAAACCGCATCGCTTCAACTGCATCTTTGAAGACCTTTGTCGCCGTCTGCGTTACGAATACCGAAGGACTCACCCGGGCGGGCCAGATGACGTACACTTCCTTGGCCGCCTCGTGCGCATGCTGCAACTCGCGCTCGACACCGCTTGACACCGCTGCGCTGCCGTCGTCTAATTGCGGAATAAAACTGATTATCATATCGGATTGGTCAATAAGCGCAAAATCACGTGCATATATCTGGCTGTTTATATCGCTCTCGATATCGGCCACCTCCCGCAGGCTGAATCTCACCTTTTTCCCCAGCGCGGTAACCTCCACATAATCGAGCCCATTCGTCGCCGCCTTCTTAGCATGGTACGGCAGATATGCCTCCTCCAAATCACCCGGGTCAAAACAGATAAACGGCCCCCGCATCGTCTCGCGGAACTTGTCGATTTCTTCAATGACCGCGGGTTTACCCACAACGTGCGTCATTGGAAAGCTAAGATACGCCTTTTTCCGCCCGCTCTCAAACACAAGCCTGTAAAACGTCTCAACCGTGCCGGCGCCCTCACCACGAGCCAGACAGTAATACAAAGCGTCCTCGTTGACGCCCTGGCGCATCATCTGTGTAGCCAATATCTCCTCTTCCCGCCAGACAAGCAGGTCTTTAAGGCGATGATGCTCCGGCCCTCTGCCGGCTAAGCGAACATGCAGCGCATCGACACCATCCACAAGGCAGACATATATATCCGCGTCCAACTGCCGCATCTGGTCGAAGTCAAACGCGGGAAACAGCCCGTGATGCCACCGGAACGTCGCGTGCGTGTTTACTATCACGCACGCCGCCTTCTTCGACTTGGCGATAATATCCTTAAACACGCTCCGCCGCAGCAAGTGCAGCCGCTTCAGCGGTATATCCAATATCCTGCCCGGCGCAATATCCGGCGCCTCGGCGTACATCATGTCCCCCACGTTACACAGCACCACTTCCTTGCCCCTGGCCTGGGCCAGCGCGCAGGCCTCATGCAGATACTGCTTCTTATCCAATCCAACCATTCCCGTAACTACTATTATCATTCCGCCTTCCGTCCTTACCGTCCCCACCCACTTTTGTCATCTCCAGCTCATCGCCGGAACCAGCCCACCGTCATTCTGAGGCGTCCCGGCACGCCGGGGAAGAATCTCAAGCCAATATACAATATAAAATATAAAATCTACAATATAAAATCGTAACGCCCCCCCACATGTCATCCCGCACTTGCCTGCCCTG
>CAZLWL010000052.1:0-16758 GCA_964563335.1 uncultured Pirellulales bacterium
CTGATACCGATATTTGCCCCTCTTGTGGCGGGTTTTTTGCTTTTGTTTGTGCCCGGCACGATGAAGCCCGTACATAAATTATTGGCGCTGGTGGGGGCGGTGGTGGCGTTTGTGTTGGCCATCAAGATATTCGTTGCGCCGGGTGAGCTTGCGTACAGTTGGTCAATTCTGCAAATCAGCGATTTTCGGCTTGATTTGCTGCTGATGACGAGTCCTCTTCGCAGGTTCGTATTGCTTTTTGCGATGGGTTTCGGTTTCCTGATAAGCCTTTATACGTTTAAGGCGGAGCCGGCGTCTGAATCGAGCGGCATGTTTTACGGCTCGCTGCTGCTGACAATCGGCGGGTCGGCGGGAGTGCTGCTGAGCAATCATCTGATATTTCTGCTGATATTCTGGGAAATCGTGACGGTGTCGCTGTACCTGCTGATTATGACGGGTGGTAAGGAGTGCCGGTTTGCGGCCACGAAGAGCTTTGCGATGATAGGTTTTTCTGACGGTGCTTTTCTGTTAGGTATCGGTATGGTATGGGCGCTGGCGGGAACGTTTGTGATTTCCGAGATAAACGTCGGGACAACTTCGGCGGCGGCGATAGGTGCGTTTTTGCTGCTGATGACAGCGGCGATAACAAAGGCAGGTGCGCTTCCGCTGCATACGTGGCTTCCGACCAGCGGCGAGTATGCACCGGCATCGATAATGGCGATTCTGCCGGCATCACTCGATAAACTTCTTGGGATTTACCTGTTAGTGGTAATTGTGAGCGAGATGTTTGTGTTAGAGTCGGGGGCGCTGAGCTTTATACTTGCGCTGATAGGCTCGGCGACGATAATCATTGCGGTGATGGTTGCAATGGTGCAGCATAACGTGAAGAAGCTGCTGAGCTACCATGCGATAAGCCAGGTGGGGTACATGGTTTTGGGGATAGCGACGCTGACTCCGGTTGGTATTGCGGGTGGCGTTTTTCACATGCTCAACCACGCGATTTACAAGTGCTGCCTGTTTCTGTGCGGCGGGGCGGTTGAAAAAGCGACGGGCACGGTTGAATTGGATGAGTTGGGAGGTCTCGGCAGTAAGATGCCGTTTACGTTTGCAGCCTGTCTTATCGCCGCATTGAGTATTTCGGGAGTGCCGCCATTTAACGGTTTCGTTTCGAAGTGGATGGTTTATCAGGGAGTTATCCAGATGGGCGGTGCCGGAAGTACGATGGCCGGCAAGAGTCTTTGGCCTATCTGGCTGACGGCGGCCATGTTTGGAAGCGCATTGACATTGGCGTCGTTTGTCAAGATTATACATTCGATATTCCTGTCGCGCATGCCTTCCGATAAGAAGGACGTGAAAGAGGTTGGTGGATTAATGCTTGTGCCGATGGGTGTACTTGCAAGTCTTTGTGTATTGTTCGGTGTGTTTTACCGGGTTCCGTTGAATGTGTTTATCTATCCGGCGTTGAATATAGAGCCCGGCACGGCGATATTCGGGACGTGGGATTCGGCGCTTGCGACGGGCTTTATTGTAATCGGGCTGATTCTGGGCGGTGCGGTGCTGTTCGTAGGACTGGTGGCGAGGAAGTCGAGAACGGTGCGGACGTGGACTTGCGGCGAGATTATGGACAACGATGAAATGCGAGTGTCGGGGACGCACTTTTACAAGACTATCTCGGAGATGGGCGGTTTTAAGGAAGTTTACGAGCGGCAGGAGCGAAAATGGTTTGACCTTTACGACCAGGGCGGCAAGCTGGGATTAGGCTTTTCGAGCTTTCTGAGGTGGCTTCATTCGGGACTGTTGCCGATGTACCTGACATGGGTGATTTTAGGTTTGCTGATAATTCTGACGGTGTTTGGTAAGATTTGGTAAGGCTGGTATGGCTATGGATTACATTTTCCTGTTCTTGATGCTATTTTTGGTGATTGCGGCGCTTATAGCCGTGCACACCAAAGATCTATTAAGCGCCGTGATTTGCGTTGGTGCGATTGGTTTCGGCGGTTCTTTGATGTTTCTGTTCCTGCGAGCGCCGGATATAGCAATAACGCAAATCGCCGTGGAAGTGTTAGGGCTGATAATTTTGATACGTGCAACTATCTCGCGTGATAAGACGTTTATCAGCGGTGACAGAGAATTCTTCGGGATTGTTGTTTCAGTGGCGATATTGCTTGCGATATCCGCAGTGGGCTTGAAGGCCTTTGATGACCTGCCCGATTTTGGGACACCGGCGTTTGTGGCGGCGGGGGAAATCGAAGAGACAATTGCCTCACAGGAATACATTGAGCAGTCGCTTTCGAAGACGGGCGCGGCGAACGCGGTTGCGGCGGTAATATTGGACTGGCGGGCGTATGATACTTTGGGCGAGGCTACGGTGCTGTTTACGTCGATTCTCGGTGCGGTTGTTATATTGAGGAAAAAGGCCAGAAACTTACCGGAGATAGAGGCATGAAGGGAATGACAATAATAGTTAAGAGTGTCAGCAGTTGGGTGAAGATGCTGATTTTTCTGTTCGGGATTTATGTTACGATATTCGGGCACCTTACTCCGGGCGGCGGCTTTGCGGGCGGGGTGATTTTGGCCAGTTCGTATATTCTGCTGATGCTGGCGTTTGGCAGAGAATATGCCGAGGAGAATCTTTCGCTTGGTGTGACGTCGAAACTGGATTGCGCCGGTGCGCTGTTGTTTGCTGCGGTAGCACTTTGTGGATTCATCTACGGCGTGTCAGGTTTCTTTCTTAATTTCGTGCACCAGCAATGGCAGGCAGGACAAGGGGCGGCGTTGAAACTGGTAAGCGCGGGCACTATACCATTATCGAATATTGCCATCTGCCTGAAGGTCGGTGCGTCTCTGTTTATGATTGTCCTGATTCTTTCGGTGTTCAGGGCCGAACCCTCGGCTGGTAAACAGGAGTAAGCAATGCTGTATGCGATGTGCTTTTTCTTATTTGTGATTGGTCTTTACTGTGCTCTTGTGAAAAAGAACATGGTGAAGATCGTCATCGGTATCATGATAATGGAATACGCGGTGAATTTGTTTCTGATTATGTTAGGCTACCGTGCGGGCGGTGTTGCGCCGATTGTGGGCAAAGATGAGTTTGATGCCGTTTCGGGTATGGTCAAGTCTTCGTTTGTAAATTCAAGTGTGGACCCGCTTCCGCAGGCACTGGTATTGACAGCGATCGTTATCAGCTTAGGGTCGCTTGCTCTTATGATTTCAATCTGCATCCGAACCTACGAGAAATACGGCACCTTTGACATCACGCAAATAAGGAGACTTAAAGGATGAGTGTGCCACTGCCCGTTTTTGTAGCTATTCCACTGGTAACGGCGTTTTTGTTGCCGCTTTTGGGCGAGAGACGCAGAGCCGGCGCGACGCTGTTAGCTAATATTGCCACCGTGGCGCTGCTCGTTGCAGCGATTGCGTCTATCGGTCAATCGGGCGTGTATAGAGTGGGGAAGTGGCCGATTCCTTTGGGGATTAATCTTGTCCTTGATGGTTTGAGTGAGCTTCTTATTCTGGCTGTCAGCGTGGTTAGTTTTGCGGCGATGCTTTTCAGTTCGGGTTACATGGAGCGATATACGGCCAAGCCGAAGTACCTGAGTCTGTTTTTGCTAATGGTGGCGGGCATGAACGGCGTTGTGCTTTCAGGGGACATTTTCAACTTGTTTGTATTTCTGGAAATCGCCTCAATAGCTTCTTATGCGCTGGTGGGATTCGGTTGCGAGCACGAGGAACTTGAGGCATCGTTCAAATATATGGTTCTGGGGAGCATAGCCTCGATGTTCATTCTGTTCGGTATCGGGCTTGTGTATGGCAATACCGGTTCGCTGAATATGGCATATATTTCAAAAGCCATTACCCAGACGGGGCTGAACAGGGGTCTTGTTTTTGCACTTGGCTTATTTATATCGGGTTTCGGTTTAAAGGCGGCGTTGGTTCCGTTCCACGCATGGCTTCCGGATGCTCACCCTTCGGCGCCGGCTCCGATATCGGCGATGCTGTCAGGTGTTCTGATTAAGGCCCTTGGTGTTTATGCGTTGACTCGTGTGGTTTTCAACGTATTTGGTATCACGATACAATTAGGCTGGGTTTTGCTTATTTTGGGCGTTTTGAGCATGGTCGCCGGCGGGTTTTTGGCGATTGGTCAGTGGGATATTAAGCGTCTTATGGCGTATTCAAGTATCAGCCAGTTGGGCTATGTTGTGATGGGCATCGGGCTTGGCGGACTTATTATCGCTGAGGGCGGCAATACTGCGTGGGCTTCGTTAGCAATATTAGGCGGATTGTTCCACCTGATAAATCACGCTGTTTACAAGTCCTTATTGTTTCTGACGAGCGGCTCGATTGAAATGTCAACCGGCACAAGACGGATGGACCAAATGGGCGGACTGGGCAAGGTGCTACCGATAACGCGGGCGACGTGCACGATTGCGTCGGCATCTATCGCAGGGGTGCCGCCGTTCAGCGGGTTCTGGAGCAAACTGATACTCGTAATCGCGGCGGTCCAGGCGGGGTTTGTGTGGCTCGGCGCGATAATCGTATTCGTGGCAGTGCTGACTTTGATAATGTACCTGAAGGTGCAGCGGTATGTTTTTCTCGGGGAGCTGCCCGAGAACCTTAAAGGCGTGGAAGAAAAGCGCGGGTCAATGACGTGTGCGATGGTGGTGTTAGCGTATTTGTGCGTGCTGATGGGTCTGCTGTTGCTTGTGCCTGGTTTGAAAGCTACGGTTCTTGACCCCGCGGTGGATGTGCTTGTCGGCGGGATTTCGTATTCAAGCAGAATAATTGCAATGCCGTGAGAGAAGGTGCGATATAATGAGACGACTGATTTATTTCGTTCTGGCTTTTGTTATCTGGGTCCTGTTAGCGTGGCCGTTTGCCGACGGGCAAATAGACGTTCAGGTGGTGACCGCGGGTGTGATAGCATCTGCAATTGTGGCGTTTCTGTTTCACGAAGTGCTGCCCCCGGAGCACCATGTTTTTGTTTCGCCGATACGCATATTCTGGGCTTTGGTTTATATACCGGTATTTTTCTATTACATTATATTAGCCAACTTTGACGTTGTGTACCGGGTATTGCATCCGAAGATGCCGATTAAGCCGGGGATTGTAAAGATCAAAACGAAGCTTAAGACCAAATCAGGAATCACGGCGTTGGCGAATTCGATTACACTTACGCCCGGGACTTTGACGGTTGACCTGACGGACGACGGTTTTTTATATATCCACTGGATTAACGTAAAATCCACCGATGTTGAAGAGGCAACCAAAGTTATCGCGGGCAGGTTTGAATATTTCTTAGAGAAGATCTTCGAATAAACGAGGCAGGCCTATGACGACAGTATGTTACATTGGTTTATTGATATGCTGCTTTTTGTGTCTTTACCGCATCGGGCGGGGCCCGAGCGCGCCCGACCGAACGGTGGCAATTGACATTTTGGGTATCGTTGTGGTGGGATTTTGTGCGATTCTGAGCCTGACGACGGGAAAGGATTTCTATTTCGTTATCGCTTTAGCGTGGGCGGTTTTAAGCTGGATAGGAACGATAGCATTGGCAAAGTTTTTGGAAGGTAGAGGCTTCGATGAGTGATATTATAGGTTACATTTTAATAATTGTCGGGGTATTGTTTAATCTTTTCGGGTGTATCGGCCTGGTTCGTTTCCCGGATGTATATAACCGTTTGCAGGCGGCGACGAAATGTGTTACTCTCGGCACGATTCTGCTTTTGTTGGGCGTTGCCGTCGCCAGCGGTGTGGGTCCGACGGCGGCGAAGGCGATAATTTGTGCGGTTTTCATATTGATTACCTCGCCGACGGCGGCCCATGCGATAGCGAAAGGCGCCCATGCTTCAGGTGTGAAATTGTGGGACCAGAGCGTTGTAGATAAGTACGCTGAAGAGAAAACAATGGAAAATAGTAAATAGAAAATAGTAAATTACAGCGGGAGTTTGAAATTGCGTTGGCCTAAGTTAAGAGAATTAAAAGAAGCTGTAACGGCTGTCTTTTCGCCACGGTTTACAACCCGTTTTCCAGCTAAACCATGTGTTGTTCCGGAAGCGTATCGCGGCAAAGCGGAATTTGACCTGGATGACTGCATCGGATGTGGCGCGTGTGTAAACGTCTGTCCCACCGAGGCACTGACTCAAATTGATGACCTCGAAGCTGACCCGCCGGTGAGAAAAATCACTTATCGATACGATACGTGCATCTTCTGCGGCAATTGCCAGGACAACTGTACAACAGAAAAGGGCATAAAGCTGTCTAACGAGTGGGACCTGGCCACCTTTGACAGAGCAGCCACGAGCGAAACCCATGAGTTCGAACTTCAGATGTGCGAGAAGTGCGGTGCGGTTGTAGGGGCGAAGAAGCATCTGGTTTGGCTTGCGGAGAAGTTGGGCCCGCTTGCATATACTAACCCTTCGATTCTATTAGCTAAAGGCGCGGATTTGTTGGGTTATGAGGCGAGTGAGGTGGAAGGTGAATCTGCGGTAGACGGGGAGGAAGAATCGGTTCTGGCGCGTGATTTTATGCTGATATTGTGTCCGAAGTGCAAATGCGAGTTGAATATCCGGCTGTAGGGCCATGGGCGCTGACGATGAAATTTGCGAGCAACTGAGCAATATCTGCAGCGGAAACACACTTATCATTGGCATCGGTAATACACTTAAGGGTGATGACGGGGCGGGGTGTTTTGTTTGTGAGCAATTAAAAGACATTGCGCCGGAGCGGGTAATAAACGCCGGTACTGTGCCTGAAAATTTCATCGGGCCGATTATAGAGAGGCGGCCTGAGGTCCTGGTTGTTGTCGATGCCATCGATTTTGGGGGTTCGGCTGGCCAGGTAAAGATTTTTGCCCCTAGGGAGCTGAGTTCGGCGGCAATTTCGACGCATACACTTTCGCCACGGCTGTTTGTCGATGTGGTTTGTAAGAGTATTGCGGTGGAGGTTTGGTTTGTCGGGATTCAGCAGGGACAGACGGCGCTGGGGGAAGGCTTAAGCAGCGAAGTTGAAGAGGCGGCGGGGATAGTTGCGGGGATACTGGCAGAGGTGATAGCATAGGAAGCTAAAAGTGTAAAGTGCAAAGCGAAAAATTGTGGAGCCGCTTCGCGGGCTGTTTTTACTGGATGCCGGGTTACATTCGCCGCCTAACCTTAACTATTCCGGCATACTGCCTCAATACTAATAATCCAAGTAAAGCACAAAGCATAACATTGACTAACAGCACACTTATATCAATAATATGAGCGGTATTCTTATCTATAATAGCTTCTCCAAAGTAACCAATAAGGCAATACCGAAAAATCAAATCTTCTTTCATAACCTGTGCCAGAATTAGCGGTAAGAACAGATACAATCCGGCAAGAAAAAGACAGAGAATTCCGATCTTTTGAAAGAATGGCTGGTAAACTTTCCAAATCTCGGCAAGGAGCATTAAAACCATAAGGAAAGAAAACAGGACTACAATGTTGGCAAAAATAGGTATTAACATGAAACCTTGCCAAATGGCCGTTCCAACACAAAAAGCAGCCCAAATTATTAACAGACCAATGCCAAGTGAAACGTTTGAACCGAACAGCATAAAAGCCATCCTGCCTATACTCGACCGACCACGGGCTTTGTCAGTTCCACACACTTCAAGGTAGTTATCATAACTTCTCAAAGACCATAAGAGAATCGGCAGAACCGGCAAAAGAGTAGCTATCCAAAAACCCGAAATCATTTCCTTGTTCTCTAAAAAGCGAGGAGAAAACAAACCAAGTATTATGACCTCATATCCCAACGAAAACAGAATCGCACCGCCTCTCGTAAACATAGGCTCTCGCTCTCTACTGAACTTTCGGGTTGTTCCTTTGATCGCCCAGATACTGAAATAAAAAGCGATCAAACTAAACAACAGCAGAATCGGAATATTTATATTAAAGAAAGGCACCAAAAATTCTTGTAGATTGTCGGTCCCTGTAGCGGCAAAAAAACCGCTTAAAAATTGAGGCACAATAAAAACAGCTATGAAGATCAATGCCGCCGGGCTGAATCTTCTCTTTCCTTTTACAGAGTAAACCGAACTCAGCAACGCCATCGAATTTGCAAGCAAAGCCAAAGCCGCCAACAAAACTATGAACTGTCCCTGCAGAACAATGTTCACTCTTCCGAGGATTCCAAATAAAAGGAAAAAAACGAGATTTATTGCCGAGAACAATAATACCAGAAGATTTTTTCCCAGCAGGATGCCGGTCGCTTTTTGATATGCCCCAAGAGGAAGCATTCGGAAGAAATCATACGAATTCCCGTAAATCTCTGAACTAATAGCGGAGTAAGTGTTAAACACCCCCCAGAACACAAGAGTCAAAACTTGAAACACCATAAACTGATAGAAGACGCTTCTATAGGCATGCGTTTCGCTGTAGAAAGTTTCCTGGTATCGATAAATCGAATAATTGATGAACAGGATTAATGCAACTACGGTAACATATATAGCCACGTATATCCATAATTGACTGGGCCGCATCACGCTATAACGATATCGCTCAATCAATGGATTATTCAATACTAATGAACTTTTGTCCGATCTGAACTTTGTCATTCTTTTTCCGAAATACTCATGAATATATCTTCTATGTCAGCTTTTTCCTCGTGGAATCCAACAACCTTAATGCCACTGGACACCAGAAGCGCATTTAAGCCGGCCATAATTTCCCGCGAATCGGACATCTCTGCGGTGATTGTATTTTCACTGACGGATTTGACGACGGTATTGGAAAAACCATCGATGAGCCCAACCGCTTTTTCACAATCATTTAAAACGTTTATTACAACTTTTCTAACTCCGGTCAGTTTCTGCTGGATATCCTCAACAGAACCATACAGAACAATGTTGCCCTTATTCATTATCGCTATGTGAGAACAGAAACCTGAAAGCTCCGTCAGTATATGAGAGGATATTATTATTGTCCTTCCTTCTCTGCTCAATTTCGCCAATACTTTTCGCAGTTGAATCCGTGCCTTTGGATCCAGCCCGGAGGCCGGTTCGTCCAGAATAAATACTTCAGGCTCATGAACCAAAAGGACCGCTACTCCCATCCTCTGTACCATTCCTCTGGATAAATTCTGGATAAAATCGTTCATTTTGTCCTCAAGCTCGACATACTCAAGGGCCATATCAATCCGTTTATTCACTAGTCCCGGCTTTATTCCATAGGCCTTTGCAAAAAACTCCAGACATTCTCGCGCGGTCAGGTCTTGGTAGAGGTTGAAAAAATCGGGCAGATATCCGATGCGTTTGCGAATGTCGAGATACTCCTTGGATAAATCGTAACCCAATAGTGTGGCACTACCTGCTGTGGGCCTAAGAACAGTAGCTAAAATCTTAAGAAGGGTCGTCTTGCCCGCACCATTGGGGCCAATCAGACCCATAACCTGTCCTCTCTGAACAGATATGTTTACATCGTTGACAGCTACGAGTGCGCCAAATTCCTTCCGGATGTTGCTTGTTTCTACAGCTATATTCATATAGACAACAAATCCCTCACTGTTATTTATTCGTTCAGTGTATCGGAAACAGGCTATATACCAAGCTTACACCATTTCTCGCAAGAGATAATATCTTATATTGGATCTTGTGTCCAAATAAATTTTCAAAAAAATAGTTTATTAAAAATGCTGCCTTACTACATATATGCCGCCGCAGGGGCGGAATTGTTGGGGTATGAGGCAGGGGGGGCCAGGCATATTTAATTTTCTATTTTCTATTGAGTTGAGATTCTTTCCCGGCGCGCCGGGACTCAGAATGACTTCGAGGGGTTTGGAGGAAGAGGGTTCAATACGCCCGGCAGGATTCGAACCTGCGACCCCCGGTTTAGGAAACCGGTGCTCTATCCTACTGAGCTACGGGCGCACAAATGTTTAAGCCCTTCGGCAGACCGATTTTTGCATGAGGCATAAACCGTTCAATCTTCGGCTATCATGATAGAATGTTTGTTGTGTGCGGTCAAGTTACAAACGGGCGGTTTTGAATATGTGTATGAAAGTCGCTGGTGTGTCGGCGGCAGGGGGGGGCGCCCAATCCCGACGTTGACGGGAGGAGCTTTTTGGCCGTTCTTCTCGGCAAGGCAAGAGAACATCGTCAGGAGATATATGCCACGCACACGGGCGACGGCAAAATGAATGATTTTCCCATACGTTGTGTCCACACGCGCACTCACAAGTTCATTCTCAATCTCAAGCCCGAAAACGAGTACACCACGCATATTTCCAAGGGCAGGGATGTTACTGACTTGTCTTAAACACGGTTTTGACGTTGCAGGTGGCGATAGTGAAAGTATAATATCAGCCGTTCGTGTCGTGAAGTGATGGAAGAAAACTATCAATTCAAAGAAGGGATGTGTTGTGCAGTTAGGTGCCTTGGATATCGGCGTATTTGTGGCGTTTTTTGGCGTCGTGGTCGGCGTCAGCATGTACAAGAGCCGCAGGGAAAAAACGGGCGAAGACTATTTCCTTGCGGGCCGCAGCCTGCTTTGGCCTTTCATCGGACTATCGCTGATAGCGGCCAATATCTCGACGGAACACTTTGTTGGGATGGCGGGCCAGGGAGCGGGCACTGCCGGAATGGCTATCGCCAGTTACGAATGGATAGCTGCGATTACGTTGGTTTTCGTTGCGATTTTCTTTCTGCCGAGGTTTCTTCGGAGCGGCATCTTCACGATCCCGGAATACCTCGAATATCGCTACAATCCAGCGGCGCGGGCCATCATGGCTTTCTATACGATGGTCATTTATATTGGTGTTACCATTGCAGCGGTGATTTATTCGGGCGGGCTGACGCTACAAACGATATTCGGAGATTTGGGCAACCATCAGCACCTGCTATACGGCGTGTGGGTAATCGGTTCGATAGCAGCGCTATACACTATTTGGGGAGGGCTCAAAGCCGTGGCGTGGGCAGACCTTTTCCAGGGGTCCGCTCTAATCATCGGCGGAGCCATTATGATGTTCCTGGGATTCAGAGCGATCGGGGTTCGCAATTTTTTTGAGACCAACGCCGACAAACTTCACATGATACTTCCGAAAGACCATTCTGTTCTGCCGTGGACGGCACTTGTCATTGGCTTGTGGATTCCGAACTTTTACTACTGGGGTCTGAATCAATATATTACTCAGAGGACCTTAGCTGCGAAAACTCTCAAGCATGGCCAGCTCGGCATCATCTTTGCGGCGGGTTTGAAGCTGATTATACCGTTCATTATCATTTTTCCGGGTATAATGTCGCTTCAGCTTTACGGCAACCAGATGACCGGTGAAAGCGGGACTGATGCTGCTTATCCGCTGCTTATCAGAAATCTTGTCAGTCTTGGAATCAGGGCGTTTATCTTTGCAGCGATAAGCGGTGCAGTGATAAGTTCATTGGCCTCGATGCTGAACTCGGCATCGACAATATTTACGATGGACCTGTTCAAACGACACTGGAAAAAGGATGCGTCTCAAAAAGCGCTTATATGGACGGGCCGAACGACTACGGCGATATTTGTGTTAATCGGTTGCATCATAGCGCCGTATCTGGGCGATGAAAGATTCAAGGGGATATTCACTTACATCCAGGAATTCCAGGGTTATATCTCGCCGGGTATCTTGGCTGTGTTTGTTTTTGGCATGATTTTTAAGCGTGCCCCTGCAATCGCCGGTGTTACCGGGCTGATTCTTACGGTGCCGATTTACGGTTTCCTGCATTGGCAGTTCGGCGAAGTAGCATTTTTGAACCGGATGGCAATAACGTTTGTCGTTATCCTCATCGTAATGGGCCTGATAACGCGTGCCAGGCCGTTGGCTGAGCCGAAGGTTATGCCCGTACGTCAAGAATTTGATATGAGGCCGGCACCTTCGGTTGTCTGGCTCGGCGCCATCGTGATAGCTATTACGATTGCGCTATACATCAAGTTCTGGTGAGATAACATCTGGGTGCGAGGAGATGTTACTCTGGAAAAACCAACTTTGGTTATTAAGAGTATGTTTGTGTTACTCGGCGAGCAACTGGTCAATCCATTTATCTAACTCATTCCGCTTGGGCGATATCCTTATGAAACCCTCTTTGTCTATAAGATACAGTGCCGGGGTGGCTTTGACATCGTAAAGTGAATATGTTGCGCCGTTACCAGATGTATCTTCATCAATGCCAAAAGGATATATGATATTGTGCCTGGTAATATATTCGGCAATATCGGTTTCGGTGACTGCCCCTGCCCAGGTTACATCAAGCGGCTGGTGTACCGCGATGACCTCAAGCCCCTGAACAGCATATTTGCCAATAATTCTCTGCGTCAGTTCCAGATCGCTTGAGTAGTTCGGCAAAAGAACCCCGACCTGAAGCAACACCACTTTTCCACGATACTGTTCCAATATCACCGGCTCAGTGTTAATCCACTTTTCCACAAGCAAAGCCGGGGCCTGCTTATCAAGCAAGTTCCATTCCTGCGGGAACATCTGTATATCCAAGTCGTTTGAATCAACTACAGCCTTAAAGATAGTATGCCCATAACCGGCGGCATAGACACTACCGGAAATATTCTTACCTTCAGGCAGGCCGGTCAAGATATACCGACCTTGTGTGTCAGTCACATCCGAGAACTGCTGTGTGCCTATACTTGCGTCCACCCTGAATCCAATCATTGGCTCATTGTTCTCATTGGTTACCCGACCTTTCAATATGCCGGTCCATTCTACTTGCTCATCTTTAAAGCCAGCTAACGCTTTGAGCACAAGATCACCAACGTCAGTCGTCTCACCCGGCATAAGTTCACCGACATTTGCCATACCCTGAAATCCCGGAATCTCAGCATGGACATCCATTTCCAATCCAGTCGGTATATTTTCAAACTGGAACTCGCCGTTGCCTATTATGTTCAGCTTCCAGGGATTATTACCGCCTCCACTCTGCCATCCGCCACTTGGCATACTGGTCCAAAGTTTGGGTTCGGCCTGGTCAACCGATGTGCCGTCTTCAAAAACCACCCGGCCTGTAATAATCGCCACAGGCTCAAGGATTATCACTAAGTCGTTGATATCATCACTTTTTTGCCAGTAAAACGCTCGGCCAATCTGCCTGGTCTCATCGAAGGCAAAACCGATATGAACCTGCATCTCGTCACCCCAGGGCTGGGGCAACTCGAACCTGCCATCCATGCCGGCGGCTGTGGAATCGGAACCAAGACTCGCAGTTCCTGCAACAGGCTTGCCACCAGTATCTATCAGCAAGCCCGATATAATTCGGCGAGGAGTGATAGCAATTTCAACGATCAAATCTTTATCGTCGGTGCCAACCCGAACATCTTCTGAGAAATCATTGAGTCTCCCATTCATCCAGCCTTGTGCTTTGATTACATATTCACCAGTACTGACCTTCAGAATACATAGCCCCTCGGCATTGGTTCTGCCGTCCGCCACCGTAATATTTTCTGCGCCTCGCGGCCCTGCTCTGACCCAGACGTTATTAACGGGTGCGCCCGTCTGTTCGTCGATGACCCTAACCGTAACAGATACTCCGCCTGCCAAAACCAGCTCGACCTCTGTAGGTTCTTGAGTAACCTCAACCATCACATCGGTCAGCGTTGGGCTAATTAAGCCCTTTTTCTCGAACTCATCATCAAGGGCTTTAATCGTGTAACCGCCTTGGGCAAGCCCTGTTGTTTCGAATTGTCCCATCTCGTTGGTTCGACTAATGGTATGTCCTTTCTCGCCCTGAACAAAGATTGCAACCCCTTCCTTTTCATAAGGCTTTCCATTCATTACAAGTCTGCCCCTGATAAAACCGCCGGGTTTCAATGTTATTATCAAATCCTCCTGACCTGCTCGAATGGGATAATCATCGGTGGTGTACCCAAAGCGCGTTGAATAATGTGCGTAAGCTGAATGTCTAACGTCAATGTGGAGTCTTGCCTTATCAGGTATATTATTGAAGGCAAACTGCCCCTGTGTATCAGTGTTCGAACCCATCCCAAAAAGGTTCCACATCATCAAAACAGAAGATTGTTCGGCCGACTTCACCTGCACCATTGCTTCGACAATAGCACCTTCTACCGGAGCGCCCTGCCGGTCCATAACGGTTCCTGCGACAATAGAAGGATTCAACAGGCTGATCTCGATTCCATCCTGTCGCATCGTTTGCCCTCCACGCTTTGTATGAAACCAGCCGGTTGCATAATCGGGATGATCGAAAATCAGCGTTCGGTCAATCTTATCCAAATTTGAAGCATCTACCGGCCCGACCCGAAACAGACCATTCTCATCCGTCCATCCCTCCGCTTCTATACCGGAGAACTCCATTTTCCGATTGTATGAGACGCTGCGGACATAAACACCTTCGATCGGTTCACCGATATCATTACTGACTACACCACTATATGTCACAGTTTCCTTGCCTGGTTTGGGCGGTTCTTTTGCTGTGATTGTCGGCGATATAACCTTGCGCGGTTCATTGGGTTCTTGTTGCTCCTTTTCAGCTATAACTTGTGCTTGTTGTCTGCTCATCCTGAGCATGATTTGATAAATAGCATTAACAAACGGATTATCCGCTTCGAGGCCTGTCCATTCTTTTCCCGCCTCGAGCAGCGACTCGACCGCGGCAAAATCGCCTATCTGCGCAAGATAATTAGCTGCTGCTATTCGGACCTGGTGGTTTTGATCCGAGAGCATTGCAGTTAATCCTTTGATGTTTCCGGTGTCAAACATGGCAGCGATTTGTTTGAGGCGGGCTTGGATTTGTGCTTTCTGTGAAGCCACATCTTCGGCGATAAGTTCATCGTCCGGCTCTTTTTCATCGGTGATAGTCTCTTCGATTATGCTCTTTGGCTGGGTTGCAAATTGTTCGGTCTGCTCAATCCCGATATATCGGGACAGCCAGGCAGCACCAGCCAATATCCCTATCATCAAAACAACCGCTGCTGCAATTGTCGCGGGGTGTCGCAAGACAACTGTTGTCCAGGATGAGCCGGTCGAATCTTTTGAAGATATGGCCGCAGCTTCTGCGGCCAGGTTAGCCAGGATTTCTTCCTTTTTCTCCTCGGGCAGCTCCAGCTCCGGTCGCACCGCCCTTAAGAGCCTTTCTATGTTACGTTCGAGATGGTCCCTGTTACTCATCGAGCCCTCCTTTTGCCGTATCAGGATTATTGAAGGATTTCTCAAGCCTTAAGAACGCGGCCTTAAAAGCCTGACGTGCTCGATACAGCATCGTTTTAATCGCCCCCTCGCTGACGCCCACTGCAAGGGCTATTTCCTTTGGCGGCTTCAATTGATAATAGTATTGCTTCAGTACGTGCTTATAATTAGCCGGGATATTTGCGAGTGTCATCTGGACGAGCTGGGCGGTCTCTGCCCTTTCAATTACCTCATCGGGCAAAGGCTCAGTTGCTATCTGCTCGAAGGCAGCTAAAAGGCCGTTGTCGATATCCTGCCAGATTCTATCGTAGGATATTTCCCTGCCTCTTTCTCGGAAGGCCTGCTTTATGCAGTTCTTGCTGAGAAGGGTGAGCCAGGCAAACATGCTTCCCCGCTTCGAGTCGTATTTTTGCATGTCTCTGAGGGCCTTTAGAAATGTTTCCTGGACGATGTCGGCGGCGAGTTGGTTATCCTTGCCTACGCGATAGAAAATAAAGGTATAGAGGGTATCGGAATAGGCGTGAAACCATTGTTCAATCGCCTGGGTGTTGCCTCGCGCGAGCCTTCTTAACTGCCTTTTGCCAAATAGTGTGTCCATCTCACTATATAGTGTACTCAAAAAAGCCTTTGGTTACGGCGAAAATAAGACTTATCTTCCGATTTTCCAACATTTTACCAAAACATACGCCTAATGACAGCAGAGTTCCGATTCTGGTTTTCTTGCGACACGGACAAATAAGATTTCGGCTTATATGGCTTGTTTCTTCATTTTTGGCGTTTTGGAGGCAGGATTTCTTGGGTCGGGGGCGTGTATCTAAGCTGATGGCAACGGGGTTTTGAAGCGCAGCGGCCGAATCGGCCGCTGCGCTTTTTCAGGTGTGCTTGTGATGTCATCGGAGCAGATGGTCAGCCGTGAAAATCCGCCCCGGCAGTAAGCTGTTTCGACAGTCTTACTGTCCGCCTTTTGTCCGGCTCTCGGCGAGTTTAGCATTGATAAACTCGCCGATTTTTTCGGCCTGTTCCTCGGCGACGCTAAGACACTTGCGCATGTGCGAATTGAAGGCTGAGGCAAACTGCTCTGACTTAGACCCGGTATCGCTGTGGTTGCGGGTTTTTACTTGCGCGGCTCGCGAATGAGGCTCTGCATCAGCAACAGGAGCCAGAGCGTAGATTGCGGTGGCAAAACCCGCAAAATAGACTATCAGTGTGAACAGTATTGTCCTTCGCCATCTGCGCATAGAGTTTTCTCCCTCTTACGGAAAACAACGTACAAATCTCGGCTTCTGGAAGTCCTTCAGATAACGGCCTTTACACTTAAAATGTAAGAAATAATCCAGGCCGGGTCAAATCGCAAGGGCCAGTTGCCTTCAAGCTCTTGTGAAAATATTTTGGGGCCAAAGCCACGAATCCGGCCGCGAGTCCCATAATCTGTCTGTCGGCAGAACGCGGGCCGGCATGTTTGATGGAATCCGGGCCTATTCGGAGGGGTCTTGCGCTTCGCTGTCAGCAGGCCAGTCTCTCACCGCATGGGCAAGCCGGTTGCCTATCCTACTGCTAATTCAGAATGACAATCCTGGATTCCGGGTCAAGCCCGGAATGACATGGGCTGCGCCTCAGAATGACGGGTGCATCGCGTACTCA
>CAZLWL010000053.1:0-16644 GCA_964563335.1 uncultured Pirellulales bacterium
CAATAGTTATTCCGGAATTTCAAAATTACATCCAGCAAGCCAGGGAGGCCGCCGCTAAAGATAACCTGCGGATATTACGAGTCGCAATTGAGCGCTACGCCATTGAGCATAACGGGATACCCCCCGGGTATCAGGGTGGTGACCCATCTAATCCAGTTGGCCCTATAGCGTTCAGGACGCAGTTACTGTCCAATGGCTACCTTAACACGATTCCTGAGAATCCGTTCAATAATAGCGCTGGTGTGGAGGTGCTCGCTGATACCGAGGATTTTCCGGCGGAGGCGGTTTATTTCGACTTGTATGGGTGGATGTACAAACCAGCAACAAAGACCATTAGATTGTACTGGCCCGGTACTGATTCAACTGGTGTAAGATACTTTGATTACTGAAAGACAACTATCAAAAAATAAATAAACTGGTCAGTTATTATTCCTCTTCTACAACTTTTGTGAAATTCACTTCCTCTGTAAAAGGCAACTCGTTGAGGTCGGTTGGGAAACCTTCATACTCCGGAAAGGTACTCACTGTAGTCGGCCAAAAATCCCCATCTTCTGAGACAGTTCCTATCACGACATATCTTGTTTTGCCCTGCAATGCGCCATCCTTAACATCAATGTGGATATAGTTCATCACAAGGTCAACAGTTAATTCACGGGAAGCAGGCGAATAATTAACCAGCCAATCGCCGGGCACATATATCGCTTTACCGCCACTATAAGTATCTAAAGTGGTTATTTTGCCCGGCTTAATCTCTGTTCTACCCATGGCAATTCTCGCCACGAGGATTGTGCCTCCAGGCTCAAAGATAAAACCCCAGCCCTTTTTGTCGCCGACCCATTTGCCGACCAGGTATTCGGGGAATTCGCCGCCATCTTCAATTACCACCTCAAGCGAACCGGGTGTCATGGAATAACGTGAAGGTTCCCGGCAACCTGTTAAGACTAATAATAAAGCACAATTAAACAAAACCAAAAATCGCTTCACCAGATTATTCTCCCTAAAACTTTTCTATTACGGTGTATGGCGATAAGGCTGGCCCGCCTTATAGAGTTCCAGGTGTTTCTTGATTTCCTCTGCTAACTCTTCCTGCTCTAAAGATTGAGCCAGTTCAATCGCCTCTTCGGCGGCTTCGACTGCCTCATCGAATCTGCCCGCGGCGGCATAGGCAACCGATAGAGTATCCAGTAAACCGGGTTGCTTATGTTCTGTAAGCTCGACGGCCTGCTCAGCAAGCCGGACAGCCTCATTCGGATTGTAGAATGGTTCTTTCTCATGCACCGCCTTTAGCCAGGCCACGTTATTAAGGGCGGTAACCATGTCCGGCCTTATCTCCAGGGCCTCATCCCAATGAACAAGAGCCTGTTCGTTTTTGCCCTGTTGAAAATATATCTCGGCAATATTGTTTTGTATGACCGCCTCATCGGGCTTTAACTTGAGCGATTCGGTATAATGGTTTATGGCCTGATCGAGTTGTCCACGCCGAGTGAGCAAACGTCCCAGAGTATTGTGCACCTTAGGTTGATTCGGGTCCAGCCTTAGGGATTCGGTATAATACACAACAGCTTGATCAACGTTGTCCTTTTGTTCGGAAATGAAACCTAAATCTTTAAACACGTTAGGTTGGTCAGGTTCTATCTCGAGTGATTTGAGATAGTACTCGATCGCTTCATCGGGTTTGTCCTGCTCATTCATTGCCAGCGCCAAATTACAGTATATCTTATGTTGATTGGATTTGATAGATAGTGATTTCTCCCAATATTCAATGGCTTTATCGAATTCGCCCTGTCGGAAGAACACGCTGCCCAAATTATTAATCGCATATAGGTAGTTTGGATTGTATTTGAGCGCTTCAGAAAAGTGCGCTATTGCCTGGTCTAACCGGCCTTTTTCAAAGAATATCATAGCCAGATTATTGTGCGCATCAGTATTGTCGGGGTCCAACCTGAGGCACTGTTCTAAATATTCCCGCGCCTTATTGGGGTCTCCTTCCTCCTGAAGTATTTGAGACATATTGAGGTGTCCCCTGGCAAAATCAGGCCGTTGGTCAAGCAGCTTTTGGCACAGCTCTTTTGCTATCTCATATTCCTCTTTGTATATGCAAACAACCAGTTGAGAATGCATTCTATGAAATTCGACAAAATCTTTTGGGTCATCCTTGGTCCGGTCAAATTCGAAATCCTCCTTCACGCCATCTCCGGCAACATAGCCTAAGGACTCCAGTTTCTGCCTGGCTTCATCGTCCAACTCTAATTGGCTGTCGGAACCTCCTTTGCGAACTGTATCCTCCAATATTTGCTTTAACCGGTCCTGCATGAGACGGGCTCGCTGTGGCTGGGACTCGGCTAAGTTCTTGATTTCGTGTGGGTCTTCTATAAGGTCGTACAACTCCGGCCGGGGGGCCTGGATATATTTGAAGCGCCTCGTTACGGCTCCTAATAAAGAACTGCAATTATACTTTGTTGCAGTCATCGATTCACAATAAATGTATCTTTCTTTATCAATGCCATCCTTTCCCTTGAAATACGGCGACAAGTCCCGTCCCTGGACCTCAGGCGGACTGTCAATACCCAACAGGCTGCAGACAGTAGGCGCAATATCAACTAATCCAACCAAATCATCAATTTTGCGGCCCTGGCGTTTGCCGGGCGGCTTGAATATCAAGGGGACCTTCACAATCGCATCATAAATAAAATATGCATGAGTAGCCTCTGAATGTTCCCCAAGCGATTCACCATGGTCGCCCGTGATAATAATCAAGGTTGAATCGTAGATTCCAAGGCCCTTTAGTTTATCAATCACCTGCCCGACACAATGGTCGGCGTATGAGACCTCGGCGGCATAAAGTGAATAGAGGTCTTCAAACAGTTGCGGCTTAAAAGGCGCCGGCGCATCATAGGGAAGGTGGGGGTCATAATAATGGAGGAAAAGGAAAAACGGCTCATCTTTGTGCTCATCAAGCCACTTTATCCCATAGCGGGTAACTTCTTCGCCTCTTCTTTCGGCTATCCCCATCTCGTTCATTTCTTCGTCGAATTTGTCGCTGTAATAATCAAATCCCTGGTTCAGGCCAAACTGCGAGTCCAGGATAAAGGCCCCTATGACAGCACCTGTCGTGTAGCCCTTTTCTTTCAATATTTCCGCCAATGTTACATTTGAATCACCCAGACGGTAGTCAAGGTTGTCATGAACTCCATGATACGGCGGGATGGTACCGGTCAGCATCGTACTGTGTGCCGGCAGGGTAAGAGGAACAGGACTGACAACATTTTTGAAAAGGATACCGCCGGCTGCGACAGCATCGATATTGGGTGTGCGTGCGCGACGATAACCGTAGCAACCAATATGGTCGGCCCGGCAGGTATCGATGCTGATAAGCACAACACGCTGGATTCTTCTTCCAAACCGCCCGCCCGTCAGGAGGAACCAGACTGCAAGGCCTGACAAAAGAACAACGCATCCAGCTAATATAAATAATCGCTTCATAATACCCTATTTTAGCCACTGATTTTCAGACGCTGATTTCGCTGATTTCGCTGATTTTTAATATTGTTTATATCGGCGAAATTAGCGTCTAAAATTACTGCTGGCGGGCTGTTTCGAATATCTTGCGCTTAACCTCTAACGATTTGCCGAAATTCAGCAATAAGCCCACGTCAATGTTAGTTGCTTTTAAGTAGTTGACCAACTGGGCTTCGTGAACGGGATTAATCGCCTGCACAGCCTTAATTTCCAATATCACCTTATCGGCTACAACTATATCTGCGAAATATTCGCCGACGGTTTGGCCCTCATAATATACAGAGATCGGCTTCTGGGGTTCAACCTCGAACCCTGATTTCCGCAATTCCAGCACCATAGCATTGTGATACACCTTTTCAAGAAAGCCATAGCCGAGCGCATTGTGTACTTTTTGGGCCGCTTTAATAATCTCGCCTGTCAGTCCAGAATGTTTATACATATTAATTCCTCACTTGTCTCCGCGTAATCTGCGTAATCAGCGTCTAAAATTTCAGACGCTGATTTCGCAGATTTCGCAGATTTTTTATATTGTTTTTATCGGCGTAATCAACACCTAAATAAAATACCTCAGCGTAATCAGCGTAATCTGCGTCTAAAAAAACTATAAGCGTAATCAGCGTAATCAGCGTCTAATTGAATTATTATAACCAAAATCTGCGTCTAAATAAAGAAAAAAAGAGGCAAGTCGAAAGACCTGCCTCTTTACACAACACACTAATTCGTGTTCTTGGTTAGCCGTCTTATTTGCGACGACGCAGGAACAAGCCACCAAGCCCCAAAAGGGCCAGCGTCATCGGCTCAGGGATGATATCGATCGTTACCTGGCCAACGTTGCCCATCGCATTATCCAGAAGGTCGATCACCTCGCTATCACCATCAAGAGCAGTAGCGCTGACGTCGACATCATAGGTGAACCACAGACCGACATCGACGTCGTCAAGCTCTGACCACGGAGTGTTAGCAGCAGCTATAAAATACTCCATAGCAGAAGTCGTAGCCGTATAAGCCATCCCACCGGCAGCAGTCTCTATAGTCGGGGGGGGGCTAATCGTAAGATACGGACTACCACCTGTAAAGCTATAGACCGCATAATTGATCCCCAAGAACCCAGACCAACCACCCGTACCAGTTACGCCATCGGTGCTTGCTTCTGCCGCCGTGCCGGTGATGTATACCTGAATCGTATCACCGGGCTGCGGCGTGAGATTGCTCACCGTAATTGTCGGCGTCGCCATGGCCATCGAGGCCATACCAAGAACCAGCATCAAAATTAACAACTTTCTCATCATCTTCTCCTTTCAAAAAACATTCGTACGAACTAAATCCTCTTAAGAGGTGTGTGTGTCTTATTTACAATTAACCTTTAAACTTAAACTTAACTTCCTATTTACCAGCCTGGGCATGGATTATCCGCAAAATACGTGTCGTCCTGGCGCTTCCCCCAGCCACCACCTAATATCTGAAGGTCACCCAAGACTACCCACTTCTTGCGATCATCAAGGCCAGTGCCGAGGCGGTCAAAGTTTGCACACTGGTAATTGGCCGGCAGAGTTACGTCGTCCTGGCGCTTCCCCCAGGCAGAACCAAGAAGCTGCAGGTCTGCAAGAACTACCCACTTCTTGCGATCACCAAGGCCAGTGCCGATATTGTCGGTGTCACCTCTACAGTTGTACTGGTAGCACCAACAATACGGCTTGCCCACCGGTGCCTCTTTCCACACAGTATAGTTCGCCCAGTCGGATTGGTAACACTCGGAAATCGTAAACGGCAACTGCAGGTCACCGCCCGGGGCGTCCGGTCCATTGGGGTCCATGACTTCGCCGTCCTCGTCAATTACGCCACCGCGGAGAGCATCGACGGTAATTATACCGGAAGTCGTGCCGCCGAGGGGGGGTTGTGTATCGGAATGCAGAATAGCCAAAACGACAGGGTCTTTCTTCGAACCTATCTTGGGGAATTTGGTCGGAGGTTTTGTCGGACCGCCCAGGCCGCCCATGCTGATGACGAACTTCGACGCCGGCAGATCTTTTCCACCGGGACCACACGGATCAGCTACCGGATCACCCGCGCCATACACATAGGAGTCACAGGGGTCTAATTCCATGTCATACGCGTCATCCATAAAGATTTCAAAGAATTCATCCATGTCTGTCACGGCCTTGATAGGATTGCCCGCGGTAACCTCCACAGTCACACCCAGCGCCACAGGAGCTACAACGCCACCTGTAACATAGTAGGTGATCGTACAGGTGCCGTTCCCGTTGTCCGTCGCGGCAAAGTTTACAGTCCCTGCAACGGCCGGCGCGGCCATCGCCACCACCACCAAAATTAATATTAGCTTTTTCATACTACACCTTCCTTTCTCTCTTTCTTCTTTTTTTTTCCTCGCTCTATTTTTTCCTCCTCAGGGCCACTCACCCAGGGGAGCCTTTTAACCTTTGTATAGACTACCAGTAGCCAAAACCGCCAGTTCCTTATGAAGCGTATAATACCATATTGAGGGCGGGCAAGGCAAGAGAAAAATGGGAATTTAGTGAAAATATTTTAAAAAATGTCATATTTTTTGGCCGATGACAGACCAATTATCTCGTCTTTTGCGGTTTTTGAGCAGTAAAACGGTATTTTTGGGCTTTTTCTTGGCTGGAAAAAATGTATTATCGGCAAGATATATTTTTTCAAATTCGGGCATTTTCATAGTATCATAACAGCTATGCTGAAGATTTTCACAGGACGTCTCATATTTGTCAGACTAATAATGCTGATAGCCATGGCCGGGCTGATTGTCATCGGCGTAACGGCGATATACGCTTCGGGCAACCCGCAAAGCCCAGCGGAGCCTGGCGCGTTTGCGGCGTCGTGGAAAAAGCAGGCTGTGTTTGCATTGGTAGGGCTGGCTGCTTTTGCGTTGGTGAACCTGGCCGATTACCGCCGGCTGGGGCCTGTGAGCTACTGGATATACGGTGGGGTGCTTTTGGGGCTGGCATTGCTACTGGTGGGCAAGGTAGTGAATCTTCGGCCCTTTGTGCCGGTAATAAACGGTGCGTGCAGGTGGTTCAGATTTGGCACAGCCGAAAGATACATACAGGTCCAGCCGTCCGAATTCTGCAAGATAGCATATATCTTGGCTCTGGCATGGTATCTGCGATTCCGACGCAACTACCGGAAATTCTCCGGTCTTATAGGACCGTTTGCGCTGACCGTGCTGGCAATGGTGCTAATCCTTTTTGAGCCGGACCTTGGGACGGTGCTTTTGATGATGCCGATACTTTTTTCCATGCTGTTTGTGGCCGGTGCCAAGGTCAAGCACCTGTTATTGATAGTGCTTATGGCAGTGCTGGTCAGCCCGCTGCTGTGGCACAAGATGAACCTGTATCAGCGCCAGCGCATAAGCTGCGTGCTGCTGCAGAGCGCCGCTGTCAGGAACAAACTGAAGGAAAGCCCGCATCTGGCAAAGCTTTTGACCGGCAGGGAACACTTTGACGAGACGCAATGGCTGCACGGGAGGGGATGGCAGTTGCGAAACTCGAAGTCGGCCATCGCCTCCGGCGGGTTAACCGGTTACGGGTTCGGCAAAGGGCCATACCTTAAATATGACTACCTGCCTGCACGGCACAACGATTTTATCTTCGCTATCATCGCCCACCAGTGGGGCTTTTGGGGCTCTTTGGTCGTACTTTCGCTGTACGGGGTGATAATAGGGTGCGGCGTCGAAATCGCGTATCTCAATACGGACGCTTTTGCCCGGCTCATATCCGTGGGCATTATAGCAATGTTCGGGGTACAGGTTCTGGTCAATGTGAGCATGACGTTAGGGCTTATGCCTATTACGGGGCTGAATCTGCCGCTGGTCAGCTACGGTGGCTCGTCGTTAGTGGTGAGCATGATAGCGCTGGGACTGCTGAACAACGTGGGCAGACACAGGCCGTTCAGTGTTGCAGCGAAGGCATTTGAAACCAAACCGCGATAAAACCATCGTCCGAACTAACCGTCCAACCGTCAAACCATCTAACCGTCTAAGAGGCCGAAGTTGCTTTGTGAGGTCAGGACGACCCACGCCCGCCAGTCCTTTTTGTCGATCCAGACGGGCTCAATCGGTTTTATGTGCTCAAGCCAGATTAAGACGCCCCGTTTGCAATTCCTCTTATCGGTCCAGTATTGGTCGGGGGCAATGATCCGGTCGTTGTAGGTGCGCCTAATTTGCTGGAGGCGCTTTGTGGTTAGATTATCAAAACTCATTACCTTTTGAACGCGACCGGTCGCACACACGGGCCCGGAAGTGATTTTGAAGAAAAGTTGGTCGCCAGGTGAGATTTTCCCGAATGGTGCACGGCTGGTCCGCATGAAACGCGACTCAATGGTTTTTCGACCGGTTAAAATCGCGTCCAAATACGGCCTTTTCAGTATTACCAGATGGGAATTTGCCATAGACACCTACTACTTTGTCAAATTTAAATCTGTTAGTGAGCTAAAGTGAACTAAAGTGAGCTAAAGTTATTAGGCTTCGCCAGCCTGCCGCGACCTGCCGCGACAGTGCGCGCCCGTCGAGACGCGGTCTCGCCGCGGCTGAAGCACGGCGGGCAGTCGGGCTTTGTTGGTTATTTTAACTTTAGGCACTTTAGGCACTTCAAACTTTAGATACTCACAGAGCATAAGGATACGCTGAATACAGCCTAAATCAACAAGAATTGGTCATCCCAGCCGACACCTCGGGCCCGAAATCGCCTACGCTGAACACAAAGAAGTATAACTACTCCCAACACAACTGTCTCTACACGTTTTTCGTCAGCTTGGCCGTAATTTCCCTAATTTTTTTTAGTTATATGTGCCGATATTGTTATAGGACGTGCAGGTTTGTGTCACATCGGCTCAAAGCTAAAGGCCATCAAACCTGGGCGGATTCGGATACAAGGTTAGATTCAAGTAGGTTAAGACAAATGGACATCAAACGCACAAATGTATTGCTGGTCGAGGACGACCCTGCAATCTGTCGATTGATAAGGCGCATTTTGTCAAGGCCGGGACAAAACCTTCGTTGTACCCTCAAGACCGCTTCGACCGTCTCGAACGCCATCGACCAACTGCGCAAGAGGCGCTTTGATAATGTGCTGCTGGATTTGGGTCTGTCGGGCGGCAATGGTCTTGAGACGGTCGACAGAATTCGCACATCCAGCCCGGACGTGCCCATCATTGTGCTGACGGCCACGACGGACAAGGAGGTACAAGTTGAGGCGATAAAGCGCGGTGCGGACGATTACCTCATAAAAGGAAAGGCACTTTGGGCATCTCTCGCCGAGCATATTCACAACGCCATCCAGCACAAAAAGGCCATAGAGGCACTTAGATACAGTTGCGACTATTTTGAGTCTATTGTCCAAAACGCCCCATGTGCGATTATCTGCATCTCAGCGCGAGGGCGAATCGTGGAATTTAACACTTGCGCGCAAGACCTCTGGAGGCAAAGGAGGAAGGAAATCATAGGTAAAAGCTTTTTGGAGACGTGCATCGGACAAGGTGACAGATTTAACGTGTACGTAAACCTTCGAAAGGTCCTGGCCGGCCAATCGGTAAAGAGGACCAAAACGCTCATTATGCACGCAGACGGCAGGCGGGATTTCCTGCTTTGGGATTTTAGCCCCATGACAAACGGCGCCGAGGCAATCAGCGGTGTTATTGCCATCGCCCGAGAGAGCACGGGCGCCATGGTGAAAATTGACAACCGCTTGTCGGCTCTGGAACTTGCTTCTAATCCGGACTTCGACGATACGGTCGAGATGGTTATGAACAGCCTGACAGCAATTCTGGAAAAGATTGAAGAAATCAACAGCCGTGCCTATCCGGACACACTGAAACGGCTGGCCGAGGAACTGTGCCGACTGGAGAATACGCGGGGGCCGCTACAGCCGGGCAAAGGCGCTGCGATGAAGCGTCTGGTGTTGAGTCTGATTACAGCAAGTTCGGATAAGAGCTCCGAGCAGCCGGCCAAAAGAGCAATTCCCTGCTCTTCTGGCAGCTTACAATCCCAGCCTTAACACAGAAAGCAAAGCCAACTCGTTTCTCACATGGTTGATGCTTTCGAAAAGGATTGTATTAATGCCGAGCCGGGCAGCACCTCTTATACATTTTGGTTTGTCATCTATGAATACCGACTGGGCCGGTTGGGAGCCGAGTCTTTCCAGGACCAGTTCGTAGATTTTTCGCTCTGGCTTTTTTATCCCCTCCCAGCAGGAAAAAACAAGGACGTCGAACATATCGTATTGCTGCTGATAGAAGTATTGCATCGCAGGGATTTCAGTGTTGGACAAGAGTGCGGTCTTGTAGCCGTTGTTGTGGAGCAGGGAAACGAGTGAGAACATATCTTCCTTCGGACGATACACCTGTGCAAAGGCCTCGCCCCACAAAGACACCGCGGCGGGTCTGGGCACGTTCAATTCGCCGGCCAGCTGTGCCCAGAACGAACCCTCGGAAATAGCCCCTTTTCGAAAATCCGTCTCAAACTTGCCATAGGCTTCTATGTATTGTTCTTCGCTTACACCAAGAGCAGCGGCGCAATACCGTGTCAGGCCTGGTGCAGGGTCGTCTATCAAGACGCCTCCCCAGTCAAATATGACGGATTCTATTTTCTGGATTTCCATCAGGGGAACCACGATACAATGGCTGGTCGAGCGTATCAAGGACAATTCACAAGGCAATTGAGCTTTGACGAATCCCGCGCCGAGACCTATAATCACAGGTGGATTTTTGTAAGGGATGAAAACATGGCCGTTTTATTGACGATAGTAATTGTTCTGATAGTTATCATTCTTGTTTTGCTGACTTTTCTGCTGACGGGCAGCTCGGCTGACCGCAAGGAAATTTCCACCCAAAGCGCCTCCATAACCCTCCTGCAGCAACAGCTTGAGGCGATACGAGCCTCCCAGACGACATTCGGCGAAACGGTGGAAAAGAACCTTCAGGCCGGTCAGCAGAACGTAGACAAGCATCTGCTTGCGAGCAAAGAGACCCTCGAAAAGCTCCAGAACCAATTAGGCAAGCTTAAAAGTGACAGCGAAAGAATGCTACAGGTCGGCGCCGATGTGCGGAGTCTGCAGGACATTCTCAAGGCCCCGAAACTGCGAGGCCAATTGGGCGAATGGTCACTGGAGAATCTGCTTGAAGAGATACTACCGAAAGGCAGCTTCGAACTTCAATACCAGTTCAAAAACGGCACTAAAGTGGATGCCCTTGTGAAGATGCCGGAGTACTCGGTGCCTATAGACGCCAAATTCCCGCTGCCGAGCTTCGAGGCGATGATAAAAGCCGAAACCGATGACGAGAAAGGGAAAAAACGAAGAGATTTTCAAAGAGATGTCGTCAACCGTATCGACGAAATCGCTTCGAAGTACATAAATCCCGAGGAGGGCACGCTCGATTTTGCCCTGATGTATATTCCCGCCGAGAACGTCTATTACGAGACCATCATTAAATATGAAAGCGACAAGACCGACATCCTGAAATATGCCCTTGATAAAAAGGTTATTCCCGTCTCGCCGAATCTCTTGTATGCGTATCTGATGACGATAGTGATGGGTCTGCACGGCCTGCAAATCGAAAAACAAGCGGCCCAGATTCGCCAAAACTTAGGCAAACTGGCCGGCAGCTTTTCAGCCTTTTCCGAAAACTGGGAGATCTTGGGCAAGCACCTTCGAAACGCCCAGGGCCAGTACGATGAAGCCCAGACAAAACTAAACAAATTCACAATGGAGTTAGACCAAATCCAGGTCGGTAATGAACAAACTGAAAACAGGTGAATAAACGAGGTAAGCACGATGACATACCGGAAAAGCCAGGCGGTTTTGTTACTGGGTGCAATTCTCATTTCATTCCATGCGAATGCTAATGTTGCGGCGAGTAAAAAGATAGGACCTAATCGCGAGGCCAATCCCAACGAAATCACAACAGGTGGTAAAACTGAGGGCACTGGTTCTCTGGGGCCGGTTCTTGAGCTGCAAAAGGGCACAAAACTGATTTTTGCAAAAGTAGAAGATGCCGAAGCAGTGTTGATGACAAAAGACATATTCATTAAGTCCCTCAGCCCCTTTGACCGCTCAGCAAGGCTGAAGACGGATAAGTTTGTATCGGAAGAGGAGTTTTTGAAATACATAGCAAATCAGGTCCGGCCGTGGACCGCCAAAGAAAAACAGCAGATTGGGAGCCTGGTTGGTTCTATATCAACTAAACTAAGTCGTTTCAAATTGAACCTCCCAGAGAGAATACTTCTAATCAAAACCAACGGGATGGAAGAAGGGGGGGCTGCACACTGCAGGAAAAATGCTATCGTCTTGCCGCAAGGAACCACTTCGGAAGACGGACTGATCCACGAGCTTTTCCATATTCTTACGGCTCACAACATGGCAAACACACCACAATTCTACAGGATTATCGGCTTCGAAAAATGCAACGAAATAGTATTGCCGGACACACTCAAGCCAATCAAGATAACGAACCCGGATGCGCCAGAGAATAATTACTATATCAGAGTAGAATATGGCGGCAGAGCCGTGGATGTGGTTCCAATTATTTATTCTGTGGCCCCCAAATATGATGTACGAAGAGGAGGGGAATTTTTTAACTATCTGATGTTCAAATTGCTCGTGGTTGAAAAAGTCGGGCGCAATTGGCAGTTCAAAAGCGAAAAAGGCAAGCCCGTATTACTGGATGTGGCCCAAGTTCCAGACTACTTCGACAAAATTGGCATGAACACAAATTACATTATCCACCCCGAAGAAATTCTCGCTGATAACTTTGTTTTTATGGTCCAAAGGGTCAAAAACCTCAGATCACAATGGGTGGTTGAAAAAATGGAAAGACTATTACGGAATGGTCTCTCAAACAATGCTCGGTAGATTCACGATGGAATTAGATCAAATCCAGGCAAGCAATGAGGGTGAAACTACAACTGATAACATTTAGCTTCCGGTATTGAGGCAGTTTTTGAGTATTAGAAGAGGGAAACCATGAATTACGAAGATTTGAAAGGTAAAAAGGTTTTAGTGACCGGATCGAGTAGCGGGATAGGTGCAGATACGGCGGAGATGTTCGCCCAGCAGGGCTGTTTTGTTGGCGTGCACTACTTCAAGACGAAAGAGGGAGGCGAAAAGACGCTGGCTATGGTCAAGAAGCTGTCCGATGGGTGCCTGCTGTGCGCGGACTTGCGAGATGAGCAGCAGGCGGACAAAATGGTTGCTGACTTTGCCGAGGCAGCGGGCGGCATGGATATCCTCGTAAATAACGCAGGCACATTAGTCGGCAGGATGAATTTCGCAGAGGCCACGCTCGAATTTTATGAAGACGTGTTTGCTACAAACACGCGCAGCATGTTTCTTGCCACAAGGGCGGCGGTGGATTATCTGAAAGAATCGAAGGGCAATATCGTCAACATCGGCTCAATCGCCGGCCACCACGGTGGAGGGGCCGGTTCCGGTATCTATGCCGCGGCAAAAGCCGCAGTTGCAACAATGACAATATCCATGGCGAAGGAGTTTGCGCCGCTGGGCATAAGGGTAAACAGTGTTATACCGGGCTTTATCGACACGCGATTTCACGAGCAATTCAGCACGCCGCAGCGTAAAAAGGCCATCGCCTATCAAACGCCGCTTCAAAGAAACGGCACAGCCGAAGATGCTGCAAAGGCGATTGTCTTCCTGGCGAGCGATGCCGCCTCATTTATCACGGGCGAATACATCGCCGTCAACGGCGGGCTATACATGAGAGCATAACAAATTAAGTCTTGACTACCGGGCAAATACTAAATACTATCAACAAATGACTATTCACTAAAATCTAATCGCGAGGAAGGTTTAAGAGATGGCTGTTGTGGCAGGGATGCAGAAAAGTCTGTCAAAAAATGACTTCATAATGACGTACGGCACGAAAAATGTTGCTTTTTGAGATATCTAATCATGCAATGTCCGCTTGAAAGGAGAGAAAACTTGTTTGAGCGGTTGATAGTTTTGGTTTCGTTATTTTTAATTTCCGGCTGTACTGGTCCCGACGGATTGGGGCTTGGGGTTTCCTCTGGCATAGAACGGCAGGTCTTTATAAGCGGTACCGACGGGTATGATACATATCGGATCCCGGCGATGGTTGTAACGAATAAAGGCACCATCCTGGCTTTTTGTGAAGGCCGAAAAAAGAGCAGCTCAGATACCGGTGATATTGATTTGTTATTACGACGTTCAACCGATAATGGTAAGACGTGGGATAAAGTGCGGATAATCCGGGACGATAGAGAGAATGTTTGTGGTAATCCGTGCCCTGTAATCGATCGGGAAACGGGGACTATTTTGCTGCTGATGACCTGGAACCTTGGCGGCGACCATGAAAAACATATCATCGACGGAACAAGCAAAGATACTCGGCGGGTTTTTATAACCTCTTCCGGCAACGATGGCCTGACATGGGAAAAACCAAAAGAGATAACACTCAATGTGAAAAAACCGAACTGGACATGGTATGCAACCGGTCCGGGCAGCGGGATACAATTAGCAAGAGGTAAATATAAAGGCAGACTTATTATCCCCTGCGACCATATCGAGGCTGATACGAAAAAGTACTTTTCGCATGTTATATATTCCGACGATCATGGACAGACATGGCAATTAGGCGGCAGGACGCCGACGGATATGGTAAACGAATGCCATGTTGTCGAACTGACTAATGGCGATTTAATGTTGAATATGAGAAACTATGACAGAAACAAAAAAAATCGCGCTGTCTCAATCAGTCACAACGCGGGCCTTACATGGTCAAAGATATTCCACGATACTGTCCTTATTGAGCCGATATGTCAGGCAGCTATGATCAAATACAATACTTCTCAAAATGACGATAAAAATTACATCCTGTTTTCCAACCCTGCAAGCACAGATCAGCGGATTAAAATGACGGTAAGAGCAAGCTTAGATGAGGGTAAAACCTGGCCTGTGGCAAAACAGCTTCACGCAGGACCTGCGGCATATTCATCACTCGCTGCTCTAAAGAATGGAAACATCGCATGTCTGTATGAAGCAGGCGAAAAACACCCTTATGAGACTATCGTTTTTAAAAGTTTCTCCTTGGAGTGGCTAAGAGAAGACGTCAACAAATCGGATTAAAATGTTGAAGGCAAGGGCATTGTCGTCCGAAAAGACAAGCCTCAACCAAGAGTGTGAACTCCAGCAATTAACCATTGACTAATAGCGAAACAGGAAATACCATTAGTGCAAATGCAACAGAGTAAACTAATCGCGAGGAAGGTTTAAAAGATGGCTGTTGTAGCAGGGGTGCAGAAGAAGATGTGGAACATTCGGCCGGCCGCCGCCGGGGCTCAAGAGCTGGCGCGGGCGCTGAAGGTTTCGCCTATAACGGCACAGGTCCTGATTAATCGCCAAATCATCGATGTAGCCCAAGCCAGAGCGTTTCTGTCGCCGAAACTGACGGAACTGATAGAGCCGGACGCTATGCCCGGAATCACCCCGGCCGTTGAGCGGATAAAGCAGGCGCTGGCCGATAAGGAAAAAATCGCGATTTACGGAGACTACGATGTAGATGGCATAACGGGCGTTGCGATTCTGTGGCATCTGCTGACTATTCTCGGCGGGTCGGTGGAGTACTATATTCCCCACCGAATCGACGAGGGCTATGGGCTAAATGCAAGTGCGGTCCAGCAGTTGGCTGAGGCGGGTGTGAACCTCGTAATCACGGTCGATTGCGGTGTTACAGCACCGGACGAGGCAGCCCTTGCAAAAGAATTGGGCATGGATCTGGTCATCACAGACCATCATCAGGCAGGACCCGAGCTGCCGCCGGCGACGGCGATTGTACATCCGGGGCTTGGGTCTTATCCAAACCCCGATTCATCCGGGGCGACCGTTGCGCTGAAGGTTGCGTGGGCGCTTGTCAACGAATTCAAAACGAACAGTCGAACAAGGTCGGACCTGCGAAAGTTTCTTCTAAACGCAACGACGCTGGCGGCGATGGGGACTATCGCCGATGTGGTTGACCTGCGGGGAGAAAACAGGGTACTTGCCAATTACGGATTGAAAACGCTGAACCAATCGAAGCTTTGCGGCATAGGCGCATTGATTCGGTCGGCCGAATTAGATGCTCAAAGCATCGACAGCTACGATATCGCCTTTCGCCTGGCGCCAATGCTGAACGCCGCAGGCCGGATGGGCCATGCCAGATTAGCGGTGGAACTTTTGACAAGCGAAAGCGAGATGCGATGCTACCAGATTGCCGAGTACCTCAAAGACCAGAACAACCGGCGAAGGCAGTGCCAGCGAAAGATATTCAAGCAGGTCCGCGAAATGATAATCGCGACCGGATTGAACCATCCGGACAGAAAGAGCATTGTCCTGGCAGATGACTCCTGGCACACGGGTGTAGTGGGCATCGTGGCCTCGCGGGTGGTGGATGAATTTTTCCGGCCGGCGATTCTGATAAACAGCTCCAAGGACATTGCTCAGGGCTCAGCCCGCTCGGTTGAAGGATTTAACATCCACGCCGCTTTGAACGCCTGCTCGGAGCATCTTGTCAGTTTCGGGGGCCATGCGATGGCCGCGGGACTGAAGCTTCACAAGAGTAAAGTCGAATCTTTCACACAAAGCTTCGAAGAGTATGCCCGGCAAAACATCAGAGAAGATTCGCTCGAGCCAAAGCTCGATATAGACGCCGTGTGCAGTATCAGCGATCTTAACATACATGTGGTCAAGGAACTGGCCCGACTTGAGCCGTTCGGACAAGGTAATCCGGCACCGGTTTTTGCGACCGAAGGCGTCCGCCGGATAGCACCGCCAAGGAGGGTGGGTGCAAGGGGAGACCATCTGCAAATAGCAATAACCGACAACACCGCCTCAGTCAGATGCATCGGTTTTCGCATGGGTCCACTGGAAAAGAAGGTCTTAGAGGCCGAGGCTTTCAACGTCGCCTATGAGGCGCAAATCGATACATATAACGGCGGCAGGAGTGTGCAGTTCGTATTAGCGGATATTCAGTTCGAATAGTAAGGTACATGAAATGAAAAAGTTGCGTTTATACATTCTGATTTCATTGGATTTGGCAGAGTGTAGGGCCCGATGAATCGCACCAATTATGGCTTTTTGAACT
>CAZLWL010000054.1:0-16541 GCA_964563335.1 uncultured Pirellulales bacterium
CCGGCGCGCCGGGGCCGTACCAAAATAGTCAACTTCAAGTCCCAATCGAAAATAGTCAATTGAAAATAGAAAATTGCAAAGGTGCTCGCACCAAAGAAAGCTCCCGCCAAGTACGCCAAGCCAGCTAAACAATCAGCGTAACCTGCGAAATCTGCGTCTAATAAATTTTCCCATATTTTGAAAAAACTGCTTGTATTTTGAAAAAAATTTGGTATAATACCAACCCTGTACTCTCGTAGTACAACAGATATAGCGGAGAACCGCACGTCTTAAGGCCAGCAGGTCCAGGAATCAGGCCGTTTTAGCCATAAAAACGTTCAGAATGATAAAATCCCGGGAAAAATGTTATGATAAATAATTATATTGGAAAATTCGTGTTTATTCGTGGTTATTCCTTCTGTGCAATCCGTGGCGAAATATTATCGACCAATTTTGACAAACTATGCAAAACAAACCCAATCTTAACACTTAAAAATAAGGCTCAACTAAAGGAATTAAAAGGACTTATAATGATTTCCAAAAATCAAATATTAAGAAAACAAACCCAAAACAAACCCAATCACAAAAAGGCCAAAAATGAACGTAACTGCTGTTATACTAAGGAATTACGAGGAAAATCGCCCATCCACCCCCCGAAAAAACAAACCCAAAACAAACCCAAACAAACCCAATCTCACCGATTTTACCTAAAGGCAATTGGATTTTCACCGGAAGGCATGAAAAAGGATTGTAGTTTTGATAGTCAAAACTGTCGTAAGTCCTTGTCAATAAAAGGAATGCGAGCGATAGGATTCGAACCTACACGTCCCGAAGGACACCAGGACCTAAACCTGGCGCGTCTGCCAATTCCGCCACGCTCGCAAATTCAAACACAGCTCCTGAGCCTGCCGTCACTTCTCACTTTCTTTTTCCCCGGCCTGCGACACCTTTTCAATCTTCTTCTGGGCGGCCTGCAAAATCTGCCTGCAGTGCTTGATCAATGCCATCCCTTTCTCGTACCGCTCAATGCTCGCCTGCAGCGGTGCCTCGCCGCTTTCAATCTTGTCCACAATCCCGGTAAGCTCTTTGATTGCCTCTTCAAAGCTCAGTTTGCCTAAATGCATCTTTTCGTCTTTTGCCATAATAGCCCCTAATCCACCTCTTTACTATTTTGCTTGTTCGTTACCCGGCTTTCAATAAAATTCCTATCAGCAAGTTCCGTGACCAACTCCTCCTCAACTTCAACATCCTCGAGCCTGGCCACAATCTTACCCGTACACTTATTACTCGTAATACTGTAACCTCTGCGCAGGACCGACTTCGGGTCCATCGCCGCTAATTTATTCTCAACCGCCGTCAACTGCAATTGTCTCTTGCCGAGAACATTCTGCATCTTCGCCCGGGCCGTGTTACAAAGGTTATTGAGCCGGACTCTTTTCTCAGCCAACAATCTGCCAGGCTCAATTCGCATCACCAGCTCCGCCGCCTCACTCAACCTTTGTCGCAGCCACCCGAACAATCCTTTACACGACTCGCTCAATCTCATCTGAGCCTCATCGACCCTCTGGGAGGCGTTGTTCACCAGCCAATACGGATTCCTGAAAAAAGAACTCGCCAATATCGTCTCCAAGCTCTGCTCGGCATATTTCAGACTCGATTGAACGAGCGCCTTCAACCTGCTTTGCGCGCCTTCAAGTTGAGCTAATACCTCGCGCACATCCGGCACCGCTATCACACCGGCCTTTGTCGGCGTCGATGCCCTCGCATCAGCCACCAGGTCCGCGATTGTAGTATCAATCTCATGGCCGACCGCGCTGATGACAGGTATTGTCGAAGCAAATATCGCCCTTGCCAATACCTCCTCGTTAAACGCCCACAAATCTTCCGGTGAGCCCCCGCCCCGCCCAACAATCAGCACATCAAGCCTAAGCTGGCTATTGCGCCGGTTCAATTCCCTTATCGCCTGTGCAATCTCCCGGGCCGCACCCTCACCCTGGACCGATGTCGCTTGCAGCAGCATCTTCGCACACGGCCAACGATTGTATATACTGTCTGCAATATCGATAAGCGCCGCACCCGACTCGCTCGTTACTATCCCAATCCGCATCGGATACTTCGGCAGCGCCTTTTTATGCTCCTCATCGAAAAGCCCTTCGGCCCTCAGTTTCGCGGCCATCTGCTCGAAGGCCAATCGCAATGCCCCGACACCTGCCGGTTCGAACTTGTCAGCATAGAACTGATACTTCCCCTGCGGCGGATATACGTCTATGTGCCCTGTCGCGATTATTGCCATTCCATCTGCCGGGGCAAACTTGACTCTATCGAAGCTGCTCTTCCACATTACGCACGGCAGTACGCCATTTGCATCTTTGAGAGAAAAATAGCAGTGGCCGCTTGAATGATGTTTCCAGTCGCTTATCTCACCGGCCACCGTCAGACGGGATGGCAGATTCTCCTCCAGCACCACCTTAATCAGCGACGTAACCTCACTTACCGTATAAATCTTGGCTTCTTTATTTGTCATACTCGAGCTAATTATAAGTCCCGCCAACCCCATCATCAATCACTAATACGGTTTTCCCCATGGCACGGAAAAAGGCCGGTCCTAATGAGGCAGAACTACTTTCGCGACCGGCAATTCGAGTTGATGTTTTTCCCGTCCTGTGCCATACAGTTGTCACTGGCATTATTTTCACAATGTCTTTTGCGTCCTTCACGGGCGATATAACCACTAAAGCCTTTCTTTATTCTATGAAGGACAATGCAGTCATGGACGCCGAACCGGTGCTACTTATTACCGAGGACAACGACGACCATTTTCTGCTCACCAAGAAATACCTCGAGCAAAAAGGCATAACCAAACGAATAGTTCGATTCACGGACGGCCGGTCACTGCTCGATTTCTTCGCCGCGATTGAGGCTTTTGACCTGCCTTTACAGGGAACCTGCGTCCTGTTGCTGGATATCGACATGCCAAAAGTTGCCGGCACGGACGTACTTCGTCAAATCAGGCAAAGGACGCGACTAAAAGACCTGCCCGTTATAATGCTCACGGCATTTGCCGACCGCCAGACAATAGACCGCTGCTATCAATTGGGTTGCAGCGCCTTCTTTACAAAACCTCTCCAGGGTAATGACCTTGTTGACGTCCTCAAGAGCCTCAGCATCCATCTTCCGGCCGGACGCACTTCCGAAACGCTGTAAACCTCTATCTTCACCTTCCAAAACTCGCCGTGGCAGCTAAGTGAAATGCCACCCGCATTACATCTCAATATTGTGCCGTCCCAAACCAACGAAAATGGGCCGTGGGTCCCGATTCATCGAGACCCACAGCCCATTTAACTAATCCATACCTGGCACACCAGGTTCAGCAACTATGGACAACTGCCCAGCCACTGTAACGCGAAGATGGCAAAGTCTTCGTAGTCAATCTTGCCGTCACAGTTCAAGTCGCCGATATTATAGCCGCCTGGTGTTCCTGTCCATAGCCAGTTTGCGGCAAGAATGCGTAGGTCATTGAGCTCAATAGAGCCATTGTGATCAAAGTCGCCGCAGTTAGAGCAGGGGGTTGTCAGCTCAAACGCCATATCCCAGCCCGGAAGAATCGGCTCGCCTTCTATGTACGGCTCGCCGACCATCGGTGCCGTTGGCCAGTATATCCTTATCGCATCATCGTTGAAGAAGTACGGACGCGTCTTCCAGCCCCAGTAGAACACCGGAGGCGGTGGCTCCATATACATGGCCGATATAGTCAGCCAGTATATGTTCCCGGGACCTTCCTGCCAGAACCAGAATTCCTCGGGGAGCTGGAGGTCGTAACGGAAGCATGCATCTATCATCGGGTGTTGCTCATGGAAGTCAAAGCCGACCCACTCCTCGTTCACCTCGGCCATATCGGCCCAGTACTCCCAGATCATCCTACCAGGATGGCTGTAGGGGTACATATTGCATGGGTCGCCTAATGGTACATCCGTCCAGATGCCGATATGAAAACCAATCGGTGTAGGTACAGGCGGCACCACAGGCTCGAGCCACTCATAGTAGGAGCCCCACCAGTGGACATCGCTGACAGGCCGCTGGTCCTCGCAGAGCCAGTCATCGCCTGCAATCTGCATCCCACCGTAGATCGAATACTCGTCCCAGCCGTAGTAAATTGGCGGTGGACCAGGGTCAATCTCGACGGGTGGCTGAGACCACTTGACCTGCTGTTCAATGTGAACCTCGTAGTCTTCGACCTCGCCGTCGTCGGCCTGGCCGGTATATGACAAACCACCTGCTGTGCTGAACCTGAATCGTGCAAACGTGTCAATATTGCCTGCCGCTGAGGGTGGCACTATGAACCCGAGCACATTGAGGCCTGCAGCCAACGGCTGGTTAAGGAACACCTGATCAACAGGGTCAGCCCAATCGCCGTTGCCCCAGTAATCGATCCACGCATTTAGCTGTCCGGCTACTGAGGCAGTCACATTCACAGAGGCCGGCTGGCCGGGTATCAGTGGCGTCGTAAATACCACACCATCTTCATCATCGTTGCCGTCACTATCATCGCCTGTCGCTGTCGCATCCGGCTGACCGTTCAATTCAGCGTCTATACTCACGCCTAAGCAAAAGCCCGGCACAATTGTGTGACGAGCACCGTTACTGGCCAGCAATGTCGGATAGCACGGATCAGGTGCATCACCAAAATCAAGACCCGGTTCGATGTAAAGCTCATGGTCTTCGACCTCACCGTCAACAGCAAGGCCGGTCGGAGCTAATCCACCATTAGTGCTGATTCGACAGCGTGAGAAGGTCTGTCCGATTACTGAACCGATCGGCGCCGTAACGGGCACAAGATGAATCCCGTCACCATACGACGCAGAAGGTAGCAGCTCACCCGGGTCGTTCCAATCACCGTCGCCGTTCCAATCAATCCAGATTTCGACCGCACCGCCGCCTCCGGAAACCTCTATGGTAATATTATCCGGTATGCCTTGAGTCAAGGTCGGAATCGTCACGCCGTCCTCATCGTCATTGCCGTCGTTGTCGTCGCCTAACGCTAATGGGTCTGGTTGGCCATCTCCTTCAGGGTCAGGTGCATCGTCAGCAGGACCAAGCCACGGACCGCCAATGATGTGTCGTGCACCATCGTTAGCTAACAGCGTCGGATAGCACGGGTCAGGTGCGTCGCCGAAGTCTATCTCAAGCTCCGCATAGGGGTCAGTGTAAATCGTAAACGACAGGTCCGCACTTGCACCGGTCTGGTCGTATATCTCGTACCATTGCCAGGGAATAGCTGGGTCAGGATCAACCATCTCCGGGGTCTGGACCGCATCATCGTTGTACACATGCTGATGATTCGTCCAGCCCCACACATACTGGGGATAATGCTCCTCGTAAACAGCCACGATGCTCAGCCAGTAAACCGAATCGTTTGGGTCCTGCCAGAACCATTCTTCTTCCGGTATCCGCGCCGTGTAACGGAATACAGGCTCATGTGGACCAGGCATCGGCCCACACGGGTCATGGGGGTATTTGTCATAGCCGACTAAGACCTCATCATAGTCATACACATCGTACTGCCAAACCATTTGGTCGGGATGACTCCAGGTAATGTCTGGGTGTGGGTCGGCACCTGCCGGCACATCCGTCCAGATAGAGACATCGAAGTAGGCCGGCTGTTCCGGTGGCGCCATCACCTGCTTAGGTGGATCTGGTTCTATGCTGCAGGGCTGATACTGGTAGCCTAAATACGAACCCCACCATCCGAGAGCCGTTACCGGCAATGGGCCCTGGCACTGCCAATCGTCCGCCGCGACAGTCAAGTGGGCTATACCCTCCGGCCACCATTCCATCCAGCTTGCCACATCCTCATAGTGCGGCCAATGACGGATACCGGTAAAGGGCTGGTCCCACTTTATCCAGTTCGGATCCGTATCCAACTCAAACGCCAGATCGTAGCTTTCGCCCTGGTACTCAATCGGGTACATGGGGTTGCTACAAGGGTCTATCACCATACCCTCTTCGGGATTCTCAATAAGCTCAAAGACTACGCCATCATCCATCCAGGACCACGGCCGCGTCTTCCAACCCCACGGGTAATCTATGTAAGTATCGCATGGATCATAGACAGCCGCGATACTCAGCCAGAAGACATCATCCTGGGTATCTTCGAGAAATTCTTCCTGCCAGAAGACTTCGTCCGGCTCCAAATCCACATAATACTGGAAGCATGTCTCCAGGAAGCCTTCAAGCATTGGGTGCTCATCTACACCTACCCTCTCCACCGGGACACGGGCCGCCGGCACCTCAATCTGCCACAGCAGCATTTCCGGATGGCTCCAGGGGTTGTTAGGATGTGCCGGCTCATTGGTCCAGAAACCAAGCCGCCAACCAATCACTGGCGGTTCTATCCCTGCAACATCAGGCGGCTCATCACCGTCCCAATACCAATAGGAACCCCACCAGTGAATCGAGTCTATCGGCATCGAGCCGAAGCAGCGGAAATCATCCGCCGCTATACGCCACCATTCACACGGATCGTTAGTGAAAGAAACCTCGTCCCAGCCGCAAAATCTCGGCTCAGGCTCGGTCGGGTCATACTCGATTGGCGGCTGCGACCACTTCAGGTCAGGCACCGGCGGCTTAGGACCGCTGGTAATCTCAAACGCCAGATTAAAGTCCACGTAGTTGCACGGGTCTGCCGGAGCTGGCGGGTACCAGCACACCGGCGGCGACAAGATAATCGGGTCGCTGTTGCCCTGCCAGTGCCACCCTGACTGGTCACACGGGTCCGCATCTATCGCCGTGAGGTCAAGCCAGTAAATCTCACCGGCAACCTGAGGGAACGGGACCAGCAGGTCATACTCGTAGTACCAAATCGTATAAAATGGATGCCAAAGACCGCTGTCCGTTCTACGAACTTCTCCGGGCCCTGGCCCAATGGGAGCAGTGACCGTCCAAAGCGGCCCCGCAGGCCCATCCGGCAGGCTACACGCATCGGCAAAGATACTTATATCGAAACCCCACTCGTTGTCGTGAGTCTCATTAGTACCCCACCAGTGCAGGTCCGTCACCAGACCGCCTTCGCACAGCCAGTCGTCGGCCATGTGAATACCGTCATGACAATGGTAGCCTGTCATGTTCGGGTCGGGAAGCTGCTGCCACTTGATACCGGGCGGGGGTTCTTCCGGCTCACCCGTAATCACAAACGCAAAAGACAACGGTCCGCCCGTGCATGGGTCGTTCAGCTCTCCCCAGCCATCGGCGGGGGGTAAGACACAGGGGTCAGGCGTTATATACGTGTAGACCGCATTATCCATGAAGTGATCGAGCGAGGTCTTCCAACCGACGCCCGGTGGGGTAAGCCGGATCGCCAGCCAGTAGATTTCGTCTTCTTGCTGGATAAACGGCTCTTGGATGTCGGTGATGTTGACCTGGTAGTATTCGGAGTGGTCGTGCAGGTTATGCATCCAAAAAGGATCATACCAGCCCTGGTCGCCGTCGCCATAATAGACAGCATCTAAGCCCTGGAACGTTTGCTGCCAGAGCAACTCATTTGGTTCTGAGTAGCCATACGGCCCACACGGGTCGTTCGAGTAGATGCTCACCGTCGCCGGCCCGAGTGTACCCTGCTGGCCGTACTGCCAAGAGATCCAGAAATGGATATCCTCGACAGGGCCGGTTTCTGAGCACTGCCAGTCATCAGCCAGCTCACCTTGCAAAGGGATCATTCCCATAAAATTGAGCCAGAAGGATACATCCCAGCCGGTTGGGTCCGGCATTTGTGGGAAGTGCATCTTGTGCGGATCACAAGGATCCCAGTCGGCCAACGCCAACGGTGCGCCAACCAACAAGGTCAGCATACAAACCAATAACAATTTTAATTTTAATTCCTTCATTTTCATTTTTTGAATCCTCCGAAAAAACGTTACATTACTTTGCCAACATTCAACATTTCTTACCCTACATATATATTAAAGCGGGAAAAGGCGAGGTGGACCCCTCGGGAGTAAACTCGAGATAGAAGGAGTGCGCCCAACCGTTGAAAAACCTCAAATCGTAAGAGTAGCTTCTCACCTTGCTTCACCCCGCGCTATTCTTCACCCTTTTGTAAAACACTAATCTCCCAGTATCCCATAGTTTAGCCGCCTGTCAACTCCAGGTCAACAGAATTATTGAGAATTATTTGTCCAAACGGAAAATTTTCCTATAGGCCAGGCAGACAAAGCTCCGTAACATCAGTCGCAATAAGCAGATACAAAAACCAGCCACGAGAAGATGCAAATAAAAATTGGAGAAAAACACTCATTCCTCTCAGGTGCAGAAAGAGATTCCCATTCCCGGCAAACTTGCAAGGAGTCTGCTATCCTGCATTTCTCACCGCAGAGGTCGCAGAGACCGCAGAGATTTATGTATTAAAATGACTTATGTAAAATATAGCGCTTATCGCAAGTACCAGAATGTTGCCGTTGGCATACCCCGGTTCCGGCCCGTCGAGACGCGGTCTCGCCGCGGCTGGTCATAACTTCTTTAATATATCCCGACTTGTCGGGACTCGGCGCTCTCTGCGGTGAAATATCCGGGCTAATGATATGCTGATATTGGGCCGCCTTAATGCGCAATCCGGGGCGGCCTCCTCAGGCCGTCCCGGACCACAAAACGTAAACCGTAAACCATTGTAAGGAGATCACAGTAGCAACCAATTGGCGCTGTCCGTCTGATAAATAATTCCATTGCGCGGAGCCACAATGCAAAACAAGTTTAATATTAAATATCGGCAAAATAAAATGCTTTGCTCAATGGGGACTTCCCCGAATTTGCCCTGGAAATTTGCCTATTTTATCGTGGCTGCGAAAATAGCCTATGAACAAAGCTGTCAAAGAAACGTTAGTCCTTCGCGAATGGCATATTTCGTCAGTCCCGCCACGTTGTGGATATCCAGCTTATCCATGATATGCTCACGGTGGGAATCCACCGTCTTCACACTTATATGCAGAGTTGCGGCTATCTTCTTGGTGGTCTTACCCTCTGCCACAAGCTGAAGGATCTCGCGTTCCCGGTGCGTAAGGCCCTCGTCCCACGACCACCCCGGGTTCGACAGCATCTTCACATAGTCGGCAAATACCACCTTGGTCGTTTTGGAGCACAAATACGTCTTGGCCTCGGATACGGTATTTATGGCCTCTACAAGCTCGGCAAAGGCCGATTCCTTCAGGATATAGCCGGCGGCACCTACCTTCAGGGCCTTTGCAATCAGCGAGCCGTCCGAGTGCGTTGACAGCACCAAAACCTTGGCATTCGGACATTCAGCTAACACCTGCCGGGTCGCGTCGATACCATTAAGGTTCGGCATACCGATATCCATGATAACCACATCAGGAGATAGTTCCCGAGCCATCTGAACCGCTGAGCGCCCGTCCACCGCACGCCCAATCACCTCCATATCCGGCTGCTTCCTCAGCAGCGCACACAAACCCTCACACATCACCTCATGGTCATCCACCAATAATATCCCGATACTCATCTTAACACCCCGTTAACATACAACATCATCCTGCAATCCAAACCGCTCTCAGTAACTATCAGGACTTTTGCAAAAGTCTTATTTTAAGATAGTTTCTTAGTCTAAGCTGTTTTGGTTCAAAAGTCAATAATAATTTTACCGACTCTCCCATTATTATTGCCTCGGCAACTTCACGAAAAACTTACTACCTTTGCCGGCCTCCGATTCGGCCCATACTTCGCCGTTGTGTCGATTCACTATTCGCCGCACAATCGCAAGCCCGAGACCTTCACCGGTGTCATCTGCGGGCCGAACCCGGTAGGACATCTTAAAGATATCCTCTATGTTATTCGCCTTTATCCCGACCCCGTTGTCTTGGACGCAATACACCGAATAGTCTTTTTCGGTATGCCCGGATATGCGCACCTGGCCCGGCCGAGATTGGTCGAGATACTTCAAGGCGTTGGCAAAAAGATTGGAAAAAACCTGGTTTATCTGCGATTTGTCACCAAGACAACTCGGCAGAGGCTCGACCTTAATCTCGGCTCCCGACTGCTCCACCTGAAATCTTATAGCATCGATGATGTTTTCTATTTCGGCGTTCATATCCAACTGCACTATCCCGGTTGCTGAATAACCTACCTTCGCCAGACGCAGCAGGCCATCCAACAGCGATTTCATTTTGGACACACCGGAGTTGATTATTCCCACCGCTTCGGGGATATCCACCTCAATCACTTCGTCGAGCTGTTTCCTCGACGCTGCCGGGTTTTTTTGCTTTTCAGTCAGCAAGCGTATCTGCTCACAGCAGATGCCCAATATCCTGCTGAAGCCGACTATGTTCACCATCGGCGTCCGCATGTCGTGAGTCGCAACGCGGATTATCTCCTCCAGCTCCCTGTTCTTCTCGAGCAATACCTCCGTAAGCCTCTGGCGCCGCTTCTCCGCCTGCTTACGCTCGACGATCTCCTGTTTGAGCGCACGATTGGCCACACTCAGCTTGCCGGTTCGGTCGGCAACTGCCTTTTCCAGATCTTCGGCATATGAGCGAAGGCCGGCCTCGGATGCCCTGTGCACGTAACTAATGATTTCTTCGGGATCGCGGCTCTTCTCAACATAAGCGAATGCACCGAGATTCAAGGCATCCTTTGCGGATTCGTATGAGCTATATGCCGTATAGATTATGACACGAATTTTGTCGCCATTGGCATTGAGCCTCTGCAGCAATTGGGTGCCGCTCAGGTCGGGCAAGTGGAGGTCCAATACCACTACGCCGGTATTCATCCGCGTAAGGTGCTTGAGAGCTTCGGACGCTCTGGAGCACCCAAGGACTTCAAAACCCTCCTGTTCCATGATGTCCATTAATGTTTGCAACTGCGACTTGTCGTCCTCGACCACAAGTACACGTGAAAGCTGCTGCAGTTTAGCGTTCTTTTCCATAATTCCGCACATCCTGAATTCCTGGATATTCTCGTCAAGAATCTTCCATCGGTGGTTTTCGATGATCACCGGAGACTCGTTTGCGGGTAAGTCGCTCCAACAAGCCCAGAATATGGTCAATGTCCAGCGGCTTTCTTACCATCGTGTATGCGTTGCGTCGCACGGCCTCTTTAGCTATTTCTTCGAATTCCTCTTCCATATCGGAGATCATAATTGCCACCGCACTGGGTGTAATTTCCTTTATGGCCAAGTAGAGTTCAAGGCCATTCATTGAAGGCAAATTGGCGCCGAGGAATATCAGATCAAACCTGATTTGTTCAACAAGCTCCAGTGCATCATGTGGAGACTCGGTTATGGTTACCCTGTATCCCTGTTCTTTCAGATTGTCGCTGAGCAAGTTTGCAGTCTCCGGGTCATCTTCGACGACCAGTATGGCTGTGTCTTTCACTTCACCTATCAGGCCGATCACTTTCTCCAGGTCAAGCGGCTTCGAGAGAAAGGCAATGGCGCCTTCGTCAAGTGCGGCCTCTTTCAAGGCATCGATGCTGTAGGCGCTCATCAGGATCATGCGCACGCCCTCCTGATGTCGCCGAATTAGCCGGAAAGCCTCCACGCCATTTATACCGGGCATGCGCACATCCATGAGTATTATTTCGAAACGGTTCTTGGAGCAAAGTTCGATCGCTTCTTCTCCCGTTGCCGCCGTAGTCACGTCGTAGCCCTCATCTATGAGGATGTCGGCAAGCGTCCTTCGCATGTTCTGCTCATCATCGACGATCAGAACCTTCTCCAACTTTTGGACATTCTTATCATTCGACATAATCTTGTTCTCCACATTTGCAAATCTTTGACGTCAACGGCGTGGTAACCTAATTTGAATAACCGCGCCACGTTCTTTATGCTCATCTGCTTCAATCGTTCCACCGTGCTTTTCTATGATCCGGCGACAGATGGTCAGTCCCAAGCCGGTCCCACTGGCCTTGGTCGTAATAAGGGGTTCAAAAAGCTTGTCCTTGACCTCCGGGGCGAATCCCGGCCCGGTATCCCTGAAAACAATAGTATCGTGATTGGAATCCCGGGTGGCCTCAACAAAAAAGCTACCCCGTCCTCTCATGGCATACAGCGCATTGCGAAGGATGTTGTCGATTACCTGCTGAAGCTGGGCCTGGTCGGCCTGCACGATAAACGGGTCGGGTGCCATCGAGATTCGATACAGGATTCTTTTACTCTCCTGGGCCTGCTTAGCATTCTTGATGACCCGGCCTAAATCCACCGGTTGCTTTCTTGGTGGCCTGGCTCTGACTATCGCCAGGAGATTCGTGATGATTTGATCGACCTTAAAAACCTCATGCTTTATGATATCAGTATACTCGATAAGCTTTGACTCATCTTTTGAAAGGCGGTGCTTTAGCAAATAGGCCGCATTGCGTACAGCGCCCAGCGGGTTGCGCAATTCGTGAGCGATGCTCGCCGATACCTGCCCGATCGTTGCCAAACGCGTCTTTCTGATAAGTTCTTCACGTGTTCTTGCAAGCTCAGCTTCCACATGCTGCTTCTCGTGGCGTTGCTGCTCAATTAGTTTCTCTTGAACGTCCCGCGCCGCCGCCTCCGCCCGCTTGCGCTCGGTGATGTCGCGGTTCAGGCCGACTATTCCGATGATATTGCCTCTGTCATCCCGCCGGGGCACCTTTGTGCTCAGGCACCACTGCATCTGACCCGAGGCGTCTTTGCGGCATACTTCCTGATTGATAATGCCTTTGCCGGTTCGCATGATTTCCTGCTCCTGCGCCCGGGATTCTTCCGCATCTTCGGGCGGCAGAAAATCGAAAGTTGTCTTGCCTATCAGGGCTTGCGGGTCGTCGGCTCCTAAGTAACGCCCACAGCCGAGGTTGGCGAATACAAAGGTGCTGTCGGCATCTTTCACGAAGATGCGGTCCGGCAGGTTATCCACCAGGGTACGCAGCAAATTGTGTTCCCGCACCAGCTCCTCCTCCGCACGCTTGCGCTCCGTAATATCCTCAGCTGAAAACAGAACTCCCACCACTTCACCGTTTGGGTTTCTAATCACCGTGTTGTGAAACGCAGCTAATCTTTCCTCTCCATCCTTGGTTAATAATGGATTCTCGTAGTATTCAACCGGCTCTATATCTCCAGCAATCAGTTTATTAAAAACCCCTCTTATTTCACCTCTTGTTCTTTTGGGAACTAAGGTGCCAAACCAGTTCTTGCCAATGAGTTCCTGCTCTTTGTAACCCAGTACTTCACTACCCCTCTTATTAATCATAGTTATGTTTTCGTCAGCGTTTACTGTTGCCAACATTACCCCTGCTATGTCCAAGTATTGTTCTGCCTGTTTTCTTGCTTTTACTATTTCATCCTCCGCCCGCTTGCGCTGGGTGATATTCAGTACCACCTCGATCGCACCTTTAACATCGCCATGTTGACCCCGGATGGAGCGACCTCGTACGCTCCAAATCCTTCCGTCAGTCATGGATACTTCTCTTTCGTGCGGCTGGCCGGTTTCAATGCTTTTTCTTACAGGACAATCTACGCAGGGCTCATCACTTTGCTGCCAGACCTCATAACAGCAGCGTCCTACCAGCTTATCGGGTGATTGACCAGCCGACTCGCCTGCAGCCCTGTTTGCCCATACTACCCTCAAATTCTTATCCAGATAAATTATCAGTTCTGAGAGACTGTTTAAAATTAGCTTCTTCTCGCTCTCTGACTTCTGCATGGCCTCCTTGACACTCGAAATATGCTCACTTAAAACAGTAACTACCAAGGCGATAACCAGAAACATGAAAGCCCGAAAATAATCATCAGGGTTGGCCACATCGGGTCTGAGATAAAAGTGGCTGAAAACCAGAAATGCCGATGAAAATACAGCCACGATTAAGCCTTTTCTTTTCCACCAGACGACGGATAAAATAATTGGAATATAGAATATGTGGCTAATGAGAATGCCTGTTTTAAGTACTGCGTGAAAGTAGTACGTCAAAAGGCAGGCGCCGGTTAAAAGGATGGCCACTATGCCAATTTTGTATCTTTCCCTGACCATATTGCTTCCAACCCTATTAACATGTGCCCTGCGAATCGCTCCATCCAGATGCGTATACAAGCAATTTACAGCTTTTAACTCATTCGACAAGAATAATCAAGACAAAATCAGCAAAAAAAACAGATTTTATCAGTACTTTTCCAAATTCCCGAAAAAACACCTATGCGCAGCGACATCGCTACAAATTGACCACCATGGAGAATGGAAAGGTTCTTAGAAAAGCTTCGACTTAAAACTTGACGTGAAACTCAAGAGCACCTTTTACAGAAGATTATCACGATACCACTGTATCGCCTTTTCGAGCCCGGCACCAAAATCGACCACGGGTTTGTAGCCAATTACCTTTTGGGCCAGGCTGATGTCCGCAAGTGAGTGTTTGACGTCGCCGGGTCTTAGAGCAGCGTACGCCGGCTCAATATCCTTGCCGAGAAGCTCGTTCACCAGGTCGATGACCGAGTTTATCGTTATCCGCTCACCGCAGGCAATATTCACCACCTCCCCTTTCGTCTGTTTTGCCCGGGCCGCAAGCAGATTCGCTTCAACCACATTATCAACGTACGTAAAGTCACGGCTCTGCTGGCCGTCCCCGTAAACGGTGGGCGGCTCATCTTTTAATATCGCCGTCACAAAGGCAGGTATCGCAGCGGCATACTGGCTGGTCGGGTCCTGGTACGGGCCGAAAATATTGAAGTAGCGAAGCGAAATAGTCTCAAGCCCGAAGACCGTGTAAAATACCTTGCAGTAGTATTCTCCGGCAAGCTTGGCTGCCGCGTAAGGTGAAAGAGGCTCGGCAAGCATGGTCTCAATCTTCGGCAACGTGGGGCTGTCTCCATAAGCCGACGAACTCGATGCATAAACAAAACGCTTTATCCCCGCATCGCGAGCGGCCATAAGCAAAGTAAACGTCGCGTCCACACAATGCTTATGTGTCATTGCGGGGTTTTCAATACTGCGCGGCACCGATGGAAGTGCTCCTTGATGAAGCACAACATCAATATCTGCCATTGCCTCCCGGGACACCTCGTCATCACCCATATCTGCTTCTATAAATTCAACCTCCTCCATAATCCCGTCAAGATTGCTCTTCTTGCCGGTCAGCAGATTGTCCACGACCCGTACAAAACAGCCCTGCCAGATGAGTTTTCTGCAGATATTTGAACCGATAAAACCGGCCCCACCGGTAACCAAAAATCTTTCCATAAAAAATGCCCCGGTTAAAAAGTCAAACTGAAGTGCTACTGTAACACAATTATCCTTATCGGTCAAACCGGCTGAGCCACCTGGATCTGCTGGTATGCCTGGTAGGACCTGTAAACTTCCTGGAAGTAGCCGCCTTTCATCGACCTGACTCCCACCAGGACACCACCGATTAGATTCGCGTTGATATCGCGAAGCTCCCGCAAGGTTCGCTGCGCCGCTCCCCGCCTTGTCGCGGCGGCGTTAAACACGACAATAGTGCCGTCGGCCTGCGCAGCAAGAATCTTGGCATCGCTTATCAAAAGCGGCGGGCCGTCAATTACAACGCTGTCATATAACTCGCGACTCTTCTCGAGCAATTTGGTCATGTTTGCACTGCCCAAAATCTCCGCGGGATTCGACGGCAGTGGGCCGCTGTCAATAATGTCAAAACCTTCGATCCCGCTGGTCCTTACGACGTCATCATACTCACATTGGCCCATCAGGTAATTGCTAAGCCCAAAATCAACATGCTCGGCAACAGAACCGTCAGCTTCGGTCCTCGGGAACAGCGTCGCCGTCGAGGGTCTGCGGAAGTTGGTGTCTATAAACAAAATCTTCTTGTCTTCGGCAACCAGAGTCGCAGATAAGTTGACCGCTACTGAGGTCTTCCCGTCGCCGGCCCTGCCGCTGGTGACAAGCAACGTTTTGTGCGATTCACCGGAGCCCGAAAGTCTAAGGTTGGTTCTGAACTGCCGATAGCACTCACTCATAATCGAATACGGGGCCTGACGCACCACATGGAAAAGGTCAACTCCTTCAACATCATCATCTTCGTCCGCGTGGCAAATCATCCCCAAAAGAGGCACACGCAAATGCTTCATTACATCGCTCGGCGCACGAAGCAGATCATTGAGCAATTCAATCGCAAATGCGAGGCCGATACCAACCATCAGCCCGAGCACAAATCCGCCGGGAAGGAATATTTTTATCCTGGGGAAGCTCATCCGCAGCGGCTCAGGCGCCAGCCCGACCATCTTGACCTTAGATATGTCCGGGTCATCCGCCAGTGCATACAGCTTTTCAATATGAGCGTCCATTTCCTCAAGCATCGTTTGCTTATCATCCCTGATTGTCAAAGATTTCTCGTAATTCGCCCTAAGATTGTCGAGTTCCTTGTGCTGCATTTTTGCCTCGTTTCTCTGTTTTTGCAGTGCCGCCAGTTGCTCAGTTAGTGCAGTCATTTGGTCTTCTGCATTCCTCAGATTGGCCCTTCTTTTTATATCTGCGATTTCATTTTGTCTGTATGCCAGGTCAGCTTTAGCCTGTTTTAGTGCATCTCTCATTTGTCTGACCTTTCTATGATTTTCCCCGAATCTATTTTCCTGCTGCGCGAGTCCC
>CAZLWL010000055.1:0-15892 GCA_964563335.1 uncultured Pirellulales bacterium
AAGCTGAATCGGCTGAGTCTTGAAGACATTTGCCCGCTTTTCTATTCGGTTCACAGTTTCTAAAAAACCGGGCCGCTTGCAGTAAAGCCCCGCCTTATCGAGTGTTCTGACAAGCTTGCCGAATCGCGTAATGACGACAAACTCTTTTTCATTTACTGTGAACAATGAATAGTAAACCAATCCGACTACTACAACCACAATGATTAGAAGTACAAATTTCGTTTTCATTATCAATCCAATCCATATTTAGAAGATTTGAAAAGTTGCTTGCTATCCAGCCATATTTCAGGAAAACCGGATGAAGGGTCCACAATAATTTTTTGATTTTTCGAAAGGGCTTCCTTCAGAAAATCAAAATATATTTTTCTTGTTATTATATCCCGTGATTTTTGATATCCCTCTAATTGCATTATAAACCTCGAAGCTTCGCCATTTGCCCTTTTTGTCTTATCTATAACGTAGGATTGGGCCCCTTTAAGCAGCTTTGCCTGGGCACCTCTGGCCCGTGGCATGGATTCATTTTTATAGCCCAGCGCCTGGTTAATCAGTTCTTCTTTTTTCTGATAAGCGGCGATGACCTCCTCAAAAGATGAAGATATGAAAATCGGCGGATGTACGTCTTTCATATTTACATTTATTATTTCCAGCCCGCTGTTGAGCGTGTCCAGCTTATTCTGAATAATCCGGGCTATGTCCAACTCGAATTGCTTCCTGTAGGATGTAACTATTTCATAAAATGCCTTCCTGGAAAAAATATTAGTGATAACCCGACTGGCAGCGCTGTCAAGGAGTATCTCAGGATCAATGTGGTTGTACCTGTACTTAAAAACGTCCTTTATTCTGTAATGGATAACCAGGTAGGGATAGAAAAAGTTGTTGTCGCCGGAAATAAAGGCTGTTTCCGTTCCGTGCTTTTTCGTCCACAGCAGTGCGAAGCTGCTTTTGTCCGTGATATTTCCTATGCTTTTCATCCGAATGGTTTTCGAATCGATTTTTATAATCTCATCCACCGGCCAGGGAAACTTAAAGTGTATGCCGGGCTGGACCGCTCTTTCATAACTCACCGGCTTGCCGAAACGCTCAACTATTCCTTCTTGAGATGGGCCTATTGTATAAACGCACTTGGAAGCACAGATTGACACTAAAATCAAAATAACAACTGCACAAAAACACTGAAGTAACTTTTTCAGCAAAGCCAAACCTGGGATTCCTGGGCCGAGTTTTTCCTCTAAATATTCTAATACCACCGCCCACGTTCTTTTCTCAAAAAGGGATAGAACAATCGTCGTAGTTTTATATCGAAATACATATTCTGCTTCTTTCCTTTTATATGCCATCACGGCGTTAACCATTGTTTCAATCGAAAAAGATAATATAAGCAGCGCGATTATAAGTGCTACAGGAGTATCAATATTGACTCCCATTCTGTAGATTACGAGGGAAAACCCTATCAAAAGAGAATTGACCATGTCGGCCCTTGAGTGCATTCCGTCTGCGATAAGGCCGACGGAGTTTTCTTTTTGGCCAACGGATGTTTCAAAACGATATACAATATAGGAAGCAACCGCGAAAATCATAAACACGATTCCTGAAAACAGAGAATTTTCGATTACCGGCGCCCTTCCTGTTACTGTTTTCCATATCAAAAGCACCGAAACGAAAAACATCAACAAACCTATCAGGAATGATATTTGATATTCCAAAGGTATTGATTTGCTTTCATCTTCACCTTCTTCAGGTGCCGCCGGAGACGCGCGTTTTTCTCTTACGGAAATAAAAACAAGAACCGATGTGGTAATATCCGAAAAGCTGTGCCAGGCCTCCGCGAGAATGGCCATACTTCCCGTAAAGAAGAAAGCTATAAACTTCAGGACAGTCAGGACTACATTCAAGATGGTGGATATTAAGGCTGTTTTTTCTTTTACGGTCATTTCGCTTCTTCCGTCCTCAAGTTTACAATAAGCCCCATACTATCAAGTTTTGGTTCCGCTGTCACCATATTGTTCTGCTACTACTTTGCTTTTTTCTTTAATATATTTACGCAAATCGGCAAAATGCTTTTTGTATTCGTCCAATACATCGAACACCATATCGCCCCGCGAATATGTCTCGGCTATTCTGCGGTCGTCCGGTATTTCAAGAGCAACCTCTATCTCCTCGGCACGGCAGTATTGACGAACCTTATCATCACCCAAATCGCTGCGGTTTATCACCACGGCGAAAGGTAACTTAAGTTCTCTGACCATCCCGACCGCCAACTTCAAATCATTCAGCCCAAACGGCGTCGGCTCCGTTACCAACAGCACAAAATCAACTCCCTTAACCGCCTCAATCACCGGACAAGATGTCCCCGGCGGCACGTCTATTATTACTGTCCCTTCAGCCGCTGTTCTTTGCCTGACTTGTCTTATCAGCGCAGGCGACCGAACGTCCCCTATCTGCAACCTGCCCTGCACAAAGCCTATTCCGTTTGAAGCACCCATGTCTATGCATCCAATCTCTTTTTGCTTCTCCTTAATGGCATTCGTTGGACAAACAAGCATACATCCGCCGCAGGAGTGACACAACTGCTCAAAGGTAAGCACATTCTTCTTAAAGGAGACTATCGCACTGTATTGGCAAAGCTCGCTGCATTTGCCGCAGGCGGTGCACTTGTCCATGTTTACCTCGGGCACTGCGACTGTAACGGCCCATGATTTTTCTATTGCAGGCTTGAGAAAGATGTGGCCGTTGGGCTCTTCGACGTCACAATCAACATACTGTACCTTCTTGCCCATGCATGCAATCGAAAGTGCCAGGTTCGTCGCAACAGTCGTCTTGCCCGTACCACCGGCGGCACTAACATTGTCGTTGGCAACAGCCTCAAACTCCATCGAATCACTGTCAACAATAACGAACCACGCCGCTCTGCCAAACCTCGGGTCCACCTGAGAATCCAGGGAATCGCCCTGTGAGGTTACACATACCTTCATTGCAAGCACTCCTTTCGACTCGTCAAATTATTTTTCTGCCGCTTCGCTTTCGCTGCGCAACTGCTCGATACGCTGCTCGATTTGCCCTATCGTTTGCTTTAGCCCGTCGGCCTGCTGCAGCAGCATTGTTAAACGCCTTGCTCTTACGCAAAATCATCGTGCCGACTTCACAACCTAAGTGCCGTGCAATAACAGGGCACTTTGCCTTCAGGACAAAAAAGATATTCTTGTCCACATCGCTCAGAGTCTCGTAATTGCCCTGGCCCTTGGCTATGATCAAATCCGCCTGGTCGAACCGCCTGCGAAAATCTTCGCTGCACGTCTTCGGAATCGTTCCTGGATTATCCGAGCCGTTTTCAATAACCTCCACCACTTCGGTTAGCCCCGTAATCCTGGCGTCCTCCATTATTGCATCGTTTATAACGGGCGAGCCCTTAACAACGCACGTGATCTTCTCATAAGGCAACCGTTCAATCAGCAGTCGGTCGAACACAATCTCGCCCGCGTTATCACAAAGATAAAGAATCCTCCCCGCCTCTTTAACAGCAGTAGGAAACTCTTCAAACTCGCTCATGTCGAAATCCGCCTTAAGTGAATCGTCAATTGCTTCTTCAACCTCTGCAGTTTTCAATGAGCTGCTTACGCCGAAGTCGATGATATTGCCCGCAATCGCCAATCGAACCGCCGTCTCAAGCGGTCTTGCGGAACCGGCGATTAGTCTCTTCATATCCGGATACAGCCGCAAGGCCAATGCGTTGAACTTTTGTTTTATTTCCTTGTACGGGTCGTCTTTGCCGGTTACCTGACGAATCACTCGATGAATCTCGCCTCCCATGGCAGGCGGACTCTGATTCAAATCCATCTCGGCAGCCAGGGCGAGAACCCGTCGAACCACTTGTTCGCATGTCTGCTCATCGCTGGCGACCAGCCGGGCCGCCTCAAGCGCCTGTCGAACAAAACACGGAATACAATCAAGATAGCTTCGCATAATCAAACTTCCATCTTATCGTTTTAACTTCGATTCCCTGTTTCAGTATCCCGACTCACCCACTCACCTACTCACACATTCACCAACTCACCCGCTCACCATCCAACTATCCACTCTATATATATTACGGGCATATGCCCATAATTGTCCACAAAAAAAATCCACAAAATCCGAAAAATTTACACGACTCAGAACCTCCAAACATATCAATCTACGTATATTCTCCTCATAAGATAACAACATCTGTTATGTTGGTGGGTTGGATGTCGCTGCTCTGCTTTCCTTTCGCCGCGAAAAGGCATACACAGTTCACGGCGCCCGATACCGTTGGCTTTGTCTTCACACATCCAAGGCGGCTACTTGGGGGAGTTTTTTTCAGAGTCCTTCAGCAGCTTATATTCGACGCTGTCAACAAGCGCCTCCCAGCTTGCGTCGATGATGTTTTCCGACACGCCGACCGTGCCCCAAAGCGAATCCTGGTCGCGCGATTCGATTATCACGCGCACGCGAGCCGCCGTGCCGGCACGGGCGTTGACCACACGAACCTTATAGTCAATCAGGTGCATATCCTTGATGTTCGGGTAGAACCGCTCGAGCGACCTGCGAAGCGCGTTGTCTAAGGCGTTGACCGGACCGTCACCCTCGGCAACCACGTGCTCGCTGGCGGGGCCGACCTTCAGTTTTACGGTCGCCTCCGTGACAATCTCGCCGGCCGTGCCGCGCTCGACGTTCACATGATACTTCTGAAGCTCAAAGCTGGGCGTGTATGTGCCCATGACCTTCGTGACCAGTATATCGAAACTCGCCTCGGCCGCTTCGAACTGGTAGCCTTCGTTTTCCAGCTCCTGCACCCTCTTGAGAATCTTGCGTGCAAAGGTCTTGTCCTTGGCAAGATTTTTGTTTTCCAGCTTGGCCAAAACGTTCGATGAACCGCTAAGCTCCGATATCAGCAGCCGTCTCTTGTTGCCTACCAGCTCGGGATTGATGTGCTCGTAGGTGCGTTTGTCCTTGCCCAGGCCGTCTATATGGAATCCGCCCTTGTGGGCAAATGCGCTCTGGCCGACATAAGGCATGTTCATTACGGGGGCGAGATTGGCTATCTCAAACACATACCGCGAAAGCTCGGTGAGCGATTGCAGCTTCTCGCGATTTGCCACGTCAAAGCCCATTTTGAATACGAGGCTTGGTATTATCGTACACAGATTCGCATTTCCGGTCCGCTCGCCCAAGCCATTGATCGTGCCCTGCACGTGTCTGGCTCCGGCCTTAACGGCGCCAAGTGAATTTGCAGCCGCGCAGTCGCAGTCGTTGTGAGCGTGAATGCCGATGGCAACGCCGGCAAATTCGGCGCAGACCTTTTTCGTTATATCGCAAACCTCATCCGGCAAGCTGCCGCCATTGGTTTCGCAAAGTACTATCACATCGGCACCGGCCTCAGCCGCTGCCGCGAGGACCTTCATCGCGTATTCCGGTTTTTCCTTGTAGCCGTCAAAAAAGTGCTCGGCGTCGAAGATGACCTCTCTGCCTTTGCTCTTTATGTATTTCACAGATTCACTACAGATAGTCAGATTCTCATCAAGACTGCACTTGAGCACAGTTGTTACGTGCATGTCCCAACTCTTAGCCACCAGCGTTACCGCCAGCGTCTTGCAATCGAGCAGCGCACGCAGACCTGCATCGTCACTAACCTTCGTATCGGTGCGTCTGGTACTGCCGAACGAGGCAACCTTGGCATTTTCAAGGCCCGATGCGCGAATCTGGTCGAAGAACTCGGCCTCCTTGGGATTGCTCAGCGGAAAGCCGCCCTCGATGTAGTCGATTCCGAACTCGTCCAGACGCCGGGCGATAAGCAGCTTATCGGCGAGGGAAAAACTCACGCCTTCACCCTGCATTCCGTCCCGTAATGTCGTATCGTAAATCTTTACCGTTTCCATCGTTACATCCACAATTTGAAGATTTTAGCTCCTTCATTGTATTTAGAGGTCAAGCAAATGTAAAGCACAAAACCGCCGTGGTTCGGCTGTCAAAAATTACCTGTCAAAATCGTTTGAAATGTACCACAATACGGTTATAATCAGTCCGTATCTGTGGTATTAAGGGATAGTCCTGTGCCCAATATATTACTTGAAGAAATCGAATACAAGATTGACCAAACCAGCTTCGGGACCTGGCGAAGATATGGCTACATCGACGGGACCAGCTACCATGAATTCACCTCCCACACTAAGATTCTCGGATTGCCACTTGTGCATTACACCTGGGGCCGAAATCCCGAAACCGGCAGACGCAAATGCGCAAAGGGCATCATCGCCGTCGGCCGATTCGCCTGCGGTGTCATCGCCATCGGCCAGGTCTGCGGCGGCCTTGTAGCCATCGGCCAGTTGGCAATCGGCATCATCCTCGGCTTAGGACAACTTACCACCGGCGTATGGGCCGTGGGCCAGGTTGCTATTGGGTTGGTGTTCGGCCTGGGCCAGTTCGCCACGGGCTACGCCGCCATCGGCCAGTTCGCATTTGGCAGATATGTGCTCGCTCAGTTCGGCTCCGGCAAATTCATCTGTACCATGCAGCGCACCGACTGGGAAGCCATCGAGTTCTTCAAACACCTGCCAATCATCAGAGACTTCCTCCCGTGATTACTGTCATTCGTACGTACGATTGTCATTCCTGCGAAAGCAGGAATCCAGAGAATAAATTTGTAGGATGGGCTAATTCTTTGCCCATGCGGGATATGGATTCCGGGTCAAGAGGCTGTGTCGCAATTAACGCGATACCACTTTTAATTCTAAGTCGATATGGTACAATATGCAATACCAAATGAAAGGATTGTAATCATGGCATATCGATATGGAGATCGCAGTCAAAGGACGCTTTTCCCGCAAAGTGTTGATGAATATGTCCCCAAGGATGCGCCGGTCAGGGCATATGACGTAATCATCGACTCACTCGATTTCGGCGAATTGGGCATCGAAATCGACCAGCACAAGGTTGGTTGTCCGCAGTATGACCCCATGGCCATGCTCAAACTTCTGGTCTACGGTTATTCTTACGGAGTCCGCAGCAGCCGTAAGCTGGAAAGAGAGGCCAATTATAATCTCTCGTTCATCTGGCTTACAGGCGGTCTTAAACCTGACCATAAAACAATCGCTGAATTCCGTCGCAGGAATAAACCTGCCCTGCAAAAGGTGTTAAAGCAATGTGCCCGGCTCTGCATCAGGCTGGGGCTCATAGAAGGCAATACGTTATTTGTCGACGGCACTAAAGTCAGGGCCAATGCTTCTATCAAGAATATATGGACCGAAGATCGTTGTAAGAAATATCTCAAGAATATAGACAAGCGTATAAAACAAATCCTTTCGGAATGTGAGACAGTTGATGACAGGGAAAAAGATATAGGCTCGCTGGTTGTATCGCAATCTTAAGGATGATGTTGATGAATTGATTGTCTGTTATCCCAGACGTAACAAGCTGATCGCATGTGATGGCGACGATATTATGATCGCCTCTAAAATATCGAGATCGATGATGCCCGCTAATATTGCCTGAGTAATGCCGAAGGAATTGGCGGTTCAAGGAAAAAAGAGGCCGAGCTGCTCATAATGAACCTTAATAAACGTGGACAGGGATGCTCAAGAAGAAAAACTGAGTAACGGGAAATTTATTTTTTGACTTCTTGCTCTTTATAGGTGACAGTGTGATGTTCAGAATGACATCTATAAGGTTTTCTACAGAGCAACAAATTATATTTTGTTACTGTCAAACGGTAGTGAACCAGCTATAATAGCAGAGGTTGTGCAAAAACGCCATATTTGGATTGAGTGAGTGAGAAACGACAAATATGGAGGAAATCCGGCCAAATCAGGTGGATTTCAAGGTTGCCCTTGCTGAAAAGGCCGGGCTTGTTAATTCCGCCCTTGCTGAGTTGTTGGAAAGACGGCTAGATATCGGCGACGAGTTGAAGACGGCCATCAAGTACATTCTCCAGGCCCCGGGCAAACGTATTCGGTCGGCGCTTGTGCTTTGGTGCTGTGAGTTGACCCGGGGAGCGCTGAATCGGGATGCGGAGGCAGCCGCGGCGGCAGTGGAGATGGTCCACACGTATTCTTTGGTGCATGACGACCTGCCGGCGATGGATGATGACGATTTGCGGCGTGGTCAGGCGAGTTGCCACAAGAAATTTGACGAAGCCACAGCCATACTGACGGGCGATGCGCTGCTGACGCTGGCATTTGAGGTATTGGCAGTCGAGATTACCAAGCCGGAAATCGCGGTGAGGCTGATAAGGACACTTGCGTCGGCGTGCGGTCCGGCTGGTATGATTGAGGGGCAAATGGTGGATTTGAGGAGCCAGGACCGCCGAGGCACGGTGGAAATTTTGCGGCATATCCACATCAACAAAACGGCGAAGATGTTTGCCGCCGCCGCCGCGATGGGCGCCATCGTCGGTGGCGGAAATGATGAACAAATAGAATGCCTTTTGCAGTATGGTTTAAAGGTTGGGTTGGGTTTTCAGGTAGCGGATGATATACTTGATGTTTCAGGCTCAAGCGAGCAGTTGGGCAAGACCAGCGGCAAGGACGCGCGGCAGTGCAAGGTTACCTACCCGGCGGTGGTGGGTATGGCGGAATCAAAACGCACAGCAGAAAAGTTCTGTGAAGAGGCTGTTGCAGCGCTGGATATATTCGATGAAAGAGCCGACATCCTGCGGCAATTAGCGGTGGTGCTATTGGAAAGGACGCGTTGAGAGTAGTTCATAGTTCGTAGTTTTTGGATAATGTGACAAGAAATGACGCAGTTACTTGATAAGATAAATAGTCCTGCGGATTTGCATCTCCTGTCGGTTAAGGACCTTGGCGTGCTGGCCGAGGAGATTCGGGAATACATAACGCGTGCTGTGAGCCAGAGAGGCGGGCACTTAGCGAGCAGCCTCGGCGTGGTGGAATTAGTGATTGCGATGCATTATGTATTCGACTTCAAGAAAGACAGGCTTCTTTGGGACGTGGGCCATCAGTGCTACGCTCACAAGATTATCACGGGCAGAAAGGAGCAGTTCACCAAACTCCGTCGGCGAGGCGGGATAAGCGGTTTTCCAAACCCTGCCGAGAGCGAGTACGACCAGTTCAGCGTCGGCCACGCAGGCACGTCGATAGCGACAGCCATCGGCATGGCTTTGGGAGCACAGTATAATCAGACGGATGAAAAAATTGTCGTGCTTGTAGGCGATGCGAGCATCGTTAACGGGCTTTCCTTCGAGGCACTCAATAATCTCGGGCTGGTCAAGAGGCAGTTGCTGATTTTGCTTAACGACAACTCAATGGCCATAGACGTTACCCAGGGGGCAATCGCAAAATTCCTGTCGAAGGTAAGGCTGAGTCATACGTATGAGGATTTGCGTCGCACAACACGCAACATTCTCGAACATCTGCCGGTCATCGGTAAGCGCATGGAAGAAGTGCTTGATAACTTCAAGAAGACCCTTCGAATGGCAATTACTCCGAGCAGACTGTTTGAGAGCCTCAATATTCCCTACTTCGGCCCGGTGGATGGACACGATATCGGCTCGCTGATTCAGCTATTTGGGGCAATAAGCCACTTGGGCCGGCCGGCAATTTTGCACGTGTATACGAAAAAGGGCAAGGGTTTTACCCCTGCCGGCGAGGACCCGTGCAAGTTCCACTCCACCGGTCCATTTGAGTTAAACGGCAAGGTCACTACATTCGAGGAAAAGGGCAGGACATTTACCGAAGCATTCGCCGATGCGCTGGTGGCTCTTGCCGCCAAGGACGACCGCATCATAGCGATTACCGCTGCGATGCCCGATGGAACCGGGCTTGCGAAGTTTCGTGACCGGTTCGGCGCCAGATACTATGACGTCGGCATCGCCGAAAGTGCTGCAGTCGATATTGCCGCCGGGCTGGCCAAACAGGGCAAGAAGCCCATCGTGTGTATATATTCGACGTTTCTGCAAAGGAGCTACGACCAGATTTTTCAGGAAGTGGCGTTGCAGAATCTGCCTGTTACCTTCTGTATAGACCGCAGCGGCGTTGTGGGCGATGACGGGCCGACGCACCACGGCCTGATGGATATCGGTTTTTTGCGGATGCTGCCTAACATGGTTATAACCGCCCCGGCCAATGAAGCTGAGATGAAGGCGGTGCTCAATTTTGCCGTCAACATCGACAAGCCCGTTGCGATTCGCTATCCGAGGGATATTGTTCCGGACGACGAAGGTGAACTTGCCGCTTGCCAATCAGCGTTTGAATTGGGCAGAAGTGTTACGTTGCGGAGTGGCTCCAGTGACGTGGTAATCGTTAGTTTTGGCAGCGTACTGGTCGAGGCGGTCAAGGCTGCAGATATGCTGAATCGCGAAGGCATCGACGTTAGCATCATAAACGCCCGTTTTGCAAAGCCGATTGACGGTAAGATAATATCGCTGTTTTACGATAAGAAGAATATAATCACTGTTGAGGACCACAGCATGGCGTGTGGATTCGGCTCGGCCTTGCTGGAGGCGGTTGCGAGACAAACAGTCGAAAAGGTCAGGGGTGAATGGGCGAACGCGGGCAGAATAATAATCCTCGGCGGGCCTGACAGGTTTGTAGAAGTGGACTCGCGCAAGGTACAGCTTGATGAAATTGGAGTCAGTGCCAAGCGAATTGTTGAAACGGTCAAAGCGGTAATTGGTGAAACGATACGTAGTGAATAGAAGATGACAAAGCCGAAACTGATAATTTTTGGTGATCCGAAAAGACAATATGCCGCTGAGGCGGTTGACGACTTTGTGCAGTTCGCCGCTGCAAAGGCCGAGATAATCGCCAACTGTTTTCGCGGTCCCGATAAATCGGGAGTCGATGTGCTTAAAGAGGCGGATTTTGCGGTGGTGTTCGGCGGCGACGGAACGATTCTTTCGACGGCAAGGGAATTGAGCGAGGCAGATGTGCCGGTTATCGGAGTCAACGTGGGCAAGCTGGGCTTTTTGGCCCAGTTCAGTGCCGCTGAGTTCAAGCAACTGTTCGATCGCATAACCAGCGACAAGTCGTTGATTGAAAAGAGGATGATACTGGCGTGCAGTATCGAGAGCAATGGCAGTGAGAAATTCGGTTCGACAGCCATAAATGACGTGGTAATTGCCGCCGGTGCTCCGTTCAGCATGGTCGAGCTTAAGGTCACTGTGCAGTGCCAGTCGCTGGCAGGGTGTACGAGCGACGGGATAATCATCTCGACGCCGACAGGTTCTACGGCCTATAATCTCTCGGCGGGTGGGCCGATTTTATCGGCGGACCTTTCAGCGATAGTTATTACCCCACTTTGTCCGCATTCGCTCAGCTTCAGGCCGATTGTAATAAATGCCGATAGTATCCTCGAAATCCAGCCTGTTCGGGTCAATAAAGGCACAACCATCAATCTTGACGGTCAGGTTTCGCACAAACTCCAGGTTGGTGACGTAATAAAGGTACAACGTCACCACGGGTCTTTTCTGGTGGTAAATAACCCTGTTCGTACCCAGTGGGATACGCTGGCAGGTAAACTAAACTGGGCTGAAAAGCCGAAGTATAACAAGTAATGGAAGATAGAAAATTAAAGTATCGGTTGTATGTATTCGTTGTAATAACCGCCTTTATGGTTTTTGCCACGGCCGGTTTGGGGATTGAGTCGCCGCTTGGACCACCGCTCGGCCCGCCTATCGGTAACCCCACCGCTCCGCAGACGAGCCTGTCGAGGGCCGGCAGCGAGTTGATGCCGACAGACCAGTACAGCTACGGCGCGAACGGTAATTTGATCGTGACCGGTAACGTACCGGGCGGCAGGTACTTCAGACATCCTGATGGTATCGTACCTTACCGCTCGGCGGCGGAGTTCTATCCCTCGGATTTTGAGCTTGCCACCGGCTTCGGGTCGGGTTCTTTGAACTCGTTTATCAGGCGCTCAGCAGGTGTGGGTTACCCCGTCTACGGTTTGAGTCTTAACCAGCCCTATTACCTTCCCTCGCAGACGGTAACGTCGCTGAGGCGCTGGTATGAGTCGGGGCTCGTCCCGCCGAAGGAGACTTTCCCGGGAGGCACGGGGGATTTTGCACCGGCACCTGAGCCCACAAGCGACAGCCAATATCTCTATGGTCAGCAAAGGCCCCTGTCCAGAAGCATGGAGGAGTTGGAGGATATCATTTCACGAGAAATTGAACTGCAAAAGCTCACACGCCAGGAGGAGGAATCTTCAGACAAGGAACTCACTGAAATTGAGCAACTTGAATCCTACCTGGCGCAACAGTTCAGGAAAACGTCAGAGGACAAGAAGAAACTGTTTGATGAACTTCCGGAGCCCGAAAAGCCGCTCGAACCGGTTAAGCCGGGTGAGCCAACATCCAAGCCTGACAGCAAGAAGCAGGGCGAAGAGCAGCCTGAAGATTTCTACGAGCAACTTCGCCTGGAGCAAGCCAAAGCCGAAGAAGAAGGTGACGTGTTTGCCACTGATGACCCCGACGAGACGGCAGATAAGCAGGAGGGCAAGAGCGAATTTGAGCTGCAGGTTGGCGAGAAGCTCGAGCTTCCGGAGGTTGATCATGCTGAGGCGGCGGCGATTCGTGGTCCTCACAAGACGTTCAAGAGTTGGGCCCGGGCCAAGTTTAAGGAGTACATGAAAGCTGCTGAAGAATTTTTGAAGGATGGCAAGTACTACAAGGCCGCCGACGCATATACGCTGGCAAGTGTCTATCAACGAGACGATCCACTGGCTTATGCCGGCAAGGCCCTTGCGCTTTTCGCAGCGGGAGAGTATATGAGCAGTTCATATTTTCTGGAAATGGCCATCACGCTGTCGCCTGAATATGCAAAGCGGAAGATTGACCTGACGGTGGTACTGGTCGACAGAGACATGATTGAAAACCGCATTATCGAGATGGCAACGTGGCAGCAGCAGAGCAAATCACCTGAGTTGGCATTTCTGATGGCATACATATTTTACCAGAACAATAACATACCTGCAGCCAAAGTAGCTGCAACGCTCGCATTCGAGAAGATGAAATTCAATCCCGCGTTGAAGTCTCTCGTACAGGCAATCAACATCGCCGATCAGAAAACAAGATAAGGGGCCAAGTTGATTTCATTTGAGAATCATGGGGGCCTGGATGTAAAAAAGATTCTTGGCGAAGGGGGACTTGTAGGTCAATGTTACGGCGGTTTTGAAGTCAGGCCGCAGCAGTTGAAGATGGCTCGCGCCGTGCATGACGCCTTCAAGGGCCGTTACCATCTCGCAGTTGAAGCCGGCACGGGAGTAGGAAAAAGCTATGCCTATCTTGTCGGTGCAATCGACCAGGTGCGGCAAAAAAAGGGCAAGGTGCTGATCAGCACTTACACTATCACCCTGCAAGAGCAGCTTATCAACAAAGACATTCCCTTTCTTTCAGAGATTATGCCGGGCTGGTTCACCGCCCGTCTGGCTAAGGGGAGAGGAAATTACCTTTGTCGGAGGAGACTCGCGTATGCACTACGCAGACAAAAGGGGTTGTTCGATGATGTGGGCGTGGAGCTTTCGCAAATTAACGACTGGGCGCGAAATACCCAAGACGGCTCGCTGAGCGATTTGCCTTTTGTACCTTCGACCCAGGTCTGGGACGCCGTCAAGAGCGAACATGGAAATTGTCCCGGCAGGAAGTGTCAGCACTTTCGCGAATGCTTTTATCGACGGGCAAGGCGCGACCTTGAAACGGCCAACATTATCGTCGCCAATCACGCGCTTCTGTTTAGCGATCTTGTGCTCAAGGCTGAATCGACAAGCATTTTGCCAAAGTATAGTTTTGTCGTCATTGACGAAGCACATAATATTGAACATGTCGCCCAGGAGCATTTCGGCATAAACATAACCAACTTCACAATCAGCTACCTTTTGCGCAGGCTCTATAATGGCCGCACGGGTAAGGGGCTGCTGACCTTTGCCAATGCCGACGATGCGATAAGTCTGGTCGGGCGATGTGATGAGGCGGCAAAGGCCTTTTTTGCAAATGTGCGGAGCTGGTACGAACAAACGAGGGACAAAACGGGCGGCAGGTGTTACGCGAATTTCGTGGACGACAATATCACCGGCTCGATAAGACAACTTCGCCTCGCCTTATCGAAGCTCGTCAAAAAGGCCGATGACGAGGACGAACGGCGTGAACTGACACGATATGTGGACAAGTGCAGAAGTCTTGAGACGGATGTGCAAATTTTTTTGACCCAGCCTGAGCAGTCGAGCGTTTACTGGGTCGAGGCCGATGGGAGCAGGTCCCGGCGAACGTCGCTGCGCAGTGCGCCGATGAATGTGGGGCCGGATGTGAAACGGTGTCTGTTTGACGAGTTCGACTCGGTCATCACCACCAGCGCAACGCTGAGTTGTGACGGCGACGACGAAAAAAGCGGCTTTGATTTCTTTGCAAGCCGAATCGGTCTTGCCGAATTTGAGGCTGTAAAGCTCGGGTCACCTTTCGACTATCAAAGGCAGGTAACGATGTATATCGAGGCTGATTTGCCGGAGCCCAATCTTGGGGATTTCACCGCGGCCGCTGCCGGAGCGATAAAGAAGTATCTGCTGAAAACGGACGGCAGGGCATTTGTGCTTTTTACAAGCTATTCAATGCTGAAGAAGTTGGCGGATGAACTGGCGGACTGGTTGTCGGAAAACAAAATGGAACTGCTTCGTCAGGGTGTCGGCGTTGACAGGTCGATACTTTTGGAGCGGTTCAAGGCCGATGAACGAAGCGTGCTTTTCGGTACGGACAGTTTCTGGCAGGGCGTTGATGTGCCGGGAGATGCGCTTTCAAACGTGATTATCGCAAGGCTGCCGTTTTCCGTGCCCAACCATCCGCTCATACAGGGGCGGATTGAACAAATAAGGCTGGAAGGTGAGAATCCCTTTTATAAGTATCAACTGCCCAGCGCAATCCTGAAATTCAAGCAGGGTTTCGGCAGACTCATCCGCAACAAAACCGACAACGGCATCATCGTCGTCCTGGACAGCAGAATCATCCGTAAAAGCTACGGCAGACAGTTCCTGGCAGCCATACCAAACTGCAGGGTGGAAATTGTAACCAAGGCTGATTGACTGCGAAGTTGTATCCGGTTAAACTGCCCGAACTTGCACGAAAAAGGAAGAAAATAATGACTTTGTATGTTAACGGTGAGAAGATTGACGAAAAGCATATTCAGGCGGAAGTTGAAAAGCTTCGTCCTGATTACGAACGCGTATTTGCCGACAAACCCGCCGACGAGCGACAAAAACAACTATATGAATGGTCTCGCGAAAATGTGATAGAGGCCGTTTTACTGAGACAGGCGGCCCGCAAGGACCGAGACCAAATACCTTCTGAAGCCATCGATAAGGCATACAAGCAGTTCGTTAAGCAAAACGGCGACAAAAGCGCCGACGAAGAACAGGTCAAGGCCGAAATTGCCGAACGGATGGGTGTCGAAGAATTGATGAACAGTGTCACCGGCAATGTGAAAAAGCCTTCTGAAAAGGACATTCGAAAATACTACGACAGGAACATAAAAAGATTCACCATGGGCGAGATGGTAAGGGCCTCACATATTGTGAAGCACCATAAGTCGGGGGTTGACGGCGACGATATGAAGAGCCAAATGCAGCAGATTCTTGGCGAGCTCCGCGATGGAGCGGATTTTGGCAAGGTCGCTGGCGAGCATTCCCACTGCCCTGAGAACGGCGGGGACCTCGGATACTTTCCCCGCGGCAGCATGGTCGCCGAGTTTGAAGACGTTGTTTTCGCGATGGAAGTGGGCGGGGTCAGCGATGTTTTCAAGACGGAGTTCGGCTATCACATTGCCAAGGTTACCGACAAGAAGCCCACCACTCCCTGCCCACTTGAAGATGTTCGCGAAGTCATCGTGCGGGAATTGACCGCCCAGGCCCGGCAAAAAGCCGTCGAGAAATTCATCGATGC
>CAZLWL010000056.1:0-15779 GCA_964563335.1 uncultured Pirellulales bacterium
ACGCGTCAGGTGCCAGCTACGGTTACGTTGGGGCCGGCGGGCCTGGATTTACCGGGCCGACGGACACAATCGGACAACAAGAATGTGGTGTAGCCAACCTGGATGATAATAGTGAAATCAACATAGCCGACCTTGCTATCGTTGCTGCACACTGGCTGTTTGACTGTACTGCCCCCGACTGGTGTGGTGGAGCGGATCTAAACCCGGTAATCGACGACAGGGGCCGGGTCAACCTGGCGGACTTCGCCATCCTTGCCCAGGATTGGCTGAAAACCGGATGTGGCATTGAGGTCGAAGTTGATATGGATGAATTTTGGATGTATCAGAATGTGCGGAGTGCAACCAACTCCAATTTGACTGCTGCTGTTTCAATTACAGACGATCCCATGGCCAATAGCAGCTATACATACTATTGGGAATTCATTTTGCCGGACGATGTAACCGTAGGACCTGCAATAACAGCCGGCGGCGGACCTACTGACCCATGCTGTAAGTTCGCAGCACCTTCCTGCGATGAGTCGGGCGGCTTATCAGATTCAGGCCAGGCGCTGACAGTAAAAGTAACCGTTACGGGCGCAGATTTCGGCAATACCGGTATTGCCGAGTCACAGTTCGGCGTAGCCCTTTTAGGCGATATAAATAACGATACTGCCGTAAATGTTGTCGACCGCAGCATTATAAACGCCTTCTGGCGAACAGGTGCGGCGGGAGATTTTACATTCATAGATTGTGACATCAACTGTGACGATGCTGTCAACGTAGACGACCGTGATATCGCAAATGCGGTATGGCGAGGCGTACTCGGCCAAAACTCCGTAAGCAACCCGTGTCCATTAAGGCAGGTTGCACCAGGTATGGTGTTTATTCCCAGCGGCATAAGACCTTAAAGACACGCCGCTCTGGAGCGGTATTTTTGCTTCTGGAAAAAACCATTAAACTAATAGCTGTACTGTCTCACTTTGACGATACGCGTAAGCTCTTTAATAAATTATAGTTACAAAACATCAAAGATATATACCTTCTCAACAAAGAATAGACTCAAACTTATGGACGCCCGCTATACGGCATATGGACCAAAATTGTCGATTTCTGTTTTTCTTATGGACGAAATAAAAATTAAACGAAATCTTGCGTAACTGCTGTGGCAATAGTACCTTATATAAAATCATGAAAGTGAGACAGTACAGTTAGTCACCGCGACCAGTAAGTTTTTTGTATGCACGATAAGTGCCATCGTGATTTTGGACTACAGTAACAGGCCAATACTCACGCTCTAACGTCGCTTTTACCTTCGGATGCCAGAAAGCAACTTTATTCCGCCGTTTATTAAGCATTATAGGGTTATTCAGAGGCTTCATATTGCCTTCTCTGAGTCAATTGTTCCTCTCCATCTTGTTTAGAAACTCAAACTGACCGTTTTTGTTTTTAGACACGGATTAACACAGATTAACACTGTTTTTAAGGGTCTGGATTCCCGCTCCCCGCTTTCGCGGGGACAAGTTTACACCTGCGAAAGTCCCGACAAGTCGGGACGGGAATGACAAGTTTGAACATGAAGTGTTTGTCATAGATATGAGTTGTGGAAAGGATATGAGTTTTGCTGGAATTGAATTTACCGCAGGCCAATGGACTTTTTATCACAGGCACCGATACGGGCGTGGGAAAAACGCTTGTAGCAGGTGGAATAGCTAAGATACTCAGCCAGGCCGGTTACACGGTCGGCGTATTTAAGCCTGTTGCGACCGGCTGCAAACACCATCACGAAGGTCTGGTAAGCACCGATGCCAAGTTCTTACGGTATTGGTCGAACTGCGATTTTGAGCTTTCGGTAATTAATCCTGTGGGATTTGTTACGCCGGCTGCACCCGTTGTCTGCCAGGAGTTTGAGCGGCGCCATGTCGATTTTGCTGCGATTCAGACCGCATACGAAAGTATTTGCCAAGCCAGCGACTTTGTAATCGTCGAAGGCATCGGCGGTATTCGCGTACCCATCTCAGGCGATGTAGATGTGCTTGAATTGGCGAAGGCATTTAACCTGCCTGTTGTTATTGTTGCCCGTCCCTACTTAGGCACGATAAATCATACACTGCTCACGATTGATGCCGTGCGAAAAGCAGGCCTTGATGTGGCCGGTGTGGTTATAAGTGGATATGAAGCCGCTTCTGCCACTTATGCCGAGGAAACGGGCGCCGATGTAATTGCCGAATACGGCGACGTGGCTATCCTCGCAATAGTTCCGCACGATGAAGATTCCAACGTCGAGGACTGCCGCTTAGGCGACCTTGCCGTCGAAGCCCTGACCGACTGCGACTGGGCCGAGTTGGCCCAACGGTAGCTGCCGATATCCTCTGGTTTTCGGCTGAAAAGAAACGAAAAAGGCCGAGCCAAACACCGGCCCGGCCTGAAGATCTTTCGCCTTTTACATCAGCAACCCTCTTATCTTTACTCGTCATAAATCACCTTAGCCCCGTCTGGAATCTCAAACTCAAATATTCCTTCCGGTATAGTCACATTGTATTCTAAGTGATTGATGCTTTTGACCCCTTCGCCGGGCCTGGTCTTAATTGCTTCATAATTAATTGGCAATTTCGTCTGTGAATCGACACGAAAAATGAACTCCTTTTCCTCAATGTCTTCCTGAGTGGGAATGGACCCATGAACCATGATTACTTCCCTTTGGAGCTCTTTATCAAATTGGCAATGGAACGAAAGCTCGCCGTGGTATTGTTGGACCCATTCAACCAAATCTTCAAAGAAACGGGAAAAACGTACCTCGGATGCGGGAACATATTCGTTTCGGATTCTCACAAGATTTTCATCTTTGTAGTAGTAATAGGTTGCCTGGGGAGTTCCCACAATCAAAAGATTGCCTTGATCTGCATAATAATATTCTTCTTTGCCCGTTTCAGGATCGATCTGAACCCAAGTCTGGCCTTGACTATCATCCCAATCCGTACAATATGCGTGTATTGAGTTGATAGAACGCATGGCTTCAAGAGTCTGTTCAATCGCATAAGCGGAGGTAACTGATTTGTCTAAAAGAGTTATACTGAGGGCGGCGATCAGAATCACCGCTGCGGCGGTGGCAAATTTTGTTATTCTGTTTTTCATAATTATTCTCCAGATATTCGGCTGCCTAACCGGTGCCGAGGTTCTTGTTTGGTCCAACTCACTAAGGAGTTCGTTGAAGACCTCCTGATTAGCGTCTGGTTCACTGTCTATTCTTGCGTTTTTAATAAACCTTTTTATTTGATCCGGGGAACTCATTATATCACCTCACTGTTTAGCAGTGCTCGTAGTTTATCCAATCCATAACGACATCTGCTCTGAACCGTTTTGATTGAAACACCTTGAAACAGCGCTACTTGCCTTAATTTCATCGAACACTGAAAGTACAGGATTATGGCTTCCCGCTGGTTATATGGCAGTTGTGCCAATGCATTGCTCAATCGTGTAAACTCTTCAGTGCATATGATCCAGTGCTCCGGCTTTTTGGAACCTGAGGCCAGGTGTCTCGCTTCATCCAGCCCGGCGGTCTTTTGCCGCTTCCTTGCTCGGTTGACATTTCGTACCCTGTTAGCGACACAGGTTGCAAGATAGCCCTTCAGGCTTCCGGTCAGTTGAAAATCCCCGGCTGAGCGTACAAACGCGATGAAGACATCGTGCACAATATCTTCGGCCACACTTGTTTCATTCAAAAGAGCCGCTGACAGGCGAAGCAAATCATCTCTGTACTTTTCATAAATGCATCTGAGAGCCTCCCTGCTCCCACGCTTCAACTTCCAGACCAGCAACTTATCTTCTAACATTTCAGGCTTACCTAATCAGTTTCGAAACCAACGATCGTCATCTATACAACAATCTAACTGACCATTTTACTCTAAACAAAATAATTTTATGCAATTTTAGCGGTTTTTCGGCTGAAAGGACATGAAAAAGGCCGGTCGATGGGACCGGCCTTTTGATACTACTGCCTTTGATTTCTCTGTCAGATTCCGTAGAAGCCGCCGATGATCTCCCAGCGTTCGGGCTGGCCGTGGACCTGCCTTACATAAGAGTGTTCCGGTTCCCATATAAATATCTGACCATCTTCTTCAATTTCGATCTGGCAAGGGACTTTCAAGGCTCTCATTGCAGGTACTTTCGTAGGCTCTCCGATTGAGATAATTCGGATAAAGCGAGTATCACCATAAGCTTGCTCAATTCTTTCTGCGGGGGTACCTGAAAACATTCTGCCAGCTTCGGCGTAGTCTTCTTCAATCAGGGCCTCGAGGAACCGGCGGACCACTTCGACGGCAATTTCGTTATCGGTGAGGTCGCCCTGAAGTAAACCGACCTCCTGGGTTGTTTGGTCCAATCGCATTGCATCATCAGGGACATCATCAAGGGTAAACATCTCAGATGCAATCGGTTGATTGTAGTCATAATACTCTATTGTGACCATCTTGTGATATTTGCCGTCTTCGGCCTTATAAGCCTCCGCTGAATTGACAAGCCGTGTGGCCTGGTCAACGAAAAGGACCATACGCTGAAAAGGTTCATCATCTTGTTCTATGTTGGTTGCAGTTACTATAATCGGTTCGGACTTGTTGGAAGGTTCAACTATCTCTACTTCAACTTTGCCCTGTTCCTGTTCGGTCTTCAAACGTTCGACGGCAAACTTGGGATCAAGTTGCTCCGCCTGTTTCTGCGCCTGGGCCGCAATTTCCTTGTCCTTCATAGTAATCAGGAAATTTTTCCGCTTAGAGTATAGTTGCATTTTGTTGTCTTTCCACACTATGATTGTTTCACCATCTCCGGGATCCATCCATTCAGGCTTGTTGAACCGCATGTTCTTGAGCTGGCCGGTCGCACCAAATTCGACCCAAAACTCCATCGGTTCATCGTGCGGTTCAACAAAACTCTTAAAATGGAGGTAGCGGACGCTATGGCTTGCCTGGATTGTCTGTTCAATAGCATAGGCGGTTGGCGAGGATTCTTCTAAAAACGTTATGCCGAGGACAGCGATCAGGATCACCGCTGCTGCGGTTGCAATTTTTGTCATTGGGTTTTTCATAATTATTCTCCAGATATTCGGCTTTAAATTCGCCGATTGTTCGTTCTTCCATTCTTCCTGTGCCGCCAAAGCATCGTTGAGAGTTTTATCATGCGTTTGGACACGAGGAGTAACATTTATTTTCCTTATTAACTTTTCGATTCTTTCTATCGGTGTCATTTCACACCTCACCATCTAATAGCGTACGCAGCTTATCCAGCCCGTAGCGGTACCTGCTCTGGACCGTATTGATTGAAACATCTTGCGACTGGGCTATTGCCTTAAACTTCATACCGCCTCGCAGATGCAGGATTACTACTTCACGCTGTTCGTATGGAAGTTGCGCTATCGCACCACTCAAAAGTTGCAATTCCTCGCTACACATCGCTATTGACTGCGGTCCTTTCGCATTTGACTGTATCGGTGTTGATTCATCCAGTGCATCCGGCTGTCGCTGCCTCGTTCGGATACTGTCGCGTGCGAGGTTGGCCACGCAGGTCGCCAGATAGCCCTTGAGACTTCCTTCGAGCTTGAGCCTGTCGGCGGACTGCGCAAACGAGACGAAGAAATCATGCACGATGTCTTCTGCGCTATTTACATCATTCAAAAGAGCGGTTGCCAACGTCAGCAGAAAACCTTCGTACTTCTCGTAGATGCGGGCCAAAGCCCGGCGGCTTCCGTGCTTAAATCTCAATATGAGCAGCTTATCCTCAATCATCCGCTTCTCGCTCAAGCGATTTGGGAATAATCATTCCTCAATAATATCACGTTTGAGCCGACTATTTTAGTCTAAACAGGACGGATTTACCCGCTGGACGTGGAATTGTCAGTCAGAAAATGCGGTTTTTAGCCCCTACACCGGCCAGACGCAGTCTGTATATCTATGCCGCCCCTGCGGTGGGAACTGTTAATTGCGGAATCCGTCAAAGCAAGGGCAAAAAGCCGCCTGCCGTCCGGATGTGTTGAGGGGGAGGAGCGGCAGGCGAGCCCTTTCGTTTAGAAAGGAGTTGGCAAATGTTTATGTGAGCATTGTAGCACAACGACATCGCCAGGTCAAGCGAAAAACGGACTGTCACTCAAATGGCCGGGCCTGATTAGAGATATATTCGGCGGTTGACAAACCGCTGCCGGTGCCAATAATGAGCAGGGAAAAGTAAATCTGATGGCAAACGCCAAGTCGTATGCGAGTTTTGTTTTAGTATGTTGAGTAAATGTCCATTATGTTAGAGGCGGTGATATTTGATTTTGACGGCGTAATAGCGGACTCTGAACCGCTGCACTACATGGCATTCAAAGAGACAGTCAGCCGGTACGGTATCGATCTGCCCAAAGAGCGCTATTATGACGAGTATCTCGGCTATACGGACATCGAGTGCACCCAGGCGATCTCGGTGGATTTCGACCTGGGGCTTGATGAGGCAGGCATCGACCAACTGATGCAAGAGAAAACGGAGCTATTTGACAGGCTGGTGCAAGGCGAAAGCACGATTATTGATGGGGTCTGCGAGTTTGTGGATAGGATTAAGCGAGAGGGCGTTCGCCTGGCCGTGTGTTCCGGTGCGCTGCTCGGGGATATTGAAATTATGCTGGCCGGGACTGATTTGGCAGATTCGTTTGAAATAGTGGTGGCAGCCGACCACGTTCAGAAAGGCAAACCGGACCCCGAAGGACTCTTGCTGGTGCTGCAGCGGCTCAATGAAACGGGACCGGAGCAGATTCTGCCAAGCGATTGTGTAGTTATTGAAGACTCACGGTGGGGGCTTGAGGCGGCGGCAGCGGCCGGGATGCACACCATTGCCGTGGCCAACACATACCCAGCTGAGCAGTTGAAAGGACTGGCACAGAAGATTGTTGACCGATTAGATAAACTGACGATGAGCGATTTGCAGAGTATGTGTGCCGGCTGAGAGGTGTCTTATTGTACCAAGTGTCCGATGCTACTTAAAACGGCGTTTTTAGGTGCTGTAAAAGCGTTTTTGTAGGGGTTGACTTGACGTTTTGACGAATCCTGCTATACTTTAATGACCACTCCCTTACCGCCAGTTTGCCGGCTAATGGTTCGGCAAGAGGAGCTATTGGAGTGTCGGCTCGTCTGCGTGAGGGATGTCGTGGTCTCATGGAGGAGTGGTGTGGGTCGAGTTTAATGGAGTATTAGAGGACATGGAGTGGACGTGTCGGTAAAGTTCGACAACAGCATAATCAGCCAGATACAACAGGCTACCGATATTGTAGATGTAGTATCAGAGCACTTGAGCCTTGCAAAAAAGGGCAAGGAGTGGGTGGGGCTGTGTCCGTTCCATGCCGACCATAAGCCGAGTCTGAACGTCAATCCTGTAAAGCAGATATTCAAGTGCTTCGCCTGCGGGGCTGGGGGCGATGTGTTCAAGTTCGTGCAGCTTAGGGAGAATGTGGGCTTCGCCGACGCTGTTGAGCGGCTGGCGCAGCGGGCCGGGATCAAACTGGAGCCGTTGAGGCAAAGACGAAAAAGGAGTGATAAAGATGATGCCGGCCCAAAGCATGTGGCCCAGGTCAATGTGTGGGCGCAAAAGCTATGGCTCAATAATCTCTACCATAAGCAACACGGTGCAAAGGTGCGCAAATACATCAAGCAGCGACAGATAAGCGGCGAATCGACGAAAGAGTGGGGCCTTGGCCTTGCTTTGGACGGCTGGGAGGACCTTGTCGGAAAGGCAAAGGCAGCCGACATCTCCGAGAAGCGTCTGTTGGATGCCGGACTTGTGGTCTCCAAGGACGGCGGCGTGGTCTATGACAAGTTCCGCAATCGGCTGATGTTTCCCATTCTGGATGTAACAGGCAGGGTCGTCGGCTTCGGGGGTAGAACTTTAGGCGAGAAAGAGGCGAAGTACATGAACTCGCCGACGACGGTACTGTTCGATAAAAGCACCTCTGTGTATGGGCTGGACAAGGCGCGCCACGAAATCGTTTCAAGCGGCACCGCCGTTGTTGTTGAAGGTTATACAGATGTGATAATGGCTCATCAATTCGGCTGCCGCAACGTCGTAGCGACCTTAGGGACGAGTTTTACGTCCGGTCACGCCAGAATACTGCGGCGATACGCCAAGCGCATCGTGCTGGTCTTCGACAGCGACGTTGCAGGTGCCGCCGCTGCCAACAGGGCACTCGAGGTTTGCCTTGCAGAGCGGATTGATATCAAATTGGCGTTTGTGCCGGAAGGGAAAGACCCCTGCGACTTCCTGCTGACCTCCGGACGGGATGCATTTGATAAGGTTGTCGCCGGCGCCGTCGATGTGATGGAGTTCAAGTGGCAAAGACTTGTCAGCGGTCTTGGCGATAGTGATAACTTTGCGGACAAGCGAGCGGCAATAGAAGAGTATTTGCGGACGGTCGCCACAGCGATAAGAAGCGGCAGGTGTGACCCGCTGGCGAGGGGACTGATAGTCAGCAAGTTGAGCGGGATAATAGGTCTTTCGGGCAATCAGATAAACCGGGAGCTGGCCAGGCTCACAGCGAGACTTGCCAGAGGCGATAGTTTTGCAGTGCAAAATCAAAAGGTAGTCAGTACGGATTTGCCGGACAGCCTTTTTGCAAGGGCCCAGCGGGAGATATTAGAGGTATTGCTCAATGAACCAGGACTCTTCGAGAGCGTAACAGGGAAAGTTACAGTTGAAGATTTTGATGAGAATACATTGCGGGAAATTGCCCGGGTAGTGTTTGACTCATTGGCGAGATCCGAGAAAGCGACGTTGGCCCAATTATTGAGCAGGCTTGAATCAGTCCAGGCCGGCAGCGCTATTGTTGAGATGGCCCAGGCGGGCGCCGAAAAGGGCAATTTTATAGAGCGGCTTGAGGAGGCATTAAATGTTGTTGCCGGTCATATCCAGGACATTGAGAAAGGCAGGATGAAGAGCACTCTGAGCGATGATGACACGGAGTCTCTGCGTAAGATTAATGAAATACTGCCGAGAACGAACAGACGTAATCCGGGGATGATGCCTGCGTAGGCAGGCGGGCCGGGTGGCTAAAGAATTGAACGGGATTTTTTTGGACAGCCAATAGTGGCAAGAAAAAGAAAGACAAAAGCCATGGGCACAACGAAGAGCACAGGTGATGCATCAACAAAGGCGGCTGGGGCCAAATGGCAAACGGGTGTTGCCAAGACGAGGGTCGAGCAACCGCCCATCTCCGCCAACAGGCGTGCTATCCGTGAAAAGCTGGCGGAGGCGGCTATCAAGGCGCTGGTCAAAAAGGGCAGGAAGAAGGGCTATCTGACCTACGAGGAGATGAATGCGGACCTGCCTAATGAGGCGATATCGCCCAATCGCCTTGACAGTCTGCTGATGACGCTGGACGACCTCGGGGTGCAGCTTCTTGACGAGGCGGACCTGGCCAAACGGGAGCAGGAAGATTTCGCCGAAAGCGACGCGGGTCCTGCGCAGGCAAAGGACGCAGGTGCCAAGGCGGACCGGATTCTTGAGCGTGAACTTGCCGAGGGGGAAGCCAAGCGTATAGATGACCCGATTAGGATGTACCTGACTCAGATGGGCGAGATACCGCTGCTTTCGCGTGAGGAGGAAATAAATCTCGCACGCAAGATTGAGCTGACTCGTCTGGCGTTCAGAAGGAAGGTGCTCGAGAGCGACTATTGCGCCCGAAGCGCCGAAGAGATCCTGCAGCAGGTGCACGATGGGACGCTGCCGTTCGACAGAACGATGAAGATGAGTTCCACAGAGAACCTGGTCAGGGCGGTGGTGAAGAAACGTCTGCCTCAGAATCTGGGCACGGCAAACGAGCTGCTTGAGCGAAATACGGCCATGTTTGAAAAGTCGATGGATAACGGCGACCTCGCCGAGGCGAGGAAGTATCTCAAGCAGATTCACCGCAACAGACGGAAGATTGCCACTTTGCTTGAGGAGCTCAGCCTGCGAACCGACAGGATTCAACAGATGATGAAGAAGCTGCAGGCCATCAGCAGGAAGATGCACCAGTTGGCCGAGATAATCGAGGCCGGGGCCAACAGGGAATATACGCCCGAGGATATTGATGCGATGAGGCAGGAGCTTCGGGGTCTGCAGGACCTGGTGCTGGAAACGCCGAAGCAGCTTGATAAAAGGCTGCGCGCCATTGAAACGGTTAATATCCAGTACGAAGATACCAAGCGCAATCTTTCAGGAGGGAATCTGCGGCTGGTGGTCTCTATCGCCAAGAAGTACCGCAACAGGGGCCTTAGCTTTCTGGATATTATTCAGGAAGGCAACACCGGCCTTATGCGGGCGGTGGACAAGTACGAGTACCGCAGGGGCTATAAGTTCAGCACGTACGCTACGTGGTGGATAAGGCAGGCAATAACGCGGGCGATTGCCGACCATGCGCGCACGATTCGCATACCGGTGCACATGATAGAGACGATGAGCAAGCTGCGCCAGGTCAGTAAGCTGCTGCTGCAGGATCTCGGCAGAGAGCCGATGATTGAGGAGATTGCCAAGCAGGCCGAGATGAGCGTGGCCGAGACTCGCAGGGTCTTGAAGATTTCCAAGCACCCCTTCAGTCTGGATAGACCCATCGGCGAAAGCGAAGACAGCTACTTCGGCGATTTCATCGAGGATGAAACGGTCGATTCGCCGGTGCAGTCGGCCACTCAGGAGATGCTAAAGGACAGGATTGAGCACGTGCTCAAAACCCTGACCTATCGCGAGCGGGAGATTATCAAGCTGCGATACGGTATCGGCGACGGTTACACATATACCCTCGAAGAGGTCGGCAGGATATTCAAGGTAACCCGCGAGCGCGTCAGACAGGTCGAAGCAAAGGCCATTCGCAAATTGCAGCACCCCGTCCGCTCACGAAAACTCGAAGGATTCATGGACCACCAGACGTTGTAGTCGCCGTGTCTTTGTCTTGAGTGGCTATTTCCTTAGTGGTTTGTAGGATTGTGTGGGGTGGTCGCCGATGGTGTTTGTGAGGGTGCCTAAGTTTTCAATCGTGCACTGGATTTTGTCGCCGGGCTGTAAAAATTCACCTGTTGCCATCGCGACCCCTTCGGGTGTGCCGGTGGCAATCACATCACCGGGCTCTAAGGTCATAAGAAAACTCAAAAATGACACTATATCGGCGACGGTGAAAATCATCTTCGAGGTGTTGGCCTTTTGCCGGACTCGGCCGTTGACGGAAAGCTTAATGTCAAGGGCCCCAACATCGTCGATTTCATCTGCGGTTGTAAGGTACGGCCCAAAAGGCAAAAAGCCATCGGCCCACTTGCCGTTCAGCCAGTCGAAGAACTCATCCCACGGCCGCTCCTTTCGGTTTTCCTTGAAGGTTACGCTGCGTGCCGAGATATCGTTTGCGATTGAGTAACCGGCGACATAATCAAGCGCCTCAGCAGGCGGCACGCAATTGGCTGCTTTTCCAATTATCACGGCCAGTTCGACTTCGTAATCTATCTGCTCGCTGAAAGCCGGCCAGGGTATTTCTGTATTCGGCCCTGTGATAACGGTCGTCGGCATCAAAAAAGGCCTTGGCACAGTGGAACTTCGTGGTGATTCGGTAAGGCCGAGCTTCAGGCCGCCTTCTATAATATGTTTTTCGTAGTTGCCCGCTAAGCCGATGACCTTGCCCGGCCGAGGTATCGGCGCGAGAAGCTTTACTTCGTCGATTTGAAGAAAATCCCCGGCAGAATCGGCAAGGCCGGCAATCTCAGCCATCGCCGAATCGCCCTTTGCGAGTATTTCCTTGATGCTGCGAGGTGCCTCTTTACCTTTGGCGGCCGAGCCGATGTCTATAACACCCTTTTCGGTGATTATCCCGCAGGATATTTGGCCCTTGTGCAAATATGTTGCTAACTTCATGTGTGGCCTTTATACTTGTGTCGATTTTAATGAACAAATGTTAACAAAAATTGCTTGAAATTACAACCAGATAAGTATTTAATAGTCCGTAGTTTGTAGTAGTTCGTAGTTGGGGGGGGGGCAGTGAGCGAGCGGAAAGGATACTGCGATGAGCTTAAAGGAGTTGTGGGCAAAGGTAGATACCTGGTGGACCAGTCGCGATAATCGCCGCGTTGATTCTTACGTGGCTGTGGATGAAGATGGGTTGATCCGTGATGATGCCGCGGTGGTCACGGTGCAAGCCGATGGCAAAAGGCCCAAGACGGGCGGACTCGAAATTGTCAAAAAGGGCGGCGGGCTCGACAGAAAAGAAAACGTCGAGATGTTAGGCAAGGCCTTTGACAGCCTGATTAACCAGTTGAGCGGCATAAACGAGCACTTAGACAGGCAAATCGCCCAGCACGAAAAACTCATGCAGCGAATAGATGAGTTGCCGGGTCTGCTGGAAAATATCCCCGACTCGGTACGGAATCAGAAGCAGTTGGTTGACGGGTTGATTGAGCAATTGCAGGGCAAGGCCCTTAAAGAGCAGCAGTTCGTGGATATCGTTGGAAAGATACCCGCTGAGAGCGCCAAGCAGACCCACGCGCTTGTCGATATGAATCAAAAACTTTCCGTCGCTGCCGATATCGATGCGCAGATAAACGAAAACTTCAACAAGTTCAACCAGACTCTGGGCAAGCTGGACACCGACACCGTCAGCCAGACCGACAGTATTATGCAGATGAGCAAGACCTTCGCCGCCAGCGACAGGCACCTTAAATACGTCATGAGCCGCCAGAACAAACGCTTCCTGTGGGTCTTCTCAATCGCAATGGGTATATGTGTCTTTGCGATTATCGTTCTGGCTGCTGCGGTCCTGTTGCTTATGAACAATCTCAAGGCCTGAGGTCTTGTCGTCAAATGATGCGGTCATTTTTGTTGGTCAAAAGAGACGTTAACACAATCGTCCTGGTAAATTTTAGATTTTTTTCTTGATGATGGTCGGCGGGTGTGGTAGAAGATTAACAGTTGGCTCTTTTTGGAAAGTTCATAGTCGGCAACAGGTTTGAAAATCACCCGATTTTCGGATATTCAAATGGGAACGCGGTTAAAGTCCGCGACGGTCGCGCCGCTGTAAGCGTCCGTTGCGGCCGGAGTTATATTACATCCGGTCGCAAACCCGCCGGATACTATGCCACTGTTCAGCGCTGATCTGAGTCACGTAGGGTGCGAAATATCGCACCAGTTAACTAAGATTAGCGCGGGATGGGAAGGCGTCCGGCGGCAGGATGCAAGTCAGAAAACCTGCCTGTTGAGCGTGCATAACTCGTGTTGTTCTCGCGATTTGGGACAGCGAATGTTAACGGTCTGTTTGCCACGGACGAACGCAAGCGGAGTCGTTGAAATATAACAGGCCAATACCAGCCGTCGCTTCCTTCGCGGGAGCGGCGGTTTTTTTATTGTTTAAGCCCTCGCGTTAAGGGCAAAAGAAAACGCAGAAAGGAGACCTGCTCCGGAACCTAACAGTCAACTGTTATAGGAACTCGAAACCGAATAGACGTATTTTTACAATTTTTGAAAGGAAGGCGTAAAGGGATGAAAGTGATGAATTTGATTTCTTTAATTATTGTTTTGGCTCTCTGCGCCACAAGTCATGGCGAGATATATACCGGCGATATTGAATACACAGCCGGGACCGGAAGCAACAAGGCAACGATAGCCATCGATTTTGATTTCGATAGTAGCTTCTTATTCAGCTTTCAATGGGACGGCGCTGCCACCGGCTGGGATGCTCTTGCTGCGATTGACGACGCCGGCGCACTCGATGTCTTCGCAAGCGACTTCGGCGAAGGGAGCATGTTCGTGGATGATTTCGACTATGAAGGCGGCACCGAATACGACTACGGCGAAGGCGTATATGCCGGCTGGGCCTACTTTAACAGCGGCGACAACGAAACATGGTCGTTGGACCCCGCTGGTGTTTCGTTCCGCGATTTAAGCGACGGCGCGTGGGATAGCTGGGTCTGGACAAACTATGACGAGAGCTGGCTGCCAATTCGCTCGCCCGGCGCCGCGCCCGTACCGGAGCCGGCAACAATGCTGCTGTTTGTTATTGCCGGGTTGCTGATTCGCAAACCAAGAGGATGAGTTTCTTTTGCCGGTTATGGCTGAGACTATGCCGAACACAAAAACACAAATATTTTTTTTCATGGCATGCTGCTCTTTTGCGGGCGCGGCCGATTTCGACCCGAATGATTTTGCGATTGAGGTGATAAGCTACGATGACGGCGGTGCAAGCTCCCATCAAGACCCTTGTACAGCGCTGGGCAGGCCTACTGTGGACACAGATTACTTCGGCGTTGATAGGCCCGTTTTGCCGGTATATGTGGCATGGGAGCAGGACCAGGTGGTTAAAGTTGGCTTCGGAGGACACCTTGTGCTTAGGTTCAGCCACAAGGTCGGTGATGATGAGAATAATCCGTATGGCGTGGACTTTATCGTTTTCGGTAACGCATTTCAAAGAATCGGCAGCGGCGTAAACTGGAAGTATCAGGACCCGGCTTCGGTCACGATAAATTCGGACGATGTGTACGCGGAGCCGGGGCTGGTTTCGGTGAGCCAGGACGGTGTAACATGGTACGCATACGATGACCCGAACCTGCCAAGAGCGGACACCTTTGCGCCGACATTGGGCAGAATGTATGACCCGAATAATGCAGTTGATGTCTATCCCGGCTGGGATAATCAATGGTGGGCAGGCGTTACAAATCCCACCATCCCGCTGGACCCGAACTTAACGGCGGCGGATTTTGTCGGCAAGACCGTCGCCGAAGTCTGCCAGATTTACGGCCAGTCCGCGGGAGGCACCGGCTTTGATTTGCATGATTTGGCGCCGCAAGATTATGCAGCGCTTGCTGTGGACGAACAAACCGGACGCAAGTGGATTCAATACGTTAAGGTCGAATATACCGAAAGTATCTTGTATGAAACTGAGATTGATGCCGTCGCCGATGTAAGCTCATGCGGTGATTACAGACACCTTTACGTCGGCGGCGACTTCAATCTTGATTGCAGGGTCAACTTTTTGGACTTTGCGGTTCTGGCTTCGAACTGGGTTGATGAAGACGGACTTATCGCCCTTGCCGGTAACTGGCTGAAATGCAATTGGGAGTGCGACTGAAAAGGTATGCGACACAAAGGTTTCACATTAATCGAGCTGCTTGTGGTGCTGGCCATAATTGCACTGCTCGCGGGTATCTTGATGCCGTCGCTCGTAGCCGCCCGGCAGATTGGCAGAAGGCTCGTGTGCCTTAGCAACCTGCGACAGATGGTGATAGCAGCGAATAGTTATTTAGCCAACTATAATGAATACTATCCTCTGGCAAGCTTCGTTGACAAATCGCAGGCCGCGGACGGCGTCCAATACAACTATGAATGGGACTTTTCCAAGGTTTACGAATTTGGCCAGTTGGCCGAATGCAAGCCGGGGTCTCTTTGGCAGACCGATTCAATTCTGAGGATACAGCAGTGCCCGGCGTTCAAGGGTAGCGCCAATTCGCCGGGCGACCCGTTCACCGGATACAATTATAATGTCAGCTTCATCGGCGGCATCTTGGAGCGGGCCGAAGACGGCACATTGAACGGCGTTAATTCGACAAGAGCGCTCGAAGTGAGGAATCCTGCCAGATGTGTTATCTTTGGTGACGGCCAGTATGAAGATGGCGCCAATAAGTTCATGCGCTCCCCGTGGCTCGGCAAACTTGAAACTCAAGACGACCTGAAGTTGAAACCCTACGGCACACAGGGCTTTCGCCACCTGCGTAAGACCAACGTCTCCTATTGTGACGGCCGGGCCGAGACGCTCGCCGATAGATACACCGAGACGCATGAAGAGCTAA
>CAZLWL010000057.1:0-15590 GCA_964563335.1 uncultured Pirellulales bacterium
CCAGGATTAAACTGAAACGATTATACCCACAAGTTCAATCTTGACAGACTACTAGAGCCAGTAGGGCTTGTCAACGATGTACTCTCTAACCTTTACCGGTATATCACAGTGAGGCCACCAACAAACGGACTTTGCTTTTTGGGCACTCTCTATCAGGGTGGGGCAGTTATTGTACCAGTGGGTGAAAACGAATATCTGTTTTGTTGCCAAATCCAGTATTAAGCCGGCTGGGAAAGCCATCGTCCATGGCGAGGGTCTCGGCGCATACCAATTCTGGATGACTTCTACTGCATCGGTGCGAAAAGCATCATCGTTATCTATCCGAGTGGTGATAAGGTCGTGGTCGCCAAGCCGTATGTTTTGCAACGTGGCATCGGCAATGCACCGGTTTTCCAGGCCGTTGCCACTTATATAAATAAGATGCATATTCGGATACGGGATGTTTGCGAGCATCTGTCTATAACGCTCGGGGGTCTGTTCGTCCATAAACACCAGCCAGGTGAAGTTCTGGCATGTCTGGCCCATAATGGAGGGCAGGGTAAATGTTGTAAAGAGCTTAATCCTGTGCTGCATCCACCCGTCCGGTGGCAGGAAAATCGGTTTTTTCCTGGTTGCCGGGTCGTACAAACCCACATTGAAACGCGTGACAATATAATGCTCAAATGGTTTCACTGCCATATAATACCTGTTTTCTGTCGGGACCGACCTAAAGAATAGCTATTATGGCAACCGGCGTCAAAGACAATTATACGGCTTTGCAGAATTGATTTTTCAATTCGATAGTGTTGGCAATTCTGCCATTTGATGATATAATACAGGTGAGTGGGTCGGGCGGTCGCCCCGCACCTACTTTGAGGTTCCAACGAGAACTTGGGCTTTTGGTATTTTCGACAACATTGAGCATTACCGGCCGAGTCAACGCTGGGGTGTCAAAGTAGGTGCGGGGAGGAAAGTCCGAGCAGGACAGGGCACGGTGGTGGTTAACGGCCACCCGGGGTGACCCGCGGGATAGTGCCACAGAAAATACACAGCCGATGGCCCCGCACTAAAAATCTTTTAGGCTGAGACGGTCTAAAAGCGGTGGTTGCTGGAAAATCCGGTAGCCCTTAGCAATGCGGCCGGAAAGGATTTTTAGTGCGGGGTACAGGTAAAGGTGAAATGGTGCGGTAAGAGCGCACCGCGGCGCTGGTGACAGCGTCGGCATGGTAAACCCCACCGCCTGCAAGACCAAATAAGCTGGCTGGGTTCTTATATAGAACCCTTTGCCCTGCCCGGGTAACTGTCAGCGGGTAGGTCGCTTGCCGATTTGTCGGCAGAGCCAATCGGTAACGGTTGGTCCAGTTAAATGACCGCCGTCCCGCACCAAAAATCTTTTTGGCATTACACATGTCAGGTGCCTGACTGTTGGGATCTCTGTTGGCCCATCGGGGTTGCAGGGCGAAAGGATTTTTGGTGCGGGACACAGAACTCGGCTTACAGACCCACTCATTTTAATTTTATATTTTCTATTTTATATTGACTATTGAGCGTTGTGTCGGAACAGTGGGTGTGTGTGTATTATTATGGCCTGGAAGCGAAAACTAAAAATACTGTTTTTATGTACCGGCAATGCCTGTCGCAGCCAGATGGCCGAGGGTTGGGCCAGACACCTGAAAGGCGACTGTATCGAAGCATTCTCAGCAGGCGTTACGCCGATAGGTGTCAGCACGAAGGCGATTAAGGTGATGGCTGAGGCGGGTGTGGATATCTCCGGTCATACCTCTAAACATGTGGACGACCTTTTAGGAATTGATTTTGATTATGTAATTAGCGTTTGCGATTATGCAAAAGAACTATGCCCAATATTTCCCGGGGATGTTAAAACGACCCACAAAAGGTTTGACGACCCGTATTTTGCCGAAGGAACGACCGACGAGGTATTAACCGAGTTCAGGAGGGTACGCGACGAAATCAGGGCATTTGTAGGGACCCTGTCGGACAGCCTCGCAGATAATAACAAAAGATAGAAGATGCGGTGGGCTGACTCGTGCTACGTAGCGCGGCTACTTCGCAGAGTAGCAAGCCGCCCTACCATGTTTTTGACGTTATGAAAGGTAAAAGATTGAATGTGACGGAGATATTTTGGGGTTGCCGATGCATGTACAATGATAATGACAATCTCCCGTTATCCTAAGAGACAGAATAATGAATCCGGATCAGCTTGATAAATATAGTTCTGCGATAACGCTTTCGGATATGGAAGTATTCGTCTTTCCGGAGCTTATGTACAGCTTAGCTCTTGCTAACATAATGAGCCCGATTATCTGGAAGTGGCGCGAGGCGGACTGCTTCAAAAAACTCGAAGGAAAATCCCCGTATAAGAAGTTGATTCGGCTGCGGCAATTCATCATGGACGAATATGAATTCAATCTGGACCTGAATACGTGGGGCCTTACCAGCAAGCAGAAGGAGCTAAAGCGTTTCGAGAAATTCATCTCGCCTGAGGACATTGGTAAAAGTAACGCCCTGTTCGGTTATCATGGCGACAAGTACTATTTCGACGTGGATATACGCCGACACTTCGGCCTGGATAAATACGATGGCGATATTATTCCGTATTGGAAGACCGAGACCGTCGAGGCGATGACGGCCTTTGGTCTTAAGGATGGTTACAACACAGGCGCCGGTGAATGTGTGTCTCTTGCCACCCTTTATGCGGCCGCTGCTTTTGTTGTCTGCGGGATACGGCTGGAGGATATCTACATGGTACTTACGCCGCTGCACTCGCAGAACTTCTTCGACATTCAGGATGGCGTCCTTTCCAACAATAGAAGGCTGCTTACCAAGACTATGTGGTTCAACGGGACGGCCATAAGCACGAAAGCACAACGAGCGTTGCGTAATGAGCAGGTAACAATTGTGGCCCACTCCAGCGGTTATGTACACTGCATGTATGCCGAGGCCACAATAGCAAAAGACTCTTATCAGTACTTCGGGAGCCAACTTGGAAAGTATCTTACGACCGAACTGAATTCTCTTACTTTTGCCAATTTCCTCAGATGCTATCGAGACTACCAGCAGTATTTTCAGTTCTGCCGACACAGGTGGGGCGAAGCCATGTTTGTAAACGCCGAGGTGCTCTTTCATTACGAGCACGGCAGCAACTTACGAATTGCCGAAGAGACTTTTGATAAATTGCTCAGCGAAGTATCGAGCGATGACTATTCACCCTATAAGGTTGTGGACCGCCTGTGCTGTGAGCAGTTGATGAGATTCGTCGAGCACGAGAAGATTGATATGAATGAGACGAGCAGCAGGAAAATGTTAGCCAGGTATCTTGAGCCTTTTGTGCCGGATTCTGAGAAGTTTGTTGACCGGCTTTTCTCATTTGTTCATGTAGAAGCAAAGCTGCCGGCGTTTGAGAAGGACTACATCCCAAGCCGGCCGATTGAAATATCAGTTGAGCAGAATAGAGAACAGATAATCGAATACTTAACCGGCATCCGCAAAAGTAGCACCACCGCGGATTTGGCTTTCTATGCTTGCCGCGATATGGAAAGCTGCGACTGGCAGCCCTTCATCATCGCGGCGATTGAGCGAAATCCCGTTTCAATAGAAGCCGCCAAAGAAAAAACCATCCAGCAGGCTTATGACTGGCTTAGCGATATGCGGAACGAGTCGATTTACGAGGGCAAGCGTCTGGCTCAGCCCGATGAAGTCGCAAACTATGCAACCGGCGATGGTGTGGAAAAGGCTATAACACTTGCCAATGTGGTCCACGACAAAGATCCATTTCAATCTATCGAGATTGTTATAGAAAATCAGGATGTGCTTGTAAGGGCCGACACTGAATATCGTTTCACATCAAAGAAGGGCTTCGGCAAGAACCTTACTATCCAAGCGGCAAAGCCGTGATGTTTCAAAGAGTCAATCAATGAATCCCGCCAATACTCGAAGATTTGATGCCACGGCTACTTTTGCCTGTCTTGGTGTGCTCGCCTTCTGGACAGTGGGGCCAATCTTCATAAAATTTCTGACGGGTTTTGTTGACGTGTGGACACATAATCTGCTGCGATATTTGGCGGCCTGTCTTTTCTGGCTGCCGTTTCTTTTTGTCAACATCAAGCAGAAGCAGCTTGAGCCGCGCATCTGGCAAAAGGCTCTCTGGCCCGCCGTCATCAATATCATTATGCAGACTTTAGGCATATCAGCCTTTTACTACCTGAAGCCGGCCTTCATTATGCTGCTCATACAATCCTCTGTTATCTGGATTGCCAGCTTCTCGCTGGTTCTTTTCGTGGAGGAAAGGAGTCTAATTAAAAGCAAAGGCTTCTGGCTGGGAGGAATGTTGTCTGTAGTTGGTGTCACAGGCGTTTTGGTCTTCAAGGAAGATTTTATCGCTACAAGGACTTTGACCGGTATACTGCTGGCGCTGTCAGCGGCGGCAATGTGGGCGGTGTACACAGTTTCGGTGAAAATTGCTTTTAAGAATATTGACTCTCGCCGAGGATTTTCTGTCATCAGCATCTATACGGTCATCGGCCTTGGAGTGCTTGCGTTTGTTTTTGGCAATCCGCTTGCGTGTCTGAGAATGAGCGCATGGCCGTGGGCGTGCGTTGTCATATCGGGTATATTATGCATAGGAATCAGTCATGTCCTGTATTATGTTGCTATAAAACGCATCGGCGCAACGATTCCGGCGATTATCCTTCTGTCGCTACCTTTTGCCGTTATTGCGTTATCCAGAGTTGTCTTCGGAGAGGTGTTAAACAGCTTTCAGTTGGTCTTCGGGGCGATTTTAATTGTCGGGGCAGGCTTTGCCGTCTGGGCACAACAACATCTAAAATAACTGCTCTGAAAAAGACAATTCAAGTTTTTTGCATGTGGAGGGTTGTATTCTTGCGCTCTCAGCCAACGGGTCTTAGGGCTGGATGCGTATATTTCTTCCCCGGCGGTTCGAGATGGACGATTTTTTTCAAGTCTGGGTTAACCGCGCAAGCAACCGACGCGCCCAATGGCTCGCCCAACATCACGTCCCGGGCCTGTCAGGTCTGATGGTTAGAAGGCGTGCATTTCCTGGGCGATTTTGAAACCGGCGTCGAGGGTCTTGGAGAAATCGGGATCAAGCGTATCCGTGACGTTGTGTGTTTGGAGAAACTCTTCCGCCAAGCTGGCAGCATCAGTGAAACCGTCTCTTTTGACCTTGTCACGCATCCAGTTCACTATATCCTGTTCAGTCATTGCCGTGTCTCCTGTTAATGTGTCAAAGTTCTCTGTCCGCACACCATTTCGGTTCAATCGATACCTCTTTAATATCGGCTAAATCGGTCTGTAAGATGTGAAAATTTGACGCAACCGTAAGTATTGCCCGTGGCAGTAGTGGGAAAAGAGCTAAGGAGTACCACAAATCAGCCAGTTTCTGAGACCGCAAGGCCGTGTTCGTGCGAGCACGGCATTTCGTCAAAACGACCGATATTTACACTACTATCTGTGATTATTAAAGCTTTGTCCGATAAAAACCTAAAGATTTTGCCGTCTTTTGCCGATTAAAAAGTAAGGTTGTGTATGGATAAGTCAGGCAATAAATAAGCAGTGGCTCGAGTGTATATAGGCAATAATCATGAGAACGATTGCGATAGTAAATCAAAAAGGCGGTTGCGGTAAGACAACGGTATCAATAAACCTGGCGAGTGCCTTAGCTGGCCGGGAATACAGGACGCTGTTAGTTGACATGGATCCACAGTCACACTGCGCGGTCGGCTTAGCCGTTCCAGAGGAACAGATTGAGCAAAGCATCTATGATGTTCTGATCAGCAATAGTCGGGGCGAACCTTTGAGATTATCCGAGGTGCTGTGGCAGATCTCAGATAATTTCGAATTGGCGCCTGCCAGCATTGATTTGGCCGCATTTGAGCAGCAGATGTCCGGCATCGCGGAGCGGGAGAACTGTCTAAGGTCACTGCTTGAACAGGTAAAGCCGGATTACGATTATGTTATAGTTGATTGCCCTCCTTCGGTTGGATTGCTTACTTTCAATGCGATTAGGGCTGCTACGGATGTAATTGTGCCTGTGGACATGGGCTACTTCTCGCTCCACGGCCTGAGCAAGCAGCTCGACACGCTCAGCGTCCTGGCCAAGCAGTGCTCACAGGAAATTGACGTCATGGTTCTTGCGAGCATGTATGACGTACGTACCAAGATGGGCAGGGAAATTTTGGGCGAGCTGCGCAAGCATTTCTCAGGGAAGATGTTTAAGACCATCGTCAACTTCAACACTAAGCTCAAAGAAGCGGCCAGCCTGGGCCAGCCCATAAGCGAATATGACGCTGCCAGTAAAGGCCACAAGGATTTTCAGATGCTTGCCGAAGAACTGGTCGGGGCGGATGCGCAGGTTCATCGCGCACAATTAGTCGGTACCCTGCAGGACAAGCTTGAAGCCATTAGCGCAAGTGCCGAGGAGCTGCTGAGTTCAGTTGAGCAGCCGGCGGCAAGCGAGCCGGTCGAACCGAGTGAGACAGCCGAGGCGAAGGACCTTGATGCCAAGCTCGCTGAACTGTACGGCGTCCGGCAGGCAGAAGATGCCGTTATGTTTACTACCCTTTATCCGAGGGCAAGGACTGTTCAGATTGCCGGTGATTTCAACCATTGGCAGCCCGAAAATACTCCGCTACAAAAGGTGGGCGAAAACGGCGTATGGCAAATCAAGCTACCCATGGCCAAGGGCAAATATCGATACCGCCTTGTAGTTGACGGCCAATGGCAACAGGACCCATATAACGAATCCACGGAACTGAACCCCTACGGCGAATACAATTCGGTCCTCGAAGTGCACTGAGTGCTCTATTGTCATCCCGAGCGTCTAAATGTCATCCCGGGCGCAGCCGAGGGATTACCGGCGTCTCCGCAGAACTCGTACCTTTCATACGCACCCATATCTACGATGGGCGGCGTCCCAAAGCCCGTATCTTCCATCACGGGGTCATCTGTAAATCGTGCATTGCCTGCAAGGTCTGTCGTAACATCCACCGGCATCGACCAACTGGGGAGAGTTCAAAAGAAATATACAACGAGCTTTGCCAAAATGCGGCGACCATCCGTTGTTTGATTATGCTGAAAGACAGGCAAAAGAAAAACGGTAACTCTCTATTTCTTAGAAATGCTTTTATTTTAGAGCAATTCAAGAATAAGCAATTTGTTGATAAAATCGAAGCTAATGAAAAATTGGTCTTTAAATTGCTCCCTTCCCAATAGTATGGGGAAAGGCTTGCGTTTTTGAACTAAGTGCAAAGGAACGTTCGGGAGTTTGTGAAAAGTTCCCCGATAATCAGGTCTCAGAATTGCAATTTCCACCTCATGCTGCCAAGCTTTTCCCATCGCCACCGCTCCATGAAACTTGACTGGTTTGCCACTTCGGAGTTTATGCCCTATTGGCTTTGTTATTTTTGATGGACACGTACAGAAGTCAGCACCTGTATCGACAAGCGCAGATTTGACCGCCACTCCCCGCGACCCATCTGGCCCATATATAATTACAGGCAAAACGGGCTGCAATACCGTCCTTACGCCGCCACCAATGAACTGCGCCCCCTCAAAAGGATATATGGCCCGCCGTTTCGCCATCATCCATCAATAGAGGCTCACCATGTTCAGGTCGGGAACAAACATTATAACTGGTTCTTTCGCTCCCGTTTTACGAGCGTCCTCATAAGTCTTTGAAGGGTCTTGGTTGTGAGCTATTATTTTTCTGCTTAACCATGAGCGCCAAGCGATATATTCGCCCGCGTATTCTTTGGGAACGCGCACCGTCCTAGGATTATTTATGTTGCTCGTCTTAGCCATTACACAACTCCTCCTTACGGATTGTCAATCTACTGATATTATACACGATTTAAGCCCTCTTGTTAAAAAGTGGATTCCATTTTTTGTAGGAATCTTTAAAAAATTCAAGACAATTTTTTAGAAAACTTTGTTGCCCAACAGCATGGCGCACATAACTCTTTATCGTCACTATAGTTACATTTCTGAAGAATTTTCCATTTTTTTCTTGAATCTTTAATTTACTTCACAACAGCCTCTATCTTTTACCCATAAATGACCCCGATTGTTTGCTCAAAAATGGTTTTTTGGTCGCAAGGGGGCAAATTATGATACCGCCGATATTTACTTGTAAAAGAACCTTACTTACGCCCTACCGGTAAGTAGGACATTACCCGTTTTCGCCCAACAAATTGTGATTGGTCCCCAAGTGCAATTAGACTTGGTTTCTCGCAACACTACTAACCCGCATTTCTCACAGCACCATTGAAAAAAGCTCCCTGTTCTGGTATAACTTTTGCGTCAAAAAGAAGTTAAGTCAGAGACAAGGAGTTGTCTTATGAAAACACACTGTAATCAAAAAACCTTTGAGTCCACTCTAAAAACCCGCCTTTAGGCGGCTTGTCTGAAATATTGTCGAGGCTCAAGCCAACAATGGCTTTTGCCTGGAATAATCACTCCTCGAAGCTTGTTTCGGCTATGGTTGGTAAATAAGCAGGGCAAAATGCCGCAAAGTAAGTTTGACAATGCAAAGAAGTCCGGATTCTCGGCCATATATCGCCAAACCCGGCCAAAGTTTATCGAAATCGCCATTGCATGCGCATACAGCATCGTCTTGAACAAGCCGCGAACTTTCAACTTGCCCTTATGATTAAACGACTTGGTGAACTCTTTCACTGTGGCCTCAACATTCGGACGACTGGAGTTGTCCGAGTACAATACAGCGAAATCTTCTTCATCTATCTTGCAGAAGACTAACCGGTAAAAGTCGTATTCCTTCGACTTTTTGAGCTTTTTAAGCTTGGCTTCCGGCAGATGGCTTGCGATACCGAATAAAGATTGCTGGAGATGAGAAGTGTTTTTTCGGAACATTCTTTTTCCCTTGTAAAAATAGTTATCTTTGTCGAAAGCCATCATATAAGATTCACCGTGAAAATCAAGAAAGAACAACTTCAGACCGCAATATCTTTAGCCTTTTACGTGCAACCTTTTTAGAGTGGACTCACCTTTACTTAGTTCCAACGCTGTTCGAACACTGTTGGAACAGTGTTAACCGCGATTTCTCCCATAACCTCTTTTTCCTGGAAGACTTGCAGAAGCGGTCTCTGGATGTCTTGAATCAATCGGACAATTTTTGTTACAAAGCGCGCGCAAAATGTCACAAAAGTGATCACAAAGAATATGGAAAGGTTGTTGCAATTTTTCTATTTGTGACTCTGAGCTACTGTTGGGCTAATCAGCTAAGAGATGAGTCTTTCTGTATTACCTTTTGGGTTTGAGCCTTTTTGAAATCGGTAAGTTTTGCAGCGAAGTCCTTGTGGCCAAGGGCCAGTATCTGGACGGCCAAAATGGCGGCGTTTTTGGCACCTGCCTTTCCGATGGCGACTGTGGCAACGGGGACGCCCGGGGGCATCTGGACGGTGCTGAGCAAGGCATCGAGGCCCGCCGGTGAGCCGGAGGCGGCAATTGGTACGCCGATGACCGGCAGGGTTGTCCTTGCGGCAAGGGCGCCGGCGAGATGAGCGGCCATGCCTGCTGCTGCGATGATTACCTCTATCCCACTTTCGGCGGCGCCTGCGGCAAAGTCAGCGGCGATCTGGGGCGTCCGATGGGCTGAGATTATGCGGACAACAGGCTCTATGCCGAAACCTTTGAGTTGGTCGATGCAGCTTTGCATTACGGCAAGGTCGCTGTCGGAGCCCATGACTACGGCTACAGGCGATGTCTTTTTTTCAGATTTCATTGCTTTTCCCCGTGTTAAAGTTACAATCATTATCAGACCATTGATCCGGACTGCTGACGATTAAGGATAATAACGGCAAAAAAAGGCAATTGCAAGCGCGGAGTTGTGTCATGGACAGAAGACAACCGGCAGTAGCAGGTCAATTTTACAGTGCGGGCCAGGCATGTCTTAAAGACCTTGACCAGTGCCTGCCCACCGAGCCGTTGGATGTTGATTTGCCCAGGCCGATCGTGGCCGGGATTGTACCCCATGCGGGATGGGTTTTCAGCGGTGATATGGCAGGCCTAGTATTTGCGGCCATAAAGCAAACCAGTGAAGAGGTTAACACGTTTGTTATTTTCGGAGCGGCGCATAGGTATCTTGGCAGCCGAGCAGCGGTGTATGACCGCGGCAGTTGGCTCACCCCGCTTGGCGAGATAACCATCGATGGGGAATTATCCGGTGCTATTGCGAAGATAGACTGTGTCGAAGTGGATCCAGGCGCTCACAAGGCTGAGCACAGTATTGAGGTTCAGGTTCCTTTCATTCAGCACCTGTTCCCAAGTGCCGGGATCGTGCCTATTATGGTGCCAGCGGCGCCGTTTGCAGTGGAGTTGGGTGAGGCGATTGGTGGTATCATCGCTGATGCGAAGGATAAACATATAGTCTGCATTGCCTCAACCGACCTTACGCACTACGGCCCGCAGTACGGGTTTTGTCCTGCAGGGGCGGGAGCCGATGGGCTCAGATGGGCCAAGGAGGTCAACGACAGAGAGTTTATAGACCTTGCGGTGAACATGGATGCCCAGAAGCTGCTTGAGACGGCGGTAGAGAAAGGCAATGCCTGTGGGCCGGGGGCGGCGGCAGCGGTGGTGGCGTCGGCGGCAAAACTGGGCAGAACAAAAGGAATGCTGCTTGGTCATAAGCACAGCAATGAGGTGATGAAAGCCAAGTACGGCCGATCCAGTTCAGACAGCGTAGGCTACGCAGCGATCGTTTTTTAAGCAGGCTACATGAGCAGGTTTCCGTGGGCGGAAGAGAGTTCCAAGAAGGCAGAAACATGCGAGGTCGCGGTTGCCCGCCACAAACAAGGCTCCCGGCAAGGGGAATGCAATGCTGTTCGGCAATTATCATGTGTGAGGCCACAGTAAAGAAGGCTTTTGAGAATCTCAGGTGGGAGCCTTGAAATTGAACTCAATTTCTGATATGATATGGGGATGATGCAACCTGAGCAAAAAGGTTTTGTTAAGTACGAGGTAGTAATTGCGACGCTGTTCGTGGCAGTGATGACCGCGTGTATGGTGTTTGTAATGTCAAAAAAGTTGCAGGGTGCCAAGGGCGCGGCCTGCGATAGAAATATTAAGATGATTCAGCGTCAGCTTAAGGTGTGGTATGCCGAGAAGGGCGCATACCCAGAAAGTCCCAAGGAGATGGACCGTTTCATAAGAGAGTTTTTCCCCGAGGGCAAGCTGGTATGTCCTGTGACCGGATCGAGTCATAGTTATACAATAGACTTGGTTACCCATGAAGTGCGATGTGAGCACTGGGAAAAGACAAAGCCGAAGTAGATACACCCCCGGCATTGCCGGACGAGTTGGAACCTCACGAATCAGGCGCCAAGGCGTGCGTGTAAATCTCTATTTTGTTGAGGCACGAGTTTTCCAGAGATCGTGTGGATATAGGTCTGTTTGCTTTTGCGCTTAGACTGTACGGGATAACGGAAAATAGATGTCAATCAGGTAGTTGCCAGCCCTGTATTTCAGCAGGCCCAAGGCACTGGTTCTACACACGCAGCGTGGGTTATTGTAGGATACCATGTCATGGCTTCACGCTTGTCTTAGGAGATTATCTTGGTCGGATTTCCTGCCTTCTGACTCGGCAGGGTACATAAACCCGGGCATACGTCTGACTTTGCCTTGGGCATCAACGCAGGCCAAAGTACTGTTGCCTTCTGCGAGCATCAAGTCCGTGCTTTGGCGTTTCAGACAGTAAGAATGCTCGACGCGGGCAGTACTTACATTAGTGCAGGTGGTGGTAAGTTCAAGCTTTTCATCATACAGGGCGGGGCGGTGGTATTTGATATTGAGTTCGGTGACAACGAAGTAAATGCCTGCCTTTTCGAGTTCGCTGTATGCGAGGTCGTTAGCGCGGAGAAGCTCAGTTCTGCCCATTTCAAACCAGATGGGGTAAACCGTGTGGTGGACGACGCCGGCCTGGTCGGTCTCGCAATATCTTGGGACGATGGTTATTGTAAAGCGGTCAATTGTCGTTTTTTCGGGAAAATCCATATTTTTTCTCCAGCAGGGGGTAATATTAGCAGAAAATGTGGTTTTTGCAAGTCCTAAGGAGTAAAAATTTGAAATAGCCGGTCAGATTTGGGTGAAAATTTGCGATTTTGGGGTGCTCCATAAACTCAACGTGATAGGAAAAAGCCGGGATAAAGATGGCAGAGCCAGTCGAAAAATAGTGATTTCGGCTATTTGAATTTGAGCCGCCGTGGTTCTTTGCAGTTCAACGGCGGTTTTTTTTGCGCGCGGGGAGAAACAGTCGATCTGACGGGAGCAATTACAGAATGCTTATATTAAGGATAGGGTGTGTCCAGATAACACCAAACGTGCTTGCACTATCTTGCTATTTGGGAAAAAAATAAAAAAATTTATCTCTTTATCGTAGATGGACTTACGCTATCCGCGCCAATTTTTTCGGGCCAAATTTCGCACCAAACGTGCAAGTTTGTGCAAAGGGTGGAGGGGGTGATAATTTTAAATTGTAAATTTTAGATTGAAAATTGAAGACGGGGCCGCTGTGGCGGCGGTTGTTGTTCCTGCCCAGTATCGAAGTGCGGGATGAACTCCAGCAGGAATTCAGAAACCCTGGATCCCGGGTCAAGCCCGGGATGACAAGGTGTGGGTTAAGCCCTGGATGACAAAGCGTGGCACAGATTAAGAAACGAAAGCGGTCAAACAAAAGGGTCTGGTATGGGATTTGATTTTAGTAAATTTAGAGACGAAGGTTTAAGTGAGACTTTCGTTGAGTGGCTGGTTGACGAGCAATGGGCCGATATTAGTGCACACTTTGGCAGGTTGTGGGAGTATTACCAGAATCAGATGTACGACCTCAGCACAGTTGGTGGAATAGACAGCAAGGTTAACGAATCAAGCAGGAACTATGTGCAGGGCCAAGAATACGGTCTGCCAGCAAGAATAACCGGGGTGATCCATTCCGGAGCCGGCGGGGCGCTTGTGGGCAGAGCGGTAAGAGATATTGGGCGCAAGGAAGTTGTAATAGAGAATGATATTTCGTGGCGTATCAACGCGATGGTTGATTTTCTATTCGGTAAAGGGGTTGATTTTGTCAGTAAGGCGCCGAAGGCAAGGAAACGCAGAGAAATCGAGAAGATTTTGAAGGCTGTGTTCGAGGCCGAGGCGCAAGCTGGTTTTTTCCAGAGTATGGCAGTGCTCGGGAGCGTGTATGGTTTTGTCGATTGCGTAGTCAGACCGGGCGAAGAGCTTCTCATTGGTATGAAACGCCCCATGAGTGGGACGGCAGATTCAGAACACACCTTCAGTGCATCTGGCAGTTCATCTCAAAAACAAGGGTCCTCCCTGGATTCAATTCTTCAATTAGCATCTCGCATTTGTCTGGAACTGATTGAAGCGCCACGAGCACTGCCTATTCTGGATGAGAATGATTACAGGAAGATAAATTATTATGTTCAGAATTTTTGGCAGCAGAAAAACATTGTAAGTACAAAGGGCGGTTTTCTTTCCCGGCTGCTTGGGGGAAGGGCCGTCGGCGACAAGCGTGAGAAGGTTATGGTTACAGAGATAATCGGGCCTAACATATGGCAGAGATATGAAGACAAGGAGCTTGTGGCCGAAGGGAATAATCCATTGGGCGTTGTGCCGGTTGTACATATACAAAATGTTGCCCAGCCTTATTACTATGAAGGGATAAGCGATGTTGAGCAGCTTATCGGCCTGCAGGATGAACTCAATACGAGACTAAGCGATCGGGCCAACAGGATAACGTTCCAATCGTTTAAGATGTACCTTGCCAAGGGAATAGAGGGTTTTGAGGATAGGCCCGTTTCACCCGGCAGGATGTGGTGCACGGATAACATGGATGCAAGTATCGAGCAATTCGGCGGCGACAGTTCGGTGCCGAGCGAAAATGCGCACATTACCGAGATTCGCGAGGCGATGGACAAGGTCAGCGGTGTGACACCAGTGGTGGCAGGGATACTCAAGAACAAACTGGGCAACCTTACAAGCGGGGTGGCGCTCAAGATGACCTTCATTGGAATGTTAGCCAGGACTACTCGTAAACAGTTTACTTGTGGTCAGGGCCTAAAGCAAATTGGGCAAATGATTTTGCACACGCTGGACGTTTGTGGAGTTTATCCCACTGAGCGGGAAGATAGAGAAATTGAGGTTCTGTTTCCAAATCCATTACCTGAGAACGTAATGGAGAAGCTCAGGGAGGCACAGATTAAGAAGGATCTCGGTGTGCCACGGGAGCAGGTGCTGAGAGAATTGGGCTATGAGATGGTTAGAGAGTTAGAAGGCCAGGAATAATGGCAAGGAGCAGATGGGTTTCATACTAAATATTGATTGATGAGGGAATTTGTATGAGTGAAGTTGACTTTGAAAGTCAGGTATCGTCAGGAGACGAAGCGGCAGGGGCCGAGAGGCTTGTGCCGGTGGGTGAGGCTATTCGCTATCGCAGGCGTGCTCAAGAGGCAGAGAGCCAAGCTGCGACTCTTGAGCAACAACTGCAGGCAAGCAGAGCCAAGAACGAGCAGTTGGCCGGTGAACTTAATGAGGCTAAACTTGAGGGGAAGCTGATTGCGAGTTTGACGGCAGCGGGAGCGAGTGATTTGGAAGCTGCTGTTTTGTTAGCCAAAGCCCGGATGGAAGGCACAGATGGTAATGTTGACTCCGTTGTCGAACAGCTAAGGAAAGAGAAAACTTATTTGTTTGAAGATGTCGAGACAGGTGCGGTTATCTCGAAGACGGCAGGAGTCAAGGAAAGAAAGCCCAGTGGGCAAAGTGTGCTTGACAGGGCAGCGAAAAGGGCTGCAACAAGCGGTAGCAGAGCCGACATGCAGGAGTACCTGCACGTGCGGCGACAATTTGTTTAGTTGGTAGTTTGGAGTTCGTAGTTCGTGGATAGATTCTTCGCTTCGCTCAGAATGACCTACAAACATGAAGAGGAGTGGATTCCTGCTTTCGCAGGAATGACATGCGAAGAAAATAATAATTTCTTGAAGGAGATATGATATGGCATTTACAGGTAAGGCAACATACTCAGCAGGGGCAACTTTGCCCGAACTTGCCGAGGATGTGGCGGATTTGATCGGGATAATTTCACCTTATGAAACACCGTTGCTCGATGCGTTGGGAGATCCCTTAAGGGCAGCGACGAGCACACACCATGAGTGGCTTGAAGATGAGCTTTTGCCAAACAAGGACTCGATTGATGACCAGTCCATCAGTAGCCCGAGTACTGAGACAGATTTTGATGTTGCTAACGGCAGCAGGTTCCAGGTGGGCGACCAGATACAGGTTGAGGCTTCCAAGGAGCTGATGCTGGTTACGGCTGTGAGCAGCGACACGCTGACAGTGGTTCGCGGCTATGCAGGTACGACAGCGGAGGATCTGGTCGATGGTCAGGTGATTAACATTTTAGGCAATGCGGCGCTGGAGGGTTCAGATAAGCCTTCGGCAAGGTTCACCAACCGTACGCGGTGTGCAAACTACACGCAGATATTTACGGCCGCGGTTGAGGTGAGCGGCACGGATATGGCGGCGGGGCAACTGGGGCTTTCTGATGAGATGGATTACCAGAAGCA
>CAZLWL010000058.1:0-3719 GCA_964563335.1 uncultured Pirellulales bacterium
CGGCGGATCCGGGGTTAATTCAATCGAGTTTGCAGACGTATATCTCGTTGACGAACCCCAACTCACCAAGCTCTTTAACAGCCTCTTCGTTCGGCCGCTTATCGAGACTGACCGCCAGAATCGCCTTGCCCTCGTCAATCTTTTGACCCACGCCCATCGTGCTGATATTGATTCCATGTTTGCCGCAGACCGTGCCGACCGCACCAATCACACCGGGCTTGTCATCGTTGAAAATAACCAACAGCGTGCCCTTCGGCGTAACCTCAATGTTGAACCCGTCAACCTCGATAATGCGAAGGAGATTGCCGCCAAACACCGTCCCCCTGACCGTCCGCATAACCTTGTCCGTTTCAACCGTTGCTGCAAAGCTCGATGCCACGTCCTTAACGTCCGTATTCTTCGTCTCGTCGATACTGATACCTCGCTCCTTTGCCAGAATGGGCACATTAACCATGTTGACCAGCGCATCGAAGTGCCGCTGCAAAAGACCGATTGAAAACGAAGTTGTTATCAGCTCCACACCCTTCTCGGCTATCGTGCCGCGATATTCTACCCGAACCGACTTAATCCGCCCTGTTGCTATGGCACTCAGCACCGTCCCAATCCGCTCGGCAAGCTCAGCATAATGGCCCACTATCGCAGGCACCGAGGCACTGACCGAGGGGGCATTGAGCGCATTCTTGATCGGCCCACCCTTAAGAGCATCAGCAAGAATCTGCGCCGCTTCGACCGCAACTTCAATCTGAGCCTCCTCGGTGCTCGCACCAAGGTGCGGCGTTACAAGGCAGTTCGCAATATCCGCAAAACGCGTATTCTCAGGCGGCTCCTGCGGATAAACATCAAGGGCAGCCCCTGCAATCGTCCCCGCCTCAAGGGCGTCGTAGAGGTCATCCTCATTGATGATGCCGCCGCGCGCACAGTTCACCAGCCTTACCGTCGGCTTCATCATCTTAAGCTGCTCAGCCGAAATCATGTTCAGCGTCTGCTCATTTCTCGGCACATGAACGCTGATATAGTCAGCCTCTCTATAAATCTGCTCTAAGTCGTCGATTATCTCAATTCCAAGGGCCTCGGCGTCCTTCGGCGCCGCGAACGGGTCGTAACCCAACACCTTCATATTAAAGCCCACGGCCATCCGGGCGACTGCCATCCCGATTCTGCCTAATCCGATAACGCCAAGAATCTTATTATTAAGCTGGTTGCCCATATACTTCTTGCTGTCCCAGGCGCCGCCTTTAAGGCTGTTGCACGCCGACACAACATTCCGGCTCAAAGATAGCATAAGCGCCATCGTATGCTCCGCAGCACTGAGAGTATTACCCCCCGGCGTGTTCATCACTAAAATACCATTCTTCGTCGCCTCAGCCACATCGATATTGTCAACGCCAACCCCCGCCCGCGCAATACCCCTGAGCTTGCCGGGATTGGCCAGCACTTCAGCCGTCACCTTCGTACCGCTGCGAACTATCAAACCGTCGTAATCACCGATAATCCCTGCAAGCTCATCGCCGCTGACACCCATCTTAACAACCGGCTCAACGCCGTCGATTCCCTTGAGCAAATCAATACCTTCCTGGGCAAGCTTATCGGTAATCAAAATCTTAATCATCGAAACTCTCCAAAAATACCATCAAGCACATCTTTGCACGTCCCAGCCAACTTTTTTATCCGTCCAGCCGCCCAGACTGTCAAACATAAACTACCACTCCTGGAAACTGTAACGCTGTTCATCCGCCGTGCGAAACTCGGGCCTCCGGCAATCGTAAAAGCTCCTGGTAATACAGTGAGCTGTCGCCATAATCAGCCGATTCAAAGTCGCGGCCCGACCACCTGTCTCAAGCTCCACTCTGGTCTTCACAACGCGCCCCGCGCCTTCCCTGGGCCAAAGCGCACGCCCTGAAGCCACATCAAACAATATACTCCGCGTAACCAAAGAACCCCCATAATACTCCTGCTCACCCATCGCGTAAAGCCCATAATCTGTAATCAGGACATACAATACCACTGCCGCTCCCGCTGCGCCGCCGAGCTGGACGGGTGAAAGCGAGGAAAAAACTTGAGCAACGCGAAATCTTGAGCCTTGCGAAATCTTGAGCGAAGCGAAATCCCGGCGCGCCGGGACCCCGCCTGGACTCCTATGCCCTTCCCGCTCACCGCGCAACTGCGATAAACTGTCGTGTGAGACGAGGTACTCGTTTTTTATACGAGCCTTCTTAACAAGAAACGCACCAATCATCTCGGTCAGTCCAGGCCGAAGCTCAAGTTCGGCTCTGCCGGCACCTGTCTCATCGACAAATATCAGCACACCTCCTTCGGCCACGTCTTTGAGCATAAACTCCGCCGGCACCTTCTGTTCATAGTATGACTTGCTCCCCACGATCCCAATCAGGTTGCACGCCCCACACAAAACACACCCTGCCACAGCAAAAAATGCTACTGCTTTCCTCATATTTGAACCTTTTCAATTGCTACACTCACCTGTTTACCGCCCCTGCCTGTTCAAGGCCCGCCATGCTCTGCCAGCGCGCGGGCAAACCTCACCGCCCAGCCCGCCGCCAAGATTATCAGCACGCTCGCAACAATATACTTAATCGTCCGCCACCTTAACGGCTGATGCATAAACTTGAAGTTTACCCCAAAAACCGATATAAGTAAAGCCACTACTGCAACCACCACCAGTGCGCAACAAAGTATCGCCCCGGCGGGCTGAATGTAGAAAGACTCCAAAATCCTGCCCTGCACGAACGCCATCGCCGAGGTTGTTATATAGCAGGTCGGGCAAGGCAGACCATAGACCTGCTTGAACCCGCAAATCCCGAACAGCCGGCTCATATCTATACAACCGCGCGCACCAGCCAACAGCACGCCAAAAATCCCCGTGATACTCACAAACACCACGCCTGCCACAATTCGCCGGCAACCCGTAACCGGCCCATGCTTGTTAACCGAATTTGCTTGTTCATCATTCATAATTCATAATTCAAATATACGACACCTAATAACCTCACACACAACGCCTCGGCGCGCTAAAGTACCATTCTAATCCGTTTTTCCCAAAACACAACCTCATAGTGCCTTCGTAGCTGGTCCGGGTGCTCTTCGCGTTTGTAAGTACTATTTTCACCGATTGGCCTTTGTCATCCCAACCGAAGCGCAGCGCAGTCGTCCAATCCTTAAGAAATGTCATTGGGAGTCCGCCGACGGCGGTGCCGAGGTGTGCCTCAGACCTTTATCGAGTCAATTGTTACCTGCAGATATTTTTGACGATGACCTATCTTTCGACTGCTGTTCTTGCGCCTGCGAAAGTAAGTGGGATACAGTTTCGGCCCCTTAACCAGCGCCTCCTGCGCATTGCTCTTGAATCGGCCTATCACCTTCGCCTTATCAAGATATGGTGTGCCGACTTTAATTTTTTCGCCATCGCTGACAAACAGCACTTTATCCAATTCAATAGTCTCAGCATCAGGTGTAACGTCCGTCAGTTCGATATTAATCACATCACCGGCCGAAACCTTATACTGCTTACCGCCCTGTTCTATCACAGCATACATACGAAACTCCTTATCGCCTTCGAAACAAACAACATTTGTCATTCCCGCAAAAGCGGGAATCCAGTTTTAGCGATTATTATTGGCGATTTCATAACAGTAATAACCTACAAATTGGCTTTCCGCAACAGATATTACTTGGCTACCCGGCTATTGTAAAGACAATTATCC
>CAZLWL010000058.1:3819-15538 GCA_964563335.1 uncultured Pirellulales bacterium
TCGCCCGCGAAGCATTCCACCACGCATGCCACCCGTCGGACTACCCTGCTGATACCGGGCGCTGCCTTGACCTCGCCCTCTAATCTGGATAACCTCGGATTCGGCAACCTCAATCTTGCTAAACTGTTGCTGCAGTTGCGCAGGCCAGTTCCGAGTCTTCACCGCCAGATGCGCGATACTTGCATCGTCCTTGCTGTAAAGAACATCCGCATAATCCCGCTGCTGCAGCCTGTTTACACCCGTCCAGTCGCTCGTCTGGACCACATCAACAAGCGAAGCGCCTGTGCCAAAGTCAATTACTTCAACCATACTTTCGGCGTAACCACCCGCCGCCGCGTAACCACCTCCACCCGCCGTGTAACCACCCGCCGCCGGGTAACCACCAACCGACCACGGATCACCTTCCTTGGGCTTTCTCTCGACAACCTTACCTATCATTTCACCGGGCCGAACCTGGAAGTCTTCGCTCCGCCACTTACCATTGTGATACCTGGCAACCTTAATCTTCACTGCCTTTTCTTCTTTTGCCACCACATCAAGCGGGAAAAAGTGCATCATCAGAGGAATATCTATCGTCTCAGTCACTTTCGAATATCCACTCCACAGAATCGGCTCCTCTTTGTAATCCTTCTGGTCTTCTCTGAACCAGTCCCGACCTGCTATCGGATTAAATACGCCCAGTCTTATTCTGTACTGATAGCTCTCGCCGGGCACCGCCGTATCGTCGTGCGCCCAAAAAAGCAGAGGCTCGCGCATCTTGCCAGGATTGGTCTTTTCCGTCAGCAGAACCTTCTTGAGGTCCGCATAGACGTCGGTAACCTTTCGTTCCTTCTTCTTTTGCTTGCCGCGTTCATCCGGAAGTTGTGACCGCCCCGAGTCTGCCCTGCCGCGAGTCGACCGCCTGCTCCTGTCGTCTCTGCGCCGACCTGTAGTTCCTCGCCTGTCTCTGCTGCCCAATCCTCCTGCCCTTCCGCCTCGGCCACCAAGCGCACCGCGACCGCCGCTTCCCCTGCCACCCAAAGCTCCTGCTCTTCCACCTCGGTCACCAAGTGCACCGCGACCAGCACCCGGCCTGCCTAATTGGCCACCGCGGTCGCTCAGACCTCTCTCAAGCTGCTGCTGCTCTCTGCGGAGCTTCTCGGCTTCGGCCTTCATCAGTTTCGCATACTCCTTATGGAACTTCGGCGCCAGCCAATCCTCATTCGATGCGGCAAACTCGTACATCGCAGGCTGAAGTATCCCTTTGCGAATAGAAAATTCGTCAAATTTAACCATGAGCAAATTAGTTGTGTGCTTGTCATCAATCTTGTCCGGTATGCCCTCGAGCATAGTCTTAAAGTCGTCAACCTTCGTTCGCCCAACTTCGGCCCATTCACCAAAGCTGCCGTTATCAAGCTTGCGCCGCCTCTGGAGCCCCGCCGCCGCGAAAACCGGCTTGGCAAGATTCTTGTCCTGCCAGTCACGCCTCACCAGCCTGCCTGAAAAACTCTGTTCAAAGCTCTTGTATAAACTTGCAGTATCAAACGACGCCTCAACCGTTACAATATCGATATCGCCCAACTCCGTCAGGGACACCCTGTATGGATTGTCAGGGCCGACCGGTTCCAGAGGCATATACACGACCGACCTGTAACGCTCAACCGCTACATCACTGACCTCGCCAATTTCAGGAAGCACGTAAATCCGGGAATCGGGCGACACCTTACCGGCATACCCGGGAATAGGCAAACACGCATTCTCATCGATGCGACTTATCGAACATGTACACATTTTCGCGAATTGCGGCGCCTTCTTCTTCGTTTCGTCATACACCTTCGGCTTAGGAGCCTCTTCCAGATTCGATAGCAACTGCTCGACTCCTTGTTCCTTTATATAGTCGTCTATCCGGCCGGGACCCAGCTTCCGGCCGTCGTATTCGGTTGCGTACGGATTGCCTAAAACAAACACCCATAAAAGCCACAAAGACAAAAGCCCTACCACCCCAAGCACCACTTTGTCAATGTACCGCTCGAACAAATTGTCTCTTTTCTTACTCATCTATAACTCCTCAATGTCCACATTTCTTCTGCCCCCGAACTGGCTTGTGCTTTCAGGCTTGCTGGGAGTTTTCGTCTTCGTCGCCGGCTTCCCGCCGGCTCCGGCCCGCCCCGAAGTCGAAGCCTGCTTCGAAGCATCCTTCGTCGCCGCTGACTGACCTAACAATTCCTTCACCGGCTCAGGCTTAATTCTGTCGTAGCCGCTGCGGTTGAAAATGTATTCACAAATAAGGCTCATCTGCACTACGGCACTGTCACCGTATCGATAGTACTCGTGCTGCGTTGCCATACGGTCCACCGGCTCAATTTTACTCTCCAAAACCGTTATCTGATTGTGCTTGAAAATCCTTTCCGGCCCGCTCGACGAATAGCCCTCTCTGTACCCGTGCTCCTTTTCCGAGCAAAGTTCTTTGATGAAGGACATAAATGACTTTGAATCCACTATTACACTCACACATAAGTGCACTACGTCAATATCATCGTCGCACATCCGCCCCGTCCACGGCTCCACACCCAATACTCCCGGGCTTTTATCGGTAACGTAATCAGGCTCGTCGGAGCCGGCAAACACCATCTTAATCGGGTCAACATATTCCACGGGCCTGCTGAAACTTACTCCCACAAGGCGTTTCACCCCGGAAGTATAAACGCAATCATACCCGGCATTCATCTTGTTTATCGTCGCAACAACATCCTCGTAAATCCAGTACGCCACCTGCGAATGCCAGCAGTCTTTCACCGCCGTATCCAAACCGCTGTACTTGTAATTCTCCCAGAAGCCATACCAGCCAAACGAATTGGGGTTCGCATATACCAATACAGACTCGGCGCGTTTGTTGCAAACAGCATCGACTATAACATCGCGAGAGCCCTTCTTCGTGCCGATGGTTCTGCTTGCACCGAGCCTGCCGAACTGACCGCCGATAGCACGTCCTGTCCCGATGCCATCGGTTTCAGTTTCTTTTCTTATGTCAATATCACTGGGAGCATCGAGGGCGCTCATACTCTTAATCAACTCCTTTATCGCCGTCCTGTATTGGACGCCGAACTGAACGAATACCTGTTGCGATGTGTCCTTCGGCTTCGGAAATATGCCGTAGTTAATCAGTTCACGCTGAGTGCTTCGCCTGGCCAATTGCACTATTTCATCAGCATCTTTCTTGTGCTCGCTCTGATAAAGTTTTTCTACGTCAGCCTGCGCTCTGGGCGGCGTGTTTTTTCGCATCGAGGTAATCTTGCGGCCTTGCGCAATGCTGGACTCCATGTCCTTACTGATTGACCGCCCCGTCAACAGCGTCGGCACAAAAAGCACCACCGTGACAATAACGATACCAATCGGTGCCAGAAACGCCAAATATCTTCTGAAAAAATTCATTCGTAAATCCTTTCTATTTAGCCCCGCGTGTCCCGACACCTCGGGGATACATCGGGGACACCTCGGGGCCCGCCGGGCTCCAGCATCGAGTATCAAGCATCCAGTATCGAGCATCCAGCATCGAGTATCGAGCAACGAACATCTCAGCCCTTTCTATATGTGATCACGCTCGGACCCGACTTCGTTTCCGGCTTGGCAGCCCCTTTCCACAAAAACTTCACTTTCAATCTGAACCAGTGATCCCTGACTAAATACTTCGGTTGACCAAAATCCGTATATTTCTTCTTGCCCAAATCCCGCTCTGACTTGCTCGGATCAGCGCCGACATCCTCCTGTGTTATAAGGTCAAACGTCTTACTCATTTCCTCATTCGTCATAGGGTCAACCAACACCTTCTCAACGTACAACTTGTCCTCCAGATTGCCGAGCCCATACCTCGGTTGCCGCCCACGAGCACCGGTCTGTTCTGTGGCCGGCGCTCTTTCATTTTCCTTTTCAACGCCTATGCCGGCCGGCATATCCGCAAGTCCAATTTCCACGTCGCCTGTGTCACACTTGAAATGGGTCACATTGTTTTTCTCAAACAGCTCAAACGGACTGTCGCCGATAATCTTGGCCAGGTTTTCAAACCGCGTCACAAGCCCCCATTTGCTTTTGTCATTACCAACACCCGGCGGGTCTAAAAGTTCATCTATGTTCTTATACGGGCTGTAGCCCTCTATTATCACAAGAAAACCCGGCCCGTCTTTTCCGGTTGGCTGTTTGCTCTTACTTGGCTGGGTGACTCCCGACCGACGTCCCATCGTAGGGTCGAATAGCCTGCCGCCCGCAGGCATACGCCCGCCAAAGCGTCCAAAACGATCGCGTAATCCACCCATACGACCCATACGACCCATACGACCCATCCTGTCCGCTGACCTTCTAGTGGAGCGGGACCTGACTGATGTCGCCCGCTTAATCTTGCCAAATGCAGCACCCGCCAGACTCTCCGCGTAATCCACCGAAACGGCCGTCACAAACAACTGCTTACGCTCATCACGAACAAACGAAACCACCTCGTCCACATTGCCGGAAAAAAACGCTTCATAAAGCTCCACCTGCTCGGCGTTGTTCTGCTCGTTCGGCAGACAACGTATTATCGTCTCATTCAGCAAAGGAACCACATCACGGTGCCTGAAGTAACCCCTCTCCTTGCGCATCTTCCCCTCAAGCACCCCATCTTTGCCCCTCTCCCTCTTGAGATTATCGCTCGCGCTCTGTGCCGTACTGATTGCACTTTTGATTGCACCTCGAGCACGCTCGCCGCGCGCATATTTGCCACGCTCATGAGATGCACGTGCAAAACTCAATATCGACACAAGCAACAGCACGCTCGCCGCTATCGTGAAAAACTTTCCCTTGCGCCTCCACGCCACCGTCCGTGCGATCCGGCGCGGAAGCAGATTGCCCGTTATCGTCGCCTCCCCTAACAATTGAATTGCAAGACCGTACACCACGGCAAAATCCGAAATATTCTCATGGAATTTCGCCGATGACACTTCCGCCGATATCCCCAATCGCTCAAACGAATCCGGCTTGACCACCGCAAGGCCCAGAGTCTGCTGCAAATACTTCGCAAGACCCTGCAGCTTCATCCCTCCGCCCAGCGCGATTACCTTCGAGAAGCCCTTATCACGACCGGGGCCGCTGCTGCTGTAGAAGCCTAAGCTGCGCTGTATCTCGCTGCCCAAATCCGTGAACACCGGCCTCATCGCAGTGAATATCTGGCGAACGTATTTGCTCGTCGGCGCGGTACGCTTCAGCTTCTCGGCCTTTTGAAATCTCAACTTAAATGCTTCAGCGATAGCCTCGGTAAAAGCGTTACCGCCGATTCGAATGCTTCTCTGCCATACACCCGATTTCGTGCACACAACCAATGTCGTGTTCTCCGCACCCACATCAATTATTATCGTCGGCTTCTCGTCGGAAGCCTTCACGTCTCGCCGGTCATACATCGCGTAGTTGTACAGCGACATCGGCGATATCTGAACGCACGTAACCTCCATATTCTCTCTCGTGAACCGTTCGATCACACCGTTTATTACCTCATTCTTTATCGCGAAAATCCCTAACATCACGTCGGGACTGTCCGAGCTTTCCATAAGCTGCCAGTCCCATTCCACCTCATTTATATCGAAAGGTATTTGCTGAATCGCTTCTTGAGGTATGATTTTCGGAATAATCTTCTTTTCTACGGGCGGCAGCTTCACAAACCGGGCGAAACTGTTGTGACCCGCAATTGAAATTGCCACCTCATCCTTGCCCAAATCGTTCCTCTCGGCGAACTGATGCAGCGTCTCGCCAATGATATCTTCTCTTTCCCCTTCAGTTACACTCTCGCCCGACAGAATCTTGCTGTGCTCGATGTAATCAAACCCGATCACCTTGAGGCCTTCTTCATCACGGCGCAACCGCATTGCTTTTATAGCGTTATCGCCAATATCTACCGCCCATACTCCATGAATCCCTGACGCCATCCGAGTATCTCCTTTTTAACGCCTGCCCTAAAAAAGCATTCAAACAAATCAATCTTCCCACAGCCAACTGCCCGGCCGGCTACTGTGATAAGCCCTCAGTCGAATAAATACTCTTGTGTGCTCACCAAACTAATTCTATTATAACACATTATGGACACATTTGCCACTGTATAAACGAACATTATTGCGAAAACTTTTGCCCTTAATACCCTTAGTGCTTATGCAAAAATTTGTTGTCAAGACCCTCGGCTGCAAAGTCAACCAGTACGAAGGCCAGCAGATAAGGCAGTTACTCGAGCAACTCGGCCTCTCGGCTGCCGAGCCGCCCGATACGGCCGACCTGGTGGTGGTCAATACCTGCTGCGTTACCCATACCGCCTCAGCAAAGAGCCGTCAGTGCGTCCGCAAGGCCCAAAAACGGCATCCGAATGCGACTGTTGTTGTGGCTGGGTGCCTTCCGGTCGGCCAGCCCCACGAGTTGAAAAACATCAACGGAACCGTCCATATCGTCAGACGCAAAAAGGACTTAGCCAAGACTCTCGCCAGCTTGCTGCCGGCAAATTGCACATATAACCACAGCCGGCGGACCGAGGAAGTGAACACCTGTTCAACATGTAAAAGAACACCGGGCCGGAGCCAATCAAAATCATCTAACTGCAACTACCAAAGCAACTTAGCGACGCCCAAGCACCCGACACAACAAGCACAATTGAAGCTGAGTCCGCTGATTTCGTACACTGGGAAGTGTCGGGCGTTTTTGAAGGTCCAGGATGGCTGCGATGGTTATTGTACATATTGCATCGTCCCTAAAATCCGTAGCCGCCTTTACAATAAGCCCGCAAGTGTAGTGCTGCAAGAAGCTTACAACCTTGTATACGCCGGGCATAAAGAGATTGTTCTAACCGGCATATTCTTAGGAGCTTACGGGCAAAATACGGTCCGGCGAAGCCAGTGGGACCCGGCCAGGAAAGACACGCTGGCTCACCTTGTTGACCAAGTCGCGCAAGTGCCGGGGCTACAAAGGGTTAGGCTAAGTTCACTTGAGCCGGCGGACGTAACTGATAGGCTGTTAGATATCTTCTGCAAGCACCGTAACGTTATGCCACACCTGCACTTGCCACTGCAGTCGGGTTCGGAGCGGATATTGAGGAAGATGCGGAGGCAATACACCGCAGCAGAATTTATGCAAGTCGTTGATAGAGTTAGAGTTACGTTGGATAGGCCTGCGATTACTACCGACATTATAGTCGGTTTTCCCGGCGAGACGGATGAGGATTTTGAGCGAACTTTAGACGTTGCAAGGGCTGTGGAGTTTGCAAAGATGCATGTTTTCAGCTTTAGCCCAAGGGCAGGAACGGCAGCGGCAAAGATGCAACCTGTTGTAAAAGCTGAAGTTATAAAAGAGCGGTCGGCGATTTTGCGAGACTTAGATAAAGAGCTACAAGCCAAATTCAGGGCACAGTTTGCGGGCGAAACTGTGGGGGTAATTGTTGAAGAAACAAGGCCGGTGAGGGGCAGAAGTGAACGGTATTTTATGGTTGAACTCGACGAAAAAGAGACAGCCAAATGGGGTGCATACATCCAGGCAGTTAATAGTTAGTGCGTTGATGTTGGACACGAAATGGGGAGTATAAGTTCTGCTTTTGAGCTGTGAAAAAAGCGAAACTGGGAAATCAGTGGACACTTGGTAACGCGGGAATCGGGGTGAAATATTTTTTAACGCCTTGCTGCCGCTGGGTTTAGGACGAAAATCGAAAAATTGTCAAAATCCCTTTTTTTTTGCACTTTTGGTGGATTTTTTAGCACTTTTTTGAAAAAAGCGGGCGTTTTTTGGCCGTTTTTGGCATTTTTTCGTACCCTAATTGTAGATATACTTTGTCGTCAAGAGCGCTGGACTAATCCAGAAGGGGTAGAGGAATTTTGGAATTGTCTTGACAAGAGCACTTATTTGTGCATAGGCGTTTTGAGCGGTTCTTTAACTTGCCACAGAGTTCACCGAGAGCACGGAGATTCGATTTAGATTAGACGCAGATTTCGCAGATTACACTGATTTATTTGCCGGCTTGGCGTACTTGCCGTGAGCTTGGTTTGATGCGAGCACCTTTGCAATTTTCTATTTTCAATTGAATATTTAATATTTGGACTTGGAGTTGCCTGTTTTGTCCGCTGGAGCATTTGCAATACTCCTTACTTGTGAAGCCAGCGAAGAACAGTTGGTGAGTCGGTGAGAGAACTGAGGGTTAGAAGGTTAGAGGGTTTGAGTAAATCAAGAGTGAGGCTGAAAAAAGGCTCTTGGCATCTTTTCTCCCCCTATGGCTCGTCAGGCCGCGGCAGGTAGTTTTGTCTTGCAGCTACCTGTCAGCATCGAGATAATGGCGCATGATGAGGAAAAAGAGGAGTCTGCGGAAATGTGGCAGGAGTGTTGCACGATTGCTTGGTAAGGAGTAAGAATAAGACATGAACAAGAAACAGTTGGTTTGTATGTGGTTGGGAATCATTTTTATAGCGTGTCCCATGGGACTTATGGGACTTGCAGGAGGGGCAGGTCATGCGAGCAGTAAAGTGATATTATCACTCGTTCTTTGGAGCCTTGCTGTCCTCCTTGTTACAGCCGGTCTAATATACACATTCAAAGACAAGCCAAAAGACAATGAAAAAGAAAAGGATAAGAAATGAAGCGAGAGGTTGAGCAGTGCCAAGGAAGCTGATGTGAGCAGGCTGGACAATCCAGCCTGGCCAAAGGGTAGCCACCAGGCCAGAACGGAACTTTGCGCATAATGAGGTAACAAGTTATGTGGAGCCAAAGGAAAGGCGGATTATCGGCCATAACGAAAGTGAAGGTGTTCAGCCCCGAAATTACTATTCTTGCACAGGGCCAAGGGTTTCATTTTCTGAAAGCCGGTATCGTTGCATGCGTTAAAGGTGAGTATGTAAGGGGACCCCAAACGCAGTACTTATGCGTTTGGGAACCCAGCGGCGTGCCGGGGTCTGAGTCCGTGGCAGGTAATCGGACTGTTCACATTGGAACTTGGGAAAGCCGTATCGTTCCCGATAGAAGCGTGCATCACAGTATTGTAAGTTTACATCGTGGCATTGCAGCTTTACATGGCGGTCTTGTCTTGTAAGGTTACATTATGACATTGCAGGCCCATATTATGGCGTTGTAAACGGGCAAAAAGCAAGAAGGATCGTAAGTTCTTGAATTTAAGGTGTTTAGGCGAATGAACAAGAAAATATGGCAACTTCTTATACAGAAATCAGCAGTCTGCCTCTGTAGTTTTATATAGACTGTATAATTACTTTTATGCAAAGGATTAAATAATGAGATTAACAATTTTCGTATTGAGTTTTTTTATGGTTTTTGCAACATCCGTCCAAGCACACATAGACCAAAAAGAGATGAAAGATTCCATGGACGAAACAAAGAAGTTGCTAAATTTGGAGAAAACCATTGAACGAATTGAAAAAGGTGAAATCAACTCACGGAAATTACAAATCATCTATCTCATCCTTCAAAACACCTCAGAACACTATATTCACAACCTAAATGGTGCCATAGGAAACGAGGTATATTTGCACGTGGATGGCCACAAGGAAGCCGTCTATGACCCTAATGGCAAGCTCGTCCAAGACGGCATCAATGACGGTTCTTATAACTATTATGATAGAAAAAAAGAACCATTGAAGCATTTCTCGTTTGACACGCATCCATGGATAATCTGGGGTGCGTCAAAAAAAGATGTTACCTCCCAACAGGAAAGAATCTTTGGCTTAGTGAGTGATATTGAACTTGGCCTATTGGCAGCTCTTGAATCTAAAGAAAATCTGACTAACATTAAAAATGACAATTGGGACAGGCTTGGGCAACTTCAAGCTCTTGCAATTATTTATTTAGCTTTAGAGAAGGCAAACTCTGACACCCTCTATTCTCTATTCGAAAAAGACAAATCAAAAATCACTCGAAACGAAATAACTCAAAGCCTAAGAGCACTGGAAGCTGGATTAAATAATTTGTATCACTCTAAAAACAAGAATGAAGGCACTCCAACTAAAACCAGTTTGGAATTCCAAAAAGATGCTGACATTGCCAGATTAAAACATCTTAAATATTACGGTGAACTAATCGGAAAATACTATGCAGCAAAAGGGAAATATCCATTTCAAGGGAAAGAAAGCAATCCAATTTATGTTTATATTGCCAACGATGAGCAAAAAGAAGCAACAAAAGGTGGCCCAAACTGCCAGCATGTTGTAATCCCATTGGGCGAGTTTATTGCAGAAATTGAATCTGTGCTTGGTCATGAAGTAGCGGAATATTATGACCCTCAATACCGTGGCGATTATAAGCCGAATTTCTACATGTATATGGTTTCTCAAGATGCCTACTTCTTCTCAATCCATGTACACCAACACTTTTCATTTGCGAAAAGAGTTTCTAAGTTCTACCACAAGGTTGAAATCTCAAATTATGCAACTTTTCGTAATCGTGCAAATGACCCTCAGTCACTCTTTAGTAGTCCAGAGTTCAAGCAGGAATTAAAAAAGAAAATTCAGAAGGAAGATTTCTTTAAAGAACGAGAAGAAAAATATATCCACTTCACAAAGGAAAAAAGCTAACAAGTCAAATAAGACGCTGAAATCTCATAACAATTACATTGCGTTGGCCGGTGAAGACGGTGATAGAAACCGATGAAAAGACAGCTCTGCAACGGTTGAAAAAGCAGACGAAAAACAATTGGCAATGAACTACGGAAAAACCGGAAAATTATCATAATGAAGACATTCCAAACGACATATGAAACTCTATATCGGATTTACGATAAGCACCGTCGGCGGTACAGGGAAAATTCCTATGACTTGCAACAGATGTGTTTGATGTGGTCAACGGATGATCCGCCGGATGTCATTGAAGGGACTATATTATTACTACAGCGCCACTTAAGCCTTTTCATGGTTCGGTGGCCCTATTATCAGCATCAAAAATGCGGTTTTTCAGTATAAAAACAGCCACATGGCGCTGTAGTATTATGTCTACTCGACAAAAGTTTTGGATTTTTATGGCAGTGTTATGGGCTATGTTTACCGTTGCCTGTTGGGCCGCCAGCGCCAAAGATAAGGCGGCGGAACCGGATACTGGGACTGCGCCACGATTCACGGTTGCCGAGGAGCAGCGCGATACTTTGGTGGGGCTTCAAGGCGTTTTTGTTATTTTCGAGGAGCTATCGCCAGAGGCAAGCCGGTATGGTTTGACAAAGCAAGCATTGCAAAACGATACGGAATTGCGACTTAGGCGAAACGGCATCAGGGTGCTTTCTGAAAAAGAAGTGCTCACTACACCAGGGGGTCCAATGCTTTATATAAATGTCAATATCAAGATTATTAGGGTAACACCCGCACAGCTTGATTTGGTGGAAAGAGAATATCCTATATTTAAGGTTCAACTCCCAAAAAGTTGGTTAGTTTGAGGTTAGTTTCTGGATTAAAGCCATGAAAAAGAGGGATTTATCGCATTTTGGGCACCAGCATATATGTGCTGTAATGGACGGTACCACCGAGGATACCGCCCAATGCTGTATGCCGCTATCGAGGCGCTCGGGTCGCTTCCCAGCGTTGCCCTATCCTCCCCGACAGCAGTAATATTATACCTATACATGCTGTTGCCTTAAAGCGTTAAATCCAAAAGACTTAAATCAAAATAACCCTTACTATCCACCAACTTTATTGGATGAGAACCAAGAATTTGTTGGCGGCACGGGTAGCAATCCTTATAATAATACTGTACATGTTTGCGG